>JBMNTN010000004.1:0-68835 GCA_050945755.1 Bacillota bacterium | reverse complement strand
AGAAGACATATTCCATATCTGGTTCAGGTATTGTATTTTTATTTTCTACAGGTGGATAGAGCAAAGACATCAATTGTTTGTCACTAAGATCTACCGGCCAGGATATCTCAGCCTTTTTCGCACGTTCTAGCACTTCTGATACGGTGGTTTTGCCACAATTGCAGGATTTTGCAATCTCCCTTAAGGATAGTCCTAATTCATGTTTTAGTCGTAGAATTTCTCTTGCTTTCAGCATATCCAGTCTCCTCATCTTTTGGCCCCCTTTAATCGGTCTGATTAAAGGGTACCAGTTTTTTTATTAACTCGACAAGGTGTCCGGATATGCTGAAATTACTGTCCGGATATTTCCGAAATCAGTGTCCGAATATGGCCGTTACGCTGTCCGGATGTTTCCGGAATGGGTGTCCGGATGCAGCCGAAATACGCAATTAACATATTTTTCTACTAGCTATCAAATTATAACATGTCTTTTCCATGCAAACGACTAAGCTTAATTTACTCATGCTTTTTTTATTTTATTGTATCAGAGGGTAAAAAACACTCCAATTTTTAAATACTCGCCTTTATTTAAAATAAAAATATCGAATTGTAATATTAAAAGAAGCGATATAAAAACAGGGTATCACACCTATGAGGCGCGATACCCTTGTGATTTTAATTTGCCTTACTGGAGGGCTGCCTGGGCAGCAGCTATCAAAATAGTACAATCGCCGTTTTTTCACAGCAATATACCTCGTATATAAATAAACTTTTATTCCTTCAAAAGCTATTTCAAAATAAAATCAGACATTTTCGTTTCCTCCCATTCAATTCCTTTAGGGGAAATATTGGAGTATACAATTATTAAATCATTTTTATCTATCACAACTTTTAAATGAAAATTCATTTCCCTTGGTTGTAAATATTCATCATACATTTGCTGATAATTTTTATTTCCACTTTCCTTCGCCTCTTTAATATATCCTACTGTGTCTGGGTCTTTATCATAATTTTTACTTATTATCTTATAGAAAAATGTAGCTTCAACATTCCCATTTATAACTTCTTCCTGATAATCTGATATTTGAAAATCCAATAGCTCATAGTATGGAGAAAAAACCTTTCTACATTCTTCTTCCATATAAGCACTTATTTTTTCGATGTGTTGCGGATCACTGGTTGTAGTACCGTTATTTATAGCATTGTTATCTGTAGGATCTTCGTTAACTACGATCCAGATTGATGCCTGTCTTTTGGCTCCGTTCTCGTCGGTTAACATTGGCTGGATCAATTTGACTTCTACTTCGCCGTCATCCCATTTAAATTTAACTCCAAATATTGCGGGGTCTGTGGTTCGGTCTTCGTAAGTAGCCGAGACCTTGGCTCCCACAAGATTTAGTTGATCTATTGCTGCCGATACAGGATTTTCAAGGATTGTTTTCCTGCCTTTATTATACTTTACATCATCTGCTTGAGATTGATAGGCAGCAGCAAACTCTGAGAAATCAGGAAATCCATACTTATATGCTTCATTAAAATCAGCCTTAGATTCAATCTTATCAAAACTCTTCCAACTCTCCTCTATTGCCTTATATTCGCCGTTTATTTCCTTAATTATAACAGTTTCTTTAAGTGTATAAACCGTTGGGCTTGATGTTCTAAAATAGTAATATATATCAATATGAGAAGAATCCACTATATCTATGACATAATCTTTATTCCAAGGCCATGGGCTGGACATACCCATCCAATACTCTCCATTTTCCGATACGCCGCCAATTGTTAAATACAGTTCCTTATTTTCGCACAAACCGTAAATGGTCTCCGCATCTCTATCTGAATACGCATCCGCCCATTTAATGGCGAAAGCCTCGATCTCATTTTTGTCGTCATTACTCAAGCCCTCTACATTGTTTGGCGCTGCGGTAAAGGTACAACCGACAGCAAATATTGCAATCAACAGCACGGCAATCAAGGTCGTAGTCTTCATTTTCTTATTCTTTGCAATCATGGTGATCCTCTCCTTTACCCCATTTGTACTACCATACATGGTGGTTGCCATTTGTAAAACATCGCTCCTATGACCAGTCTGACTTATTAGATCCACTAAGGTTCTTCCATAGGCCAACCGGTCTTCCTTTCCTATTTCCTTAAGTACACCGTAATCGCAGGCCAACTCGCAATCACGTTTGGACATAATTGCAGCTACCCATACCAAGGGATTGAACCAGTAAAATGCCAACAGTCCGCCTCTGACAATTGCCCAGATCAAATCATGGTGCTTATAATGACATAGCTCATGAGCAATGGCAAAACGAAGCTTTTCCTGATCTGCAGCTACCTCAGAAGGTACATATATGGCCGCTTCCCCCTTGTAACCCATGAGACATGGGGAATCAAGACCTTCTACCACATATACTGACAGCAATTTTGTTGTTTTAATATCGGCCCCTCGATGAACAAGCCCGTTTTCATCTGCTCTAACGGTCATTAGAAACATTCTGTTATTAAAGATCTTCTTACCAAACTTGCGGTTCACATGAATGAGCCATAACGCTAAAGCAAAGGCCCCTACTGCCCAGACAATCATCATCAAAAGCTGCCAGTCTATGGCTGCTGCAGCGGAAATTCCCTCACCACTGGTCATGACACCAGTTTGCACATTATTCATAATCAGTACGGCATTATCAATTGCTTCCGCCTCTGCATGACCTGCAAGGACCTGCTCGACATCCGAAGCTCCGCGAATTGTTGCTTCAGCACTGCTTACTGCGTTCATTACACTGAATGCACTTTCTACCTGGTGAAGGTCAAACAAGCCAAAGGCCGCAAGCCTAAGTACCACAAGACTCCAGAGTCCATACTGCACCATGGGATTGATTTTTCCCTTAAACACAAACCTTACGGCAAGTATGATCAGAATCAGCGCAGATGAAGATATAATTGTATCAATCATTTCTCTTCCTCCTCTGCCCTTTTTAATATGGCATATAACTCTTCGATTTCTTCCTTTGATAAGCTGTTTTTCTCAACCATTGTGTTAACCATCAGGCCCAAGCTTCCGGAATAGACTTTGTCGAGAAAGCTTTCGGTTTCTTCCAATGCCGTTTCGGCACGCTCTACTGCCGGATAATATTGCTTTGCCTTAGCCCCTTTCTCATATCTTACCGCCCCCTTGGATTCCATACGGCCAAGCATGGTAATAATAGTATGCTTGCTCCAACCTGTGGATTCCTTCAGCGCAGCCGTAAGCTGGGTAATGGTCTGGGGAGCAGTTTCCCATAGAACATTCATGATATTCCACTCACCGTCAGATAAATTGATTCGTTTCATATTTAATCCTCCTATTAATAGAAGTTGACATCTGTCTACCTAATAATACTATTATGGTATACAAATGTCAACCTGTGTTTAGAATTATTTGTTTCTTATGGTTCAAGACCCTTGTGTCCTGGACATATTGGCGCTTCCGATGATAAACATAATCCCGAGTATAACAGCAATGACAGCCCAGATAACCAGGACTCTGTACGTCACTCTGAATAAATTCTTGCCATTGTATCTTGTAACGTAGAAGGAAAAGGTCCTTCAACCAAGCAAAAAAGGGCACTGCACTTTAAAATTAAGTTGCAATACCCTATTTTATATTAGTTAATGACTATTTCGATTAGTCTTTGTGTCTGACTGCGTCCTGAATTACATCACACCCTGCTATCTTATACCGGCGCTGTAGGGAGCAATCGATTTGGTTATACGTCTAGGTTTTTGTGTATATGTCTCTAATTAAATTGAAGGACGTTGTCAATCAATTAATGAGGAGAACGTATCGCAGCTTGAGCAGCGGCCAGTCTCGCGATCGGGACGCGGAAGGTAGAGCAGCTGACAAAGTTCAATCCTAGTTTGTAGCATGTTTCAATGGAATCCGGATCTCCGCCGTGTTCTCCGCAGATACCGATTAGCAGGTTCGGCTTAGTGGACCGCCCTTGCTTCACGGCGAACTCCATTAATTTTCCAACGCCCACCGGGTCCAGTGTAACAAACGGATTTTCTTTCAGCACTTTCCCATCCACATAGTGTTGAAGGAATTTGCCCTCAGCATCGTCACGGGAAAAACCAAAAGTGGTCTGAGTCAAGTCGTTGGTTCCAAAGGAGAAAAAGTCGGCTTCTCTTGCCACTTCGTCTGCCGTCAGGGCAGCTCTGGGCACTTCAATCATCGTGCCCACCGTATATTCAAAGATAACACCTGTTTCCTTCATCACTTCATCCGCGATTTTTACAATCATTGCTCTAAGGATTGCCAGCTCGTTAACATGAATCACCAAGGGAATTTCCACTTCTGGAATGGCTTTTATCCCTTCCTTCACTAATTGAGCGGTAGCCTGGAAAATAGCCCTGGCCTGCATGGCATAGATATCCGGGTAGGTAATTCCCAAACGGCAGCCCCGGTGGCCGAGCATTGGGTTGAATTCATGGAGCGCCTCCACTTTTTTCATGAGTTCTTCTTTTTCTTTAATCACTTCCGGAACGTCATTGGTACACTTCAATTTAGTGATTTCCACTAGAAGTTCTTCCCGGTTAGGAAGGAATTCGTGCAGCGGCGGGTCAAGAAGTCGGATGCACACCGGGAATCCTGCCATCGCTTTAAGAATTCCATAAAAATCACCTTGCTGCACAGGCAAAAGCTTCGCGAGCGCTTTCTCCCTCTGTTCTTTAGTTTCCGCCAAGATCATTTCCTGCACGATCGGTAAACGATCCTGCTGCATAAACATGTGCTCTGTTCGAGTAAGGCCAATACCTTCTGCTCCAAATTCCCGTGCTTTTTGGGCGTCTTCCGGTGTGTCAGCGTTCGCCCTTACCCCCATCGTGCGAATTTCATCCGC
Organism: Bacillota bacterium; assembly: GCA_050945755.1. Taxonomy (GTDB): domain Bacteria; phylum Bacillota; class Dehalobacteriia; order Dehalobacteriales; family Dehalobacteriaceae; genus JAQVXR01. The sequence continues at coordinate 63,976 of JBMNTN010000004.1, read as the reverse complement.
CCAAGCTAAGAATTGGGCAAACTCTCCTCCTAAGGCCGGCGGTAAGGTCGGCACCTCACCAAGCATTACTTGGCCGGTAGCCCCATCGATTGAAAGAATATCGCCTTCTTTTACGACAGTATTATCTATCTCAATAATTCCCTTGTGGTAGTCAATTTTTAAAGCTTCACAGCCGCAGACTGCGGGTTTGCCCATCCCCCGGGCAACTACAGCGGCGTGACTGGTCATGCCACCCCTACTGGTCAAAACACCTTGGGACTGCACCAAACCGTGGATATCATCAGGAGTTGTTTCCGTCCGCACCAGGATTACTTTTTTGCCTTCCTTACCCATTTTTTCGGCTTCGTCGGCATCAAAGACAACCTGCCCGGATGCTGCTCCCGGAGAAGCAGGAAGGCCGGTGGCAACTACTTGCAGTTGAGCCGTCGGGTCGATAGTGGGGTGTAGTACTTGGTTGATTTGATTGGCATCCACCCTGAGCATCGCCTCTTCTTTGCTGATCAATCCTTCCGAGACCATATCCACCGCAGCTTTAATGGCAGCAGCGGCAGTGCGCTTCCCGTTTCTTGTCTGGAGTATGTAGAGCTTTCCTTTTTCCACGGTAAACTCGATATCCTGCATATCCCGGTAATGATTTTCCAAAAGCCGGCCGATCTCTACAAACTGACGGTAAACTGCAGGCATATCTTTTTCCAAACTGGCAATAGGCTGAGGTGTGCGAATCCCCGCCACTACGTCCTCACCTTGGGCATTGATCAGGTATTCCCCATATAATTTCTTTTCCCCGGTAGAAGGGTTTCTCGTAAAGGCCACTCCGGTACCACAATCATCTCCCATGTTTCCAAACACCATTGTTTGCACGTTAACGGCGGTACCCAGGTCATCCGGAATCTTATTATGTTTCCGGTAGACAATTGCCCGGTCCGAGTTCCAAGAACCAAACACAGCTTTTACCGCTAATAAAAGCTGCTTGTAGGGTTCCTGGGGAAATTCTTCGCCGGTATGCCTCTTGTAAAGCTTTTTGTACTCAGCGATAATTTTCTTTAAAGCTTCCGCATCAAGCTGATGGTCAAACTTGACATCATGTGCCGATTTGCTTTTGAAGAGAATTTCCTCAAAATCATGATGAGGAACGCCCATAGCTACGTCTCCAAACATTTGGATAAAACGTCGATAACAATCCAAAGCAAACCTTTCGTTATTTGTTGCTTTAGCCATCCCCTGGACAGTGATATCATTTAAGCCAAGGTTTAAAATTGTGTCCATCATTCCGGGCATAGAAAATTTCGCACCGGAACGGACAGAAACAAGCAGCGGGTTTTCCGTATCACCAAATTTTTTACCTGTCTGGGCTTCAAGTTCAGCCAGCATTTCCTTTAGCTGTTCTTCCATGCCGGGGGGAAACTCTCTGCCTACGGCATAATACTCATTGCATGCTTCTGTGGTAATGGTCAATCCCGGTGGTACAGGAAGGCCGATATTAGTCATCTCAGCCAGATTGGCACCCTTTCCCCCCAGGAGGTCTCTCATATCCGCCCGTCCTTCTTTAAACAGGTAAACATACTTCTTATTTGCCATTTCTGCTCCCCCTTAAATCTATTTTACCGGTGCTTGTACAGCCCGGCAGGAATCTCTCTCCCAATTATCTTATATAAAAGGAATTTGCCGGCAGCCTGCTATTGGCGCAGCTGCCGCTCTCCCCGATAATAAATCTCTAAAAGTTTGCCTGCTGTTTCTTCAATTGCCCGGTTGGTTACATCAATCACGGTACAGCCGATCCGTTTAAATATTGCCTCGGCATATTCCAATTCTCGAATGATCCGGTTGGGATTGGCGTAATCCGCCCCTGAGGTCAATCCTAATGCCTTTAGCCTTTCCTGACGGATTTCATTTAGAAGTTGCGGACGGATAGTTAAGCCGACAATTTTTCTCGCCGGAATTTGGAACAGTTCCTCAGGCGGAGCCACCTCCGGCACTAAAGGCATATTAGCCGCCTTAATTTTTTTATGGGCAAGATACATGCAGACAGGAGTCTTTGATGTGCGGGACACTCCGATCAATACCAGATCGGCGCTTTTCAACCCTCGAGGGTCTTTTCCGTCGTCGTATTTGACGGCAAATTCAATTGCTTCCACCCGGCGGAAATATTCCTCATCCAGTTTGCGTAAAAGACCGGTTTCCATTTTCGGCATCAATCCTGTTGCCGAGGCAATTGCCTTCACAGTCGGCCCAAGGAGGTCAACGCAAGGTATCTTTTTCTCCCGGGAAAGGCTTTCAATCATCTCCCGTAATTCTCTGATCACTACTGTGTAAGTAATTATACTATTATAATTTAATGCTTCTTTAAAAATTTCTTCGATGTCTTCTTTATCCGCTACATATGGTATCCGGCGGATTTCCACATTACCGCCGTCAAATTGGCTGGCAGCAGCCCGGGCGACAAAGTCGGCAGTCTCGCCCAGAGAATCTGATACCACAAATACTACCGGTTGTTTCTTTTCGCTGTTATCCATCCATAGTAACCCCCTTACTTGCCTTCGCCCAATTCCAAGAATAACTTGGTAATATTGGTTTTGGTGATTCTTCCTACCACCTCAGGCTGCCCTTTGTCCGGCCTTTCCTCATTCACAGGCCGGATCACGGGGAGGGAATCAACCTGGTGTTCGGTAATTTTTCGAGCAGCATCTACAACTGATTCTTCTAAAGACGTTGTGATAATGTTTGGCATCCTGGTCATAATCATCTTCACCGGCATTTTATAAATATCTGATTTGCCCATGGTCACTTTTATTAAGTCCTTGCGGGATACTACTCCTTTTAAGATCCCATTTTCGCCTACAACAAAAATGGTTCCGACATCCTCGATAAACAATGTTACTATAGTATCGTATACCGAAACATCCTCTCCTATGACAATCGGCACCGATTTAATGTCCTGAACCTTCATGTTCTGTAGGGTTTCCGCTATCTCCGACTGGGGAGTTTTCCCTGCATAATAATAACCAACCCGGGGCCTGGCATCAAGCAAGCCTGACATCACCAGTATAGTAAGGTCTGCCCGCAGCGCAGCCCGCGTCAGATTTAACTGCTGGGCTATGGCTTCCCCCGTTATGGGGCCTTGACTCTTGACAATGCTGACAATCTCCTTCTGCCTTTCGCTTAGCTGGATAAGCCACCACCCCCTAAATTTTAGCTTGTAAATGTGCTATACTTTTTAATACTCTTGAACAATATATTATATACTATTCCGGCTGTCAATATGCTTTTCTTGTTAAAAACCATTATTTTCGTTTAAAAATTTTACCAAAAAAAGAAAAGCCCGCAGGCTTTTTCTATCCGACCAGTTGAGAGAGGTCAGCAATACCGATAACATAATCGGCAATTTGTTTTAATAAGGCCAGGCGGTTTTCCTTCACCTTTTCGTCCTCTACCATCACCATCACTTCCGTAAAGAAATCGTCCACAGGACGGCGCAGTTCCGCAATAGTCCGGAAGGCTTCCTGATAATTTTTTTGCGCCAAGAATCTATCCGCCTTTTCTTTTACTTCCCGGAAGACATGATAAAGTCCGGTTTCTTCTTTGTTTGAAAAACGCGTTTCATCCACATTGGTATGGACAGCATTTTTCGCCAGATTTGCTGTCCGGGTAAATCCGACAATCAGCTCCTCAAACTCGCTTGTTTCCTTAAAATCACTTAGAGCTAAAGCTTTATCCCGGGTGTCGGAAAGATGGTCAATCCCTGCGGCAAGTACCGCATTGATCACATCATAGCGGATGCCTCTTTCCGTGAGAATGTTATCCATGCGCTGTTTAAAGAAGGAGTTGATATCAGCCGCTGTTTTTTCTTTATCATTTTTAAAGGATACTTGTTCAGCTAATAAGCTGTAGGTCTTTGCCACTAAAGTATCTAAAGAAAGATCCAGGTTATGCTGCAATATGGTATTGACAATCCCCAGCGCCTGTCTCCTTAAAGCGTAAGGGTCCTGAGAACCGGTGGGCTGAATGTCCATGCCGAAAAAGCCCACTATACTGTCCAGCTTATCGGCAATCCCCACGGCAATCCCTGCTTTCGTCTGAGGCAGGTCATCACCGGCAAAACGTGGTAGGTAATGTTCCCGGATGGCGGTGCTGACCGCTTGGTTTTCCCCGTGGTGCCGGGCGTAATATTCACCCATGATTCCCTGCAGCTCTGGAAACTCGTATACTACGTTAGAAACCAGGTCTGCCTTAGAAAGAAGTGCCGCCCGTTTTATGTCGGCGAGATCTTGAGTATCCAGTTCCATTTCCGCACCGATAAAGGAAGCAAGTTCCATTACCCTTTCCACCTTGGCATAAAGACTCCCCAGGGTTTCATGAAAAACAATGCTCTTCAGCTTGGGCACGTTGTCCTCTAGGTTCTTCTTTAAATCTTCCGTATAGAAAAATTCCGCATCAGCCAGTCGAGCCTTGAGCACTTTCTCATTTCCTGCTGTAACAATTTCAATATGCGCGGGAAGACCGTTGCGCACCGTAATAAACTTGGGTAGAAGATTTCCCTCAGCATCCAGCACCGGAAAATACCTTTGGTGCTCCCGCATGGGGGTAATCAGTACTTCCTTAGGAAGAGCCAGATACTTTTCTTCAAATGTCCCGCAAAGAGCAGTAGGGTATTCCAGAAGGTGTGTTACCTCTTCCAGTAATTCCTCATCCTTAACAACCTGGCCCCCGTTATCTTGAGCCACCTGCTCTATCCCTGCCCAGACAATCGCCTTTCTTTCATCCTGATCAACAATTACATAGTTCTCTTTTAATTTTGCCAAATATTCCCCGGGATGGGCCAGTTCAATCAGCCCCTGTCCCAAAAATCGGTGGCTCCGGGTGGTGCGGCCGGCTTTCTGATCCTCCAATTCCAAAGGCAGCACCTCCGAACCGAATAAGGCCACCAGCCAGCGAATAGGCCGGGCAAAACGCATATCCAGACTTCCCCAGCGCATCGGTTTGGGGAAATAAAGTTTATGAATGATATTAACTAGTATTGGTGTCAGTATCTCTTCTGCAGGCTGTCCGGCACTTTTCTTGGTGGCGAAAACATAGAGGCCGGCAGGTGTTTCTTTTACCACCAGTTCAGCCGGGTCCACACCCTGGCCGCGCGCAAAACCTAAAGCCGCTTTAGTCGGTTTCCCTTCAGCGTCAAAAGCTGCCTTTTGGGAGGGACCTTTTACTTCCATTTCCAGATCCGTTTGTTTTTCTGCCAAACCTTCCACCAAAAGGGCCAGACGACGGGGTGTTCCGTAAACATTTATTTTTCCATATTCCAACCGCGCCTCATTGAGTCCATTTTCCGCCAGCTCTTTCATCTGCTTTAACGCCGGGCTCATAAAGCGGGCCGGTATTTCTTCCGTACCAATTTCAAATAACAGATCCTTTGCCATTACCTTACGCCTCCTTTATATCCATGGCATCTTTAGTGTCCGAAGCGGGCTTTGCTATCGGGCGGGACTGAATCAGGGGCGGAAGTTCCATGGCACTTCGCTGTTTGGCATCCTTAATGAGCGGGAATCCCAGTTCTTCCCGCTGCTTAACATATCCTTGAGCGCAAAGACGAGCCAAAGCACGTACCCGGGCAATGTAGCTCTGCCGCTCGGTAACACTGATTGCCCCCCGGGCATCCAAGAGGTTAAAGGTATGGGAGCATTTCAATACATAATCATAGGCGGGTTGAACCAAACCTTTTTCGATTACCCGTTTGGTTTCCGCTTCATACATATCAAATGTTTTAAAAAGCATATCTGTATCTGCAACCTCAAAATTATAATGGGAATAATCCACTTCCGTTTGGTGATGTACATCCCCGTAAGTAATGCCGTTCACCCATTCTATGTCATAAACGCTGTCTACTTTTTGAATAAACATGGCCAGTCGTTCAATTCCGTAAGTAATCTCCCCGCTCACCGGCCGGCAGTCCAAGCCGCCGAACTGTTGGAAATAAGTAAACTGAGTAATTTCCATTCCATCCAGCCACACTTCCCAGCCCAAACCCCAAGCACCCAGGTTGGCAGATTCCCAATTGTCTTCCACCAAGCGAATGTCATGTTCCGCCGGGTCGATGCCGATAGCCCGCAAGCTGTCCATATATAGTTCCACAATATTGTCCGGGGACGGCTTTAAAATAACCTGGTATTGATAGTAGTGCTGCAGCCGATTGGGATTCTCCCCATACCTGCCGTCTGTCGGACGCCGGGAAGGCTCCACATAAGCCACATTCCAAGGTTCCGGGCCAAGTGCACGCAGTGCGGTGGCCGGATTCATTGTCCCGGCACCCTTTTCCATATCATAAGGCTGTTGAATAATACAGTTTTGTTCACCCCAAAACTTATTGAGAGCTAAGATCAAATCTTGAAAATTCATTTATCCCCCTCCAATTTCCCAATAGATAAATTAAAAAACCTCCCGCTCCGCAGCTTGCATGCTGCAGGGACGAGAGGTAATTTCCCGCGGTTCCACCCTGATTGACATAAAGTCCATCTTTACATGGTTAACACCATTCTTTGATAACGGAGGAATCTCCGGTTCGGCTACTTGCTTTATGCGTTCACCCAACGGCTCAGGAGTGCCTTCTTCAGCATTTGCCGGTTCTCACCATCCCGGCTCTCTGGCTTGCGGATCCCTAAAATCCACGCAAGCTGAATACTTGTCTCCCTCATCACACCTGTCATTTTCTCTTAACTTTAACAAAATTAACTTAAGTTGTCAATGTCATTTTCCCTGCCGGTACTCACAACTGTTTCATCAGACGTTTTCCTTACCTCTAAAGAATAATTATTCATCAGAGCAGCTACCGACCCCAGTGCACCTACCACAGCCCCACCGGGAATGGCCAAGGCTCCCACCAGGCCTAAAAGCCCGGCTGCTGCAGGTAATTCTGCTACTGGTTCCCCATTTTTCAGAAGGCAAATTTTAGTGGTTTTTGTTTTCTCCACCACCTCTTTTACCTCGCCCCTCATGTCTTCCCAAACTTTTTTGCCATATTCCCTTCCCTCTTCCTCATGATCACGTCCCTGATTCTCCAAGAGGACAATAGCATCTACGATACTTCCTCCGCTCTTTTCCAAAGCATCCTTAGCCTCACTGTAGCTGACATTAATCCGGTCCCTGATTTCGTCAATTTTACGCAGCATATCATCCATCGATCATCACCCCTTTTAGGCATATTGCCCAGGTAAAAGGGTTTTTATTCTCCCCTTGCCGGCTGCAAAATATCCTCCAGAATCCGACGGGATTTTAGTTTTCGCTCCAAATAATATTCCAGATAAACTCTTAAAGCGGCATCCATCTCCCCTCTTATCTCCCTGGATACTTTCAACCGAAAGATTGATCTTTTATTCAAGGAAAGCAGCCTGTTTAAAGTAGAGGCCGTTCCTGCTGTCACTTGTGTTTTCTCATCTTGATCCGGGGAGCATTCCCGACAGACCAATCCCCCAGTGCCGGGGTCCAAATAAAAAGGCCCGGCCTCCAACAACCTGCCGCATTTCATGCAGCCGGACAAGTAAGGCTGATAACCGAGAAAAGTAAGCAGGTGCATTTCAAAAAACCTGGCCACCAGTTCCGGGTCTTTCTCCGGAAACAGTTCCAGGCAGTTTATGGCCAAATGAAATATCCCTTCATGAGGTTCTCGTTCCGGGACGGCACAATCGAGCAGTTCCACCAGATATGAGGCATAAGAAAGAAAGGTTAGGTCTTCTCTAAGAGGTGCAAAAGCCTGAACCGTTTCCGCCTGTGTCACCGTATCCAGAGAAGGGCCCCGATAAAGCACAATGCGAGAGTGGGAAAATAGCTGGACACCACCGCGCAACCTGCTTTTAGGTTTACGCGCCCCTTTGGCAATAGCCGAAACCTTTCCCTGCTCTTTTGTATACAGGGTAAGTATTTTATCCGCTTCACCATAGTCCCGAGCCCTTAATACCAAGGCTTCAACTGAATATATTTTCGACATGGAAATTCCTTCTTATCTAGATTACATATGTTTATTATCATAGCCAAAATTTCTTAACATCACTTCTTTATTGCGCCAGTCCTTTTTCACCTTTACCCAAAGCTGTAAAAAAATTCTGCTGCCCAAAAGTTTTTCCGCGTCTATCCGGGCCAATCTTCCAACCTCTTTTAATAGTTCGCCCTTTTTTCCGATGACAATGCCCTTTTGCGAATCCCGTTCCACATAAATAATGGCATCCACATCAACCAGGCCGTTTTCCCGGTCTTTCACTTCTGTCACTTCCACTGCCACAGAGTGGGGAATTTCATCTCTGGTGAGATGCAATACTTTTTCCCGGATCAATTCGGCGATCACTGCTCTTTCCGGCTGATCGGTAATCATATCCGGCGGGTAATACTGAGGCCCCTCCGAGAGATATTGCTCCAAGGTTTTCAGAAGGTGGTCAATATTGTCCCGGTTTAAAGCGGATACCGGAATTATCTCCCGGAAATCATATCTCCTGCTGTATTCCTCAATTAAAGGAAGCAATTTTTCTTTAGCCAAAAGGTCTATTTTATTAATGACCAGAAAAACCGGCGTCTTTACTTTTTCCAACCGACTGAGAATGAACTCTTCTCCCCGGCCAAATTCAGCCGAGGCATCAACCATGTAAAGGATCACATCGACTTCTTTCAGCGTTTCCATCGCTGCGCCGACCATCCTTTCGCCCAGTTTGTCCTTAGGTTTATGGATTCCGGGAGTATCAATAAAAACGATTTGGACATCTTCCGTCGTATAAAAACCTTGGATCTTGTTCCGGGTGGTCTGAGGTTTATCCGACATGATGGCAATCTTCTGCCCGAGAATGCTGTTTAAAAGTGTTGATTTCCCTACATTAGGGCGGCCGATAATCGTGACAAAACCAGATTTATATTCAGACATTATTTACCTCCACGCTCCGTTGACAGGCTCCGGCTGTTAAAATAAAGGGGCAAAAGCCCTGCCGCCGTACGGGTAATATAATCACCTTTAGCATTTCCCATAATCACTTGCATATCCGGATTGAACTCTACCAGCACTTGCCGACATGCCCCGCAGGGGGAAGTAAACTCTTCAGAATCGGATGAGACAGCTATTGCCTTAAATTCTTGATAACCGGCAGCCACTGCCGCAAATACTGCCGTCCGCTCCGCACAATTAGTAACACTGAATGCGGCGTTTTCTACATTGCAGCCGGTAAATACCTTCCCTTCTTTTGTGAGAAGGGCTGCTCCCACCCTAAAGCGTGAATAAGGAGCATGGGCCGCTTCCCTGGCTTTTTCTGCCGCAGCCAACAAGTTTTTTTCTTCTATTTCTATGGTAGACATCGGCTATCTCCTTTATTGACTATTATCTTGCCACAGCGTTGAATATTCATAAACAGTATTTTTAGGCTTTAAAATAATCCAGGTCTGACCGGGAGCAAGCTTAAACTCTTCTCCCTTGTCATCTGTGAAATATGTACGTTCTGAAAAGGAATCCTTCTCCCACATTCCGTTAAATACTCTGCCCCGGGAAAAGAGAATGGCATTTCCCTTTCCCAACAAATTAATTTCCATCCGGCCTTCCTGATCAAATACCTTGGTGCCAACTTCCTGGATTAAAATATTTGCCGCCGCATACTGATCTCCTGTCTCACCGTCCTGCTGAGGTTTGCTGCCTAAAAATCTATGGTAGAGCCCAGAGGAAACATCGTATTTATAAATTATATTTCTGTATGGATATTTTACCGTTACCTCATAGACCGGTTCATTCTCCTCAGGTTCTAGGGTATCGTCAAAATGAAATCCCTCAATATCTACCTGCCGGTCCCAACCTTTTTTCTCGATCTCCGCCCAGATTTCTTTTGTGCCGGTATAAAGGTTATTAGGCGCTCGGCGAGATTTATCCCGCCAAAATCCGGGTGGATGAAACATTTCATTGATATGATCAATGTTTTTTTCTTTAAAATATACTTGGGCCTGGGGGCTTTCACCACAATGGATAAAAACCGCCTCCCATTCCCGGGCAAGATCCATCAGGTAAGGGCGGGCGCTGCGCACCGGGCCGATTTTTTCTGCCTTACCGTGAAAATAGACAGCGAGAAAGCGGGTGATTCCCCCTTCTGCAGGAATTTCATAAACAATGTCTGCCTGGTTGACTCCGGACTGGGGCCAAGCAGCAGGCATATTATCAATAACAATTGCCACTGGGCGCACAGGCATTTCTTCTAATGGAGTTCCATCCAACGGGCACCTGTATGCCGGAGGCTTATCCGGCTGGGTTATTGGCAGATCATCTGATAAACCGGTGTTGGAAACAGGCAGGTTTTTATCCCCGCAAGCACAAAGAAAAAAAGATATCAGAGCAATCCTCAATAGAATTTTGGGAAAGGTTGTTCTCCCCATCAGCTTCCCCCTTCAATATTATTTGAGAACCCGGGATAACCCCGGGTCTAATTCATTATATTCATCTTAGTGTAGAAAAACCTTTGGCCCGAAAATAATCAGGCCGACAAAAAAAGCCCCTATAGCGGTGATTAGTACGGCACCCGCCGCCGCATTTTTTGCCTTTTCCGCCAGCGGATGATATTCTTGGGTGTACATATCCACCATGTACTCCACGGCTGTATTCATCATCTCCGCTGCCAGCACCGAAACAATCGTTAAAATAAGAATAACCCATTCCATCCATGATACCTGATAATAACAGGCAGCACCTAATACCCCCAGAGCAAAAACTAAATCAATCCGGGCGTTTCTTTCACTTTGTAAAACCATAACTGCACCACGCAGGGCAAACTTGAAACTCTCCCAAAAATTTCGTGATTTTTTCATTTCCCCCAACCTAGCCCAACTTCTTCCAGAGGTAATTATCTGGTTAACCCTATCCCTTCCAAGATGCTCTCTTCTTTTTCCCGCATCAATATCCTTTCTTCTTCCTCAATATGGTCAAATCCTAAAAGATGCAGCATCCCATGGGCAGCAAGAAATCCAATTTCCCTTTCTAAAGAATGCTCATATTCATTAGCCTGCCGTTGAGCTGTTTCTAAAGATATTACCACATCACCCAAAATATTTTCATCTTCCAGGAAGACAAACTCCGGACCATCCTCCAATTCTTCTTTTAAAGCAAAGGAGAGCACGTCTGTAGGTCGGTCTATTCCTCGGTAAGCTGAATTAAGTTTATGAATCATCTCATCATCTACTAAAAGAATACTCACTTCCGGATCGGTGCCCGGGTTATTCTGACGCACTGCTTCCGTCGCTACTCTTTCCAGTAATTTTTCCATTTCCGGGCTTACCGGTATCTTGCTCTGTTGGTTCTTTATGAGAATTTCCATTCTTGGCTTTGCCCCTTTCCATCTCTTTGACCATTTGGTCCGGATACCCAATCCGATGATGAAACATCCCGCTCAATACTCGGACAAAAACCTGGGCGATTACATCCAGATCCTTAAAATTCAAGTCACACTCACTTAACTGTCCGTCATCCAGTTTCTGCCGAATGATTTCCCGTACTTTAGCTTCAAGATGCCCCTTAGTTGGTTTTTGCAAAACATGGGCAGCTGCCTGTACACTATCTGCTAATGTAACGATTGCCGCCTCTCTGGTCTGAGGTTTTGGGGTTTGATAGCGGAAATCCGATTCCAAAACAGTTTCTGGTTTTTCTCCTTCCTCTTTTGCCTTGTGATAAAAGAAGGATACTAAACTCGTCCCATGATGTTGTTCAATAATATCGGTAATCGCCTTGGGGAAACGATACTCTTTGACCATTTCCACTCCGTCTTTCACATGAGATGTAATAATTAAGGTACTCAAAGTGGGCGCAATCTTATCATGGGGATTATCAGCCGGCATTTGATTTTCAATAAAATAGTATGGCCTTTTAACCTTTCCAATATCATGAAAATAGGAAGCCACCCGGACAAGAAGTGAATCGGCACCAATGGCATCGGCTGCCGCTTCTGCCAAATTACCCACCAAAATACTGTGATTATAGGTGCCTGGTGCTTCCAACATTAATTTCTTTAAAAGCGGGTGGTTAGGATTCGAAAGTTCCAAAAGTTTAACAGAAGTAGTAATGCCAAAAGCGCTTTCCAAAAAGGGCAACGTACCAATGGTCAGAACGGACGCCAGCACCCCGTTTACCAACCCCATTAATACTCCTAAACCAATCACTGTCATAGGCTGATTCCACATTAATCCCATGACAATAATCACTGCCATATTTGCCAGCCCGATATAAATACTGGCCTGTACCAAATGAGACCTTTGGCTTAGTTTGGAAACCTGGTAAACACCCATTAAACCACCTACCAGGGCCACCGTGGCAAACGATAACTGTCCATTGGTCATCACGCCGATAAAAAGAGAAAGTATCACCGTCCCAAATAGAGCGATAGGGGCATCAGTCAAAATAGCAAGTAACATTGAGCATCCTGCCATTGGAATTAAATATCCAAGCTGGGCAGCATATTCCGGTCGGTCGGAAATTTGAATTACCGTAACAATTTTTGCGATAATCAGTGCAACATTTATCAATAGCCCAAGTAGGACAATGTTTGATTCCTGCTTTAAAAAATCGGGCTTATATCCGTTCAAAAACAAGAAAATCATCAGGTAAACAATGCTGACAAACCCAAATAAGCCGACAAATGTTAAAAACGGGGTAGTGCTTCTCTGCAACCCTAAAAACTGCAACGCTTCAATCTGCTCAGGTGTCACCAGCGTTCCCTTTTCCACAATTTTTTCGCCGGGTCTGATTGTAATCTGTACCGGTTTCACTTGAGCCAATTTTTCTTCCACCGCCTGGGCGGTAGCTACCGGATCATATATTTTATTAGGCCGTAGTTCCATTTGATTTATGATTGTCTGAAGAAACACTTTAAAAGGCTGTTCTACGTCCAGTGCTTCAATGTCATTGTTCATATCTTTTTTGGTGCCTTCTAACTGTTCCTCAACGATACCATCCTGTATTCTGGCTCTGATAATGCTTTTGAGCTCCGTTTCCAGTGTCAAGATAGTATCCTCATCGGCAGCAACTATCGCATTTAAAGCCTCCTGGGGCATCATTCCCGACAGTATAGTTTTCAACTTTTCCTTGCGCTCAGTAAAATCTGTAAGGGTCTCATCCCTTTTAATATTTAATATATCTTGAAAAAGTTGTCCGGTCCGATTTTCCAGCTCTGTTAATACTCGTGGTTCAAACCTAAATACCTGTTCCACCTCTTGCGCAGCTTGATTGCGGGCTTCCTCAGTTTTAATCTCGCTGGTATAAGTAAGAGTCCCCCCATTGTAAAAGATGTCGCTCTTTGCCACTTCCCCTGCCTTTAAAGCAACCTGATCGGGGATAAAATTTGTGGCCAGTACAGCAAAGCTCAATGTGAAAAAGAGTACCCACCAAAGAATGCGGCGGGCTGTAGTATTCTTAAAGAATTTTAAGGCCGGCAGCTGTATATACTTCCATACCAGTTTACTCCATCCCATTTTCCTCACTCCTTAGGGAGTTACACCTCGTTTTTCTCGTAGGCATTAATTATTTTTTGTACCAGTGGGTGACGCACTACATCAGCCTGAGTTAAATAACAAAATTCAATTCCCTCAATGCCCATTAGAATTTTCTGCACCTGAATTAAGCCGGAAAACTGGCCTTGAGGAAGATCCACCTGGGTGATATCCCCCGTAATCACCGCCCGGGAACCGAATCCAATCCGCGTCAGAAACATCTTCATCTGCTGCGGTGTCGTATTCTGTGCCTCATCCAAAATAATAAAGGCATCATCAAGAGTACGCCCTCTCATGTAAGCAAGGGGGGCTACCTCAATAATGTTTCTTTCCATATATTTTTGCGCCTTGTCCATCCCCAGGACATCATAAAGACTATCGTAAATCGGCCTTAAATAAGGGTTCACTTTATCCTGCAGGTCCCCGGGCAAAAATCCCAGTTTTTCTCCTGCTTCCACCGCGGGCCGGGCAAGAATCAGCCTGTTGACTTCTTTATTTTTTAAAGCATGAATGGCCATCACAACTGCCAAATAGGTTTTCCCCGTTCCTGCCGGGCCGATGCCAAAGACTATTCCGTTCTTCCGAATAGCTTGGACATAGTTAGACTGTCCCAGAGTCCTTGGCTTAATTGATTTTCCCCGGGGAGTGACATAGATGTTTTCCGTTAGTTTTGCCGCCACATTTTCCTTTTTTTCCGACGTATTAAGAGCATAGTTAATTGATGATGTGGTAATGGTCACTCCTGCTTTAACCAGAGTAATCAAATGTTCAAAAACACGCCGCGCCTCTTCCACTTCCTCATTATTACCGGTGACTATCACCATATCACCGCGGGCGATAATTTTTGCCTTCAGCCTCTTTTCTAAAAGCCTTAGGTTCTCGTCCCTTTGGCCAAGAAGATTAGCAGCCTGTCCATTACTACCGATGTTAATTTTTAGCTCCGTTGTACCGGCCAATAAACAAATACCTCCTGACATTTTTTTCTAGACAATTATCTTCCTCATTATAACCGGATTCCCATCATTACTCAATGGAAATAAATTTTCCGATATCCTCTTCCGTTTCTAAAATAACATAAGCGCGTTTTAACCCGGGAACCCCCTCTTCTACCGGCTTTAACTGTCTGCTGATAATTTTAGCCTGAGCCGGTACCTGTCGCCGGGCAGCCAAAAGAGCTGCATTCACCGCCTTCTGCCAGGCATCTTCCTGGCTCCGTACGGTTTTATACACTTCTTGTTCCCAACAGGTTGTTGTTATTATTTCGACAGGAAGGGTAATATTCCTCCATAAAGTCAATTTCCGCCGGTTGGTATCAGAGATATAATATTCAAATTCCGGAGCGGCAGAACCCCAGATAACAACCCCTCGCTTCCCCCACTGGAGTTTAATGGACTGAGCCTTTTTGCCGGTATTGGTTTTTCCGCTCTCCACCAGAGGACATTCTCCATACCCCCGGTACCATACTCTGGCCCGAACAATACCATCTGCCTTGACTTTTTCCACTTTTCCCAGCGGTTCCTCCTCCAATGGGAATTCCTCTTGGATCGTAATTATACCTGAAATGAGCACCTGCCCCTGGGAAACAGTATCACCCGAGGTAACCAGCGGCTCTCCCTTCATCACTAAAATTTCTGTAATAATACCATCCTTTAAAGCAATGATATTTCCCGATTTATTATTTTTCTCGTCTGGCTCAGGCATTACCTTTTCCACAACATTAATACACAGCCGGGTTCCTTGGGCACTGATATTAACCCAAGTTAACTGAGGGACCTCTTTTATAAGATATTTTTCTGCTGCTTTAAAGTCCATCAACCACTTTGGTCGACCGGGCTTGATTCCTTTTTCTTCCGCCAGGCGTTTAATCATTTGTTCATTCACAATCTTAAGAGGCTCAGGGCTGGTCACCTGAACCGAAAAAGCAAATGAAGAGAGCACGTACAGGGAAAGCACAAAAAAAATTGCCCCTGCTGCCAGCATCTTTCTCTTTTGAAAAAATTTAACCCAAAACGGCAAGCCCTGCCGTTGACCGATACGAAAACGGCAATGACTTTTCCGGGCAACATGACGGAGAGCCTTGATCCCGGAAAGCTGTACCTTAGCCCGGACGGAACCGTCTTTCATCCAGCTGATGTCCCACATCCGGATCCCCCGTTGGACAGCCAAGTTGATAAACCGCTCTATCCCTTTGCCCCGGATAGTAATAATGACATAACCTAAAAAATAATCCAATAGCGTTTTCAAAAATCCCCACTCCTAATTTATTCAGTTTTAAATAATTAATTTTCCTCATTAAGTTCAATCCGGATTTGATTTATTTCCCCGTTCACCATAATTTCATCACTATGAATGTTCCTCAGTACCAAGTTGGCACCGGTTACTTCTAAACACCCTCGGGCAACCAGTACCCGGATCTTGTTTTCTGTATACTCTACAATCCCCTTATGATTCTCAATGTTTAACTGGAGGTTGCCAATCATCGTGACCCGGGGCAGGTTAAGGGCAACATCTGCCGGAAGCTGAAGTATATTAACAAAAGCACTTTTAAATTTAGCTCTTTGTCCACGCAGTAATTTTTTATTGGACAAAAAAACACCCCCCGGTTTTTCTCCTACTAAATTTATTCGGGGGGAGGGAGAGATATGAAAAAAGGAGAACGTGTCTTCACTTAATACTTGAAAAATTAGTGATGGGTATTGGAGATAAACCCCGGGCACACTAAGTGTGCATACCCGGAGCCAAAAAGGAGCTGGAAGACATGAAAGAAACCAATCGCACGGAAAGAGGATTTTCCGGACCCGTCTCCGGCAAGGGTTGTAATGTTTGCTTGGAAGACAGTGAGGATTTGAGATATAGTTTAGCGTCGGTGGCTGAACAAGGCGAAGATAATATTTTAAATAAATCTAAACGAAATGTAAACAGATCCTTCAAGCCAAAAAACAAAAAACAATAGATTATCTTCCCCTGGAATTTGCTTCAAATAAAACCCGGGTATGCATAAACCTTATTTGCTTCCGCTTCGCCTTCAACGGTACTATCAGCATTTTCCCTTTTTTTCTTAACATTTTAGGTATCCATAGATTATTAGTGTCGTTTATACAAAAAACATGGCCGGAATACAAATAAACAGACCATGTTTTTATAAAGCAAATTATAACAAATTGTTGACTTTATAATTCGTAACGACTATGTGCATCGCTATCGTACTGCTGAAATCGTAAAGATTAAAGCCTGTTATAGCTTTGAACTTGGAAAAACGGTACCCCAGTGTGTTTTTGTAATAGGAAATGAACCACGACAGATTACCATTCTATTTAACTTTAATACAATCCTGCCCCCTGTTGCATTTGCAAAGGGGGCAAGATTTACTAAAAATTATAAGCCATTTAATTAAATATTCAACAATAAGC
The DNA here is from genome assembly GCA_050945755.1 of Bacillota bacterium. GTDB lineage: Bacteria > Bacillota > Dehalobacteriia > Dehalobacteriales > Dehalobacteriaceae > JAQVXR01. The sequence goes on along the minus strand of JBMNTN010000004.1, from coordinate 47,090 downwards.
CTGGCAGCCACAAAGATACCCATGGGATATACGTAGTTATAATTAAAGTAGGAATATATGCAAAAAGAATTATCGTCAGACAAGGCTTCAGCATTAATTTTGTACTGACATTACAAATCCTTGAGCCAAGATAAAGGAATGGCGCCGTGGGAGGGGTAATGTTACCCATACCAAGGTTAACACCAAGAATTGCAGCCATATGGTAAGGATTAACGCCAAGACTAATTGCTATCGGAACAAGAATGGGAGCACATAGCAAGGTACCACTGACATCGTCCATAAGCATACCAATAATAACAAGGAAAAGATTTATGATCATTAAAATAACATATTTATTATCGGAGATGGACAATAAAATGTTTAGGATTGTGCTAGGAAGGTTTTCCTGAACAAGAATACGGCTTAATACCATAATCACTGCCAGCATAACCATGATAACACCAGTTGTAGTCGCGGTGTCAAGGAATACCCCCTTTAGTTCCAGCACTTTTATGGCACGGTATATGCAAAGACTGGCAATAATCGCATAAACAACAGCTACACCGGCAGCTTCAGTTGCCGTCATCAGGCCACCATAGATACCGCCTAAAACAATGAAAGGCATGACTAGTGCAGGTATAGCCTGTATCGTAGATTTTTTGGTTTTAGATACCCATTCTTTTTTTGATACCTGTTCAGTAACAACAATTTCCTTATTATTACGGCACATTGCCCAACTAACAAGAGAAATCAAAATAGTTAAGATAATACCGGGGATAACTGTTGACAGAAAACAGGCTAGAACAGAAAGATTACCTGCCCAAGCAAATAAAATCTGAATGGAACTGGGAGGAATCAACATTCCAACAGGTGATGCACAACAAAGGACAGCCGCACAAACACCCATCGGATAATTTCTTTCTCTCATCTTCGGCGCCATGATAGAACCAATACAGGAAAGTGTTGCCGCGCCGCTGCCGCAAATCGAACCAAAAACAGCACAGGCAACAGCAGACACTATACAGAGTGCTCCTCTAATTCGGCCGACAAAACTCTCTATAAAATTGACCAGAGCACTACCGATATTACCCTTTTCCATAACACCGCCAACCATAATAAACAATGGAATGGCCAGCAAAACAACATTATTCATGCTGCTGTACATCGTCGAAAAAACAAATGATGCATTATATCCCATGGTGAAAACAAACCAGACTACTGTTGCACCAAATGCATAAACAACGGGAACCCCCAAGATAATCAGAAAGAGTAATATCGCAAACCCTATTATCATTTCCATTTTTGATTAATCCTCCTTCTGATAATCAGATTCTTTAGTCTGAGCTACTCTGATCAAGTGATAAACAGAATATAGCCCCATAAAAACAAAACCAAGAAACATTGTGACTTTGGAAAAAATCAATGGTATTTTGAGTCCTGTAGAAAGCCCACCTAGATCTATAACCCAAGCAGTATAACTATAGCCCCAAAAAACAAAGCAACCAACGACCCCAATACTAATCAGCAAAACAAATATATTAATTGTTTTTCTAATTTTCCAATTTTTAATAAATGAATCTGCTAAATCCGCACTGATATGGGTATTGGTATAACTGCCATAAATACCACCCACCCAATAAAGCCACATAGCAACAACAGTTAAAATTTCTTCCTGACCAAAAAAATTAACATGCAAAATATAGCGCATGATTACACCAACCGTAACAATACCGGCTGCGAGAAGGCTCGTAGTAATCAAGATAGCCTGTTCAACAGACAAAATCGCCTTCCACCAACTTTTTTCCTCTAAAGATGTGATCTGCCACATTATTTTCACCATCCAAAACAATTTAGATATTATTCTGTGGTCACACAATAATAAATTTTACAGTTGCCCGCGAAATTGCAATCAACTTACGCGGACAACTGTACCATCGTTTATTCTATAAATACTCTCTAATTACTTATTTACTGAGAAGCAGATTGTACAGCTCATCTCCAAGAACGTCTTTGTACTGCGGCCAAACAGTTTCCTTGAAGTGATCTCTCATATTATTGAGTTCTTCATCAGTTGGAACATAGATTTCTATACCCATATCAGCCATATCATCCATAGCTTTATTGTCCAGTTCTTCACGAGCATTAGCTACAGCTATACATTCTTCTTCGAATACTTTAGTGATAATTTCCTGATATTCTTCGGGCAGACCATTCCAAGTATCAGCATTCATCACAACTCCGATAAGCTCGACCATATATCTGGAATCACAGAAATATTTAATAACATCACGGAAGTTGAGATAGTTTACATAAGCAGAGCCGCCAACCCAACCGTCACATACACCAGTCTGCAATGCAGAATAAAGGTCCGCATAAGCAATGGTGGTCGTACCGTAATTCATAGCCTTAGCAGTCCAGATATACGAGTCAACAGAAGGACATCTCATCAAAACGCCGTTATGGGAATCATTATAGTCCATAGCTTTATCAATGCTCTTAGTAGCACCGATACCCATATAACCGTCAATATAAACAGCTAAGGTCTGTACACCTTTTTCAAGCTGGATATCAGTCAGTTTGCCGAAAAATTCTGAACCGGGAAGGAAAGTATCAACAGCTTCTTGGTAGTTCGTGGTAAGGTACGGAACAGTAAGCATTTCCAGACGAGAGTCATAAGTCGTAGGGATGGTGATACATGCCATGTCAATAGTTCCGGCCATAACTTCATCATATACCTGGGTATAGTCGCCCAACTGGTTGGATGGATAAACAGTAATATTAACATGACCGTCAGTTTGTTCGGCGATAGCTTCTGCCGCACGCTTTATTGACTTAACATCATTATGTTCTTCAGATTCCTGGGCTGCAATTTTAAAATTATAGGTTTTTCCAGTATCTGCAGAACCGCCATCCGTTCCACCTTCAGAATCACTGCCTCCGCATCCGGCAAAAGCAAACATGGACAGCATAGCAATGAGTAAAACCGCTAATATTTTTTTCATCGTTATGTCCTCCCTTTGTTTATTCTAATTTTTTTAAAACACGTTCCCACCAACAACATACATCAGAAAAGATATGCCCGTAAGTATTGTTTACAGAAAACCGTAATAGGGCATCTGAGTAACTATGCTTTTGGCATACTTGATTAAAGTAATAGCATCATATACCGGCATATTAAGTTCAGCCTGCAAGCGATGCGAGTACGGAGGCATATCAGTGCATTCAAGCAAAAGAGCACCAACATCCGGGTTTTCATCGACCAGCTTATGGGCTAAGGCCGTTATTTCATCACCGACACGGTTGTAATCAAGGCCGCCCTTGCCGGTCAAGATATGAGAAAATTCTTCGCAATCTTGCGCACCATATACAACGCAACGCTTTTGCATTTCTTTATTAACACCGCAAGACTCAAACATCGCCTCAGTCAGGTTATTTTTATTAGCTGTCAAGATACCGAGTTTTTCAGTAGATTTTAAAGCAGTTAGAGCCCACGATGCCTGAATCAACGAAGAAAGATATACAGGAACATCAAGCTGATCGGCAACAGCACGCTGATAGTGACCAAAGAAACCGCAGTTTGCACAGATTACCCTGCAGCCGTCCATTTCCAGTTGTTTTGCTGCTGCAATAATATTATCAAGAACAGACATATCACCAGCCAGTATATTATCAATACCCGTTCCCTGCACATGCAAAAACTTCACAGGAAAATCATAGGTATATGCATTGGAAACATTGCCCGGGAAAAATGGCAAATGTGCATAAAGCTGCAGAATACCGACCGGAAAGCCATTCATTAATTGCCCTTCCGTCGTATCATAGTGCCGGTTAGGCGTTGTCGGGCCTATATAACCATAGTTTCTGATTTTTTTACTCATGATTTTCTCCTTTCTTTTAGTTTTATCCAAAAAACAACGGTATTAATTATCCTCTACAAATAACAACTCATTAAAAAATGTTGTTAAATTCAAAATCACCAATCACCTTAAACTATTTCACGCCTGTACGTACATATTTGATCAACTGTTCTTTCGTCATGCCGGCGATGCCCATTTCATCAGCGGTCAGGCCGTTTTCCCGCCAGTCGGTTTCATGGATAACATTGTAAATATCGACGCAGGAATTGGTCATGGGCATGGGAACGCCAAGTAGTTCGCCAATGGCAGCCCACGGAACGAGACCAAACGGGGCGTCTTCAGTAAGGTAACGGTCGAAAATACTGTTAGGTCCACAAATAGGGGTTAGGGAAATTGACCCGTGTCCTGCAGCATACAATTGCTGCCAGGTGAATCCTTCAGGCATACCACTAAAATCTTCCATCGGGCGTAGGTGATAACCAAGTTCTTTACCGACAGCTTTACGTTCTTTATCCAGAACCATGTTCAGTTTGCAAGCAGAAGGAGTCCAGCCATGTTCATAAACAAAGAAGTTGGTGGTAGGAAGCTCGATAGCAGTAACGCTCAACAGACAGGGACCGGTATGCCATGCCGGGTTAACGATAGACAGACCGCATTCGAGAACATCATTATAGACTTTTTCAAATGGGAAGAGATCTTCACGCATTTCGTCAATAAGAGCAGCACCAGCATCAGCAGGCATAAAAGCAATATTAACTTTGTTACGACCAAATAGCGATACTTTGCCAGGAGCCTGAATACGGGTATCGTAAGGTAGGTTGTTAACATCAGCGATAACCGGACATTCAGCATCTTCACCAAAAACATGACGTAGCCGGAGAGCGGCGAAAGCACCGGGAAATACCACGATGATCTGATCCTTCTTTACACGGCCTTTGAGCAGTTTGGCATAATCGCCATGGGCAAATGCAGGAGTAACCAAGCAGATATAATGGACGCCATCAATAGCCTTATCAATATCGTCAGTAACCATATTGAGCTTTGCGGTAAAATGTTCGCTGCCGCTAACTTCAATTTCACAAGTATCAAAAACCTTCTTCATATTGTGCTTGAATTGGGGCATTTCGAACATGTTGACAGTATGACCTTTCATGGTAAAGTCAGCCGCCATAGTATGAGCGCCATGACCACCACCGAGAACAGCAATTTTCTTTGCAACCATAATAAATCCGCCTCCTAGGATTTTAGTAATATGATTTACCGTATTTTGCGGTTATTTACATTATAACTTATGTAAACGACAAAAATCGTCATAACATTATTACAAATTATTCGCTTTTTATATCTTATTTTTGGTGTCATTTATACAAAAAACATGGCCGGAATACAAATAAACGGACCATGTTTTTATAAAGCAAATTATAACAAATTGTTGACTTTATAATTCGTAATGACTATATACATCGCTATCGTACTGTTGAAATCGTATAGATCAAGGCCTGTTATAGCTTTAAACTTGGAAAAACGATACATTAGTGTGTTTTTGTGTATATTCAGACTCTTTGCTGTTTGTGTAAAATTGAACCTATTTTCACACCAGCTAATCACCATATTGATAAAGTCATCCCCGTCTTTCAGTCTGGTCAAAGGTTCGACGGTTTCTTTAAAAATACGTTTAGACATATGGTCCGGGATGCTCAGAATTAGTTTTTCCAAATACACATCGTTAATGTATTGTACTCCGGACTTCATTCTGCGTTTCGCAATAAAAATGGCTTGATTGGCATCATCATATGAGTCTCTCAGTTCCTGCAAGGATCCGGCAGCCCTGCTGCCGATCCCGACCCAGGCAGACAAACCGGCTTTATCAAACTGTGACAACAGATTATTACACCTGGCATTTAACAAAGTAATCCATTCTGAGTCATCATGGTGCTTATACTTTGCTCCAAGATAGGAAAAAACGATGTATTTATTATAACCAAGTGAAACACATAGATCCTGTTTATGGTTAAAAGCCTGTTTCACTATGGAGTAATTTCCTACCTGAAACAGACCGTTATTAAAGCTGCCTAATGAAAAATCATAACTGTCCTGCTTTAAAGCATGAGGTTCATCAGAGTGCGCTACTTCGATCAAAACAGCAGCACGGGGGAGAAACAGATCATAACCCAACATTTGGCCGTGATTCATAACCACTTTTTCTTCCATGGAATTCGGTTCACAGGTAATGAGCTCACGCAGCAGGTTTTGACGACTCTGATCCAACAACTGCGCCGATTCCATTTCCATCTGGTCTTTTAGGAATACCTCTGCCAGTTTTTTTATCAAAATACCATATTTTGAAATTTCTTCGGGCTTTCCGGTAATACCGATGCTGCCAACCACCTCATCATTGATAATAATTGGAATGGTGGTACCGGGGCGTGTCCCCTGATATGCTTTAGCCTGCTGTTCGTCATGAAAAACTTGACAGCCGCTGCGAATTACCTCCAAAGACGCCTCATGGAGCGTACCTACTCTATCCGGGTCGGAAGAACCGAGAATGATACCGTCATGACCTGTGAGCAAGATAGAATACCCGATGATATTGCTGGCTGTTTCTGCAATGCTTTGGCAATTACGCTTATTAAGCATAGATTATCCTCCAAAAATATTCTGTTTGATCACGGCAATATTTTTTCCTACTTTTTCTACCCTAACTCAAACTTCACACCTGAAAATCACTCGTAAACCTTTGAAATATATAGTATTCACCGCTATTGTGATGCAAACTTAACAAATATAATGCACCCGAAGTTTGGTAAAATGTAAGCGAGGAAACAACATAATTTACTTTCTATAACCATTTATAAAAAAAAGGACAGATTATAATCTGTCCCTCTATGGCATCAAGGGCTGTTTTCTCAATTCACAATTTCCACCTGGTTACCGTTTTTCAGAGAGGCCGCATTAGCTTCATCCATATCAATATGCATTTCCAAGCTATATTTATCACTCACCCGGATTAATACTTCCGAAAACATCACACCCCGTGGTCCGGTACATCTGACATTTACCCGGTCTCCATCCTTTAACTGAAAATAATCGGCATCTTTGGGATGCATATGGATATGCCGGGCCGCAATTATTGCTCCCTCTTTCAAAGTCACCGATCCCTTTGGCCCTACCAGAGTCAATCCTGCCGAGCCGGCTAAGTCCCCGGAATCTCTAATGGGAGCACGAACCCCCAATTTAAAACAGTCCGATACAGAAATTTCTACCTGAGTAGCTTCCCGCACAGGCCCCAACACACGAACTTTTTCAATTACACCTTTGGGACCCACTAAGGTGACTTTTTGTTCCGCAGCAAATTGATCGGGCTGTGAAAGATCTTTAAATCTGGTTAGTTCTGCTTTAGGTCCAAACAGTATTTCCAGATCAGCCTGAGAAAGATGAACATGTCTGTTTGATATCCCTACGGTAATTTCTCTTTTTGCTTTTTCCGGCCTACATTCAACCTTTCCCCGGTCTAACTGCTGGATAACTACTTCCGTGACAATTTTTGCTAACTGGGCTTTATCCAATGAAGACACCTGCCTTTTTAATTGTCATTTGTTTTCCCCAGACCGAGAAGAACTTGTTTAACAATATCGGCAATTTTATCTGGGTTGATATCATTGCCGGCACAGGTGTTGGATGGTGCATCTATACAATCATCGATCCTGTAGGCAAGCCTCTTGATGTTGATTAAATGCATCGGCGTCACATTGTCGGAAGTACTGGAACCTGCCATCGTACCGCATCCCAGTGTAAGAGACGGAGCAAGACCGGTAGTGAGCCCAATACCGCCTAATGAAGACGGTGTATTGACCAGTATCCGGGAAACCGGTTTTCTGATAAACTCTCTAATAATATCATCATCCTGGGAATGGATCGCGAAAGTATGGCCCGCTCCCATTAAATTCAATAATTCAATGGCCAGTCGGCAGGCTTCTTCCCAATTCTTCACCACATAAAATGCTAAAACTGTGGTCAGTTTTTCATAAGACAGGGGAAAGCCCGGCCCGTATCCTTCTAAAGGAGCGATTAAAACCCTGGTACCCTCAGGAATATTGATCCCCGCCTTGTTAGCAATAACCTTAGGACCTTTACCCACTAAAGCGGCATTCATACCTCCCTTGGGCGTCATTACTGCCCGGCTTACCTTTTCTACTTCTTCTTTCGAAAGCATATATGCTCCCTGGGCTTTTAGTTCAGCTACCACCTTATCCTTGATGGGCTCGTCCACCAAGATGGAATTTTCAGAGGCACATATCACACCGTTATCAAATGTTTTACCGGTAATAATGTCGGAAACAGCTTTCTTAATATTGGCACTCCGCTCAATAAAAACAGGAGCGTTGCCCGCGCCTACCCCATAAGCCGGTTTTCCGGCGCTGTATGCCGCCTTCACCATGCCCGGGCCACCGGTAGCGAGAATCACCGCAATATCATCATGATGCATCAACTCATTGGTCGCGGCCATCGTCACTTTGGATAAACATCCGATCACTCCCTCCGGAGCACCCGCCTTTACCGCCGCCTCATGGACCACCTGGGCAGCAGCGTTAATGCATCTGCAGGCATTGGGATGGGGCGCAAAAACAATGGCGTTTCCTGCTTTTATCGATACCAAAGCCTTATAAATGGTAGTGGACGTTGGGTTGGTCGAAGGAATGATTCCCATCACCACACCCATGGGTGCACCTACCTCGATAACTTTTTGCCCGGCATCCTCATTTAAAATTCCGATGGTCTTCATATCTTTGATATAGTTGTAAACGTTTTTTGCAGAAAAAAGATTCTTCTTAACTTTATCCTCAAAAATCCCAAACTTCGTTTCATCCACAGCCATTCGGGCCAGCCACTCAGCGTTTTCCACCGCGGCATCGCACATCGCAGCCACAATTCGGTCAATTTGTTCCTGGTTAAAGTCGGCTAAAATTTTCTGAGCTTCCTTGGCTTTACGTGCCAAATCCCTGGCTTCTTGAATGGAACTCAAATCATAGTCCAGTGCCACTTCTCCTACTCCTTTCTTTCAAGTTTGGGACATCTTATCTTTTTACATGTCCTACCCTTTTTGTGCACGGGTAATTTCCCTGATCAATTCTTCTTTATTGGCTCGGGATATCTCCCGTCCCCGTAAAGATATTCCCGGGGTCCTCCGTGCTAATCTGCGCAGCGCACTAACTGTCATTGTCTTTAACTGTGCTTCGCCTATTTTTTCATGATCATCCCCGGCAGACTCGTCCTGTCCGTTATCCCCGGAACCGTCCGGGTCAGAAGGAGATTCCTTCCGACCCGGCTCTTCAATTTCTTTAATATCTTCCGAACATTGGTTAGCCTCAGTACCGATTCCGCTCATCTTCTTCCTGTTTCCATTACCCGGCGGATCCGGTTCCGGATCGTTTTCCGGTTCCACAGCTTTTTTCCCTGTAAAAACCATTCTGAGGTCAGCTTCCGGCCTGGGAATAACATGGGTGCTGATCACCTGGCCTACTTTTTCCCCGGCAGCAGCGCCGGCATCGACGCTTGCCTGAACGGCGGCTACTTCTCCGACAAAAGCAACCATCACCAAACCGCCCTTGACTATTTCATAGCCCACCAGCCGGACATTGGCCGCCTTTACACCGGCATCCGCCGCTTCTATGGCAGGAACTAGGCCCCGCGTTTCAATCATCCCCAGCGCTTCTCGCTTCATTTTTTCAACCCCTTTTTCTTAGGTTGACTTATTCGTTCTTTAATTTTTTGTAGTCGTCAGGAAGGATCATTTCTACATCGCCGTGCGGCCTCGGAATTACGTGAACGGAAATCAACTCGCCTACTCTTTGGGCTGCAGCAGCACCGGCATCAGTAGCAGCTTTAACAGCACCAACATCTCCCCGTACCATCACAGTGACAAGACCGCCGCCCACATGGACCTTGCCGATCAAGTAAACATTAGCCGCTTTTACCATCGCATCGGCTGCCTCAATAGAACCTACAAGACCTTTAGTTTCAATCATTCCTAATGCATTCGTCATCTTAGTAAATCCTCCTTAAATTTAAATAATTAATTTTTTTTGCCGTAACCCGATAACTCTGCCCAGTTGGCCGGATAGGTTACAAAGAAGAATTTGGCCTTATCAGGCGTGGAAAACGTAATCTTGGTATCTCTCGGAATAAACAGCACGTCACCCGCCTGACCCCGGTAGGTTTTTCCGTTGACAATAATATCCAAAGTGCCTTCTATTACATAATCAATTTCATCATACATTAAGTGCCAGTCAAAAGCGGTTTTGTCCAATGTCATAAAACCCGTAGCCATATCAGGGCTTTCCTTACGAGTGAAAACTTCTTTGATCCCCACTTTGTCATTGGGATTTCCGGTATCAAAAGAATCACATTCTACCGTATTTCCTTTAACCAGGCTGACGCCCGTAGGGTCTACCTGCTTCACCATCTGCCTCGGTAATGAATACCGGGGAAGATTCGCGATTACCTCCATCACGATCCGGGAAATCATTTCCGGTGAAACATCACCCACTGCCGGAACTTCACAACACACCGGCGACTCAGTAACTTCTGCACAACACTCTACTTCCCGCTCCGCCGGAGCAGTACCAAATTCAATTTTAATTCCCGCTTCCCTACAAGCGTCTTTTGCCGAAGGTGTAACCAGAGTTCCCGGTTCAAAATACAGAACCTTTTTTCCTGTACCAACCAAATTCTTAATGTCAGTGGCAGTGACCAGTGGTTTCACTTTCTCACCTCCTTGAAAAAATTAAGACACCTTTTTTCACTCTCATATATTCATAGGAGTTTTTACCCCTAAACTTAACTGCTGCTTACCTATCCTAAAATGCTCGGGATCAAGCCCTTGTGAGGTGACGGTATTACCACCTCTTGGACTAAAAGTCCTTTAGCAGCCGCAGTAGCAGAACCTGCTTCCACTGCCGACTTGACAGCCGCCACATCTCCGGTCATCGTCGTAAATGCCTTGCCCCCTAAGCCCATGGCCAGACGAATCTCTATCAAGTCCACTTCCCCTGCTTTGACTGCTGCATCCGCCGCTACGATCATCGCTGCAATGGAAAATGTTTCAATGATTCCCACAGCCCGTACTTCAGAGACCGGGTTCCCTGCGGAAAATGCCGGGATTACCTGGGGATGGACATTCGGCAGGATAAAATCATCCACCACATAAGACTCACCTTTTTCAATTCCCGCCTTCACGGCACTTTCCACTGCCGCCACATCTCCATATACCAGAGCTATATATTTCCCCGGGCAGATAGGACGACTGGCGATCACTTCTACCTGGCCAGTTTTTAGCATGGCATCCGCACTTTCTATCCCTTTGGCTATGCTGTTGAATTCTACTAAACCGATTGCTCGAATCATTACTCAACACCTCCGTCCCGGTCTCTTTCAATCACTATTCTATCGGAAACCTCACGCACCACTCCTGATATGCTAGCATGTACGTTGGCTCCCATTGCTCCTTCCGGGATACCGGCCACAAGGCTCCCTCTTTCTACCCGCTGACCTACCTCTACCACAGGTTTCGCCGGAGCACCAATATGCTGCCGTACCGGAATAGACACCGACCGGGGAAGATAATCTGTTTCCTCAAGGGGGGCCGCCTCATTGTATGGTGCCAATCCCAGCGACATTATCAGGCGTTTCACCGGAATCTTCATAAATTCCCTGCCCGCTGTTACCTCTTCCGGTTTTGTCGGAGGCGTAGCTTTGATCCCTCTTTTGGACAGCTCCTGTTTTAACATCCCGTTTACCCGCCGGGGGGATAGATGCATCATACTGCAGGCATACTCGCAGGCACCGCATTCCGTACAACTCAAAGCCATTTTTAACATTTCTTCATCGCCTTGAAGATAGTTCATTCCCCTCATAATTAAGTGGGGGGTCAATCTATGTCCCAGCATATGACGGGGACACATGTCGGAACACCGGACACACTGGATGCATGCCGCCTTCGCCTGCTTCAGAATATGGTCAAGAGATATTTTCCTTTTTTGAATCATCGGATGATTTTCCGAAAGAACGATCAGTCCTTTGGTGGTCTTCGTTATGGGTTGGTTAAAATCTTCCACCACTTTCCCCATCATCGGGCCGCCCTCTACTACCACCTTGCCTCCCATCTCGGACTCACCCGCTAAAGCCAGTGCCTCCCAGATCGATGTGCCAATGGGGAGTTTCACCGTCATCGGTTTCGGTACTTCTCCCGTCACTGTAAGATACGTGTCCACCACCGATTTTCCATCCAGGGCATCTGCTACATTGATCAATGTTTCCACGTTATCAACGACACAGCCTACTTTTAGAGGTATGCCCCCTTCCGGGATGATCTTCCCTGTAACTTCATACACAGTTACATGCTCGTCACCTGCCGGGTAGAAATCCCCCAGGATAAATATCTCGATAGGTTTTCCCTGGATAGCTTTCTCCAGTGCTTCAATGGCCTCATGATACTTACCTTTAAGAGCGATCGTACCCTTGGACGCACCGGTAGCCTCCATCACAGCTTCCAGACCGCGTATCATCTTTTCCGCTTCCACCGCCATCAACTGCTGGTCTACCCGGAGTAACGGCTCGCATTCCGCTCCATTGACGATCACATGTTCCGCCTTGGCGTTTACTTTCACATGGGTGGGAAACCCTGCTCCACCGGCACCGACAACCCCTGCTTCTTTAATTAATCTAACAATTTGCTCCTTCACTTGATCACCTCTATCAGAACTCCGGCTGGTCTTCATCTATAATTCCCACGATCGTCGCATCAACAGGGGAGTCATCATAACCTCCCATGCGCCGGGCCGAACTCCCTTGAGTAATCAAAACCCGTTCTCCGATACCTGCGCCGATCATATCTACCGCAACTATAATTTTCCCTTTACCGTCAGGCCTGTCCAGGAGCTTAACAACCATCAGCTTCGCTCCCTTTAATGATTCATCTTTCCTCGTCGCCCAGATGCTGTTGATTACTCTTCCGATCATCATCCTATATCACCCCGCTTTCCCCTTGTGACAATTGCTTCAGTCCTTTTTTCTCATCGGCAAAATAGGCAGTCACTGCTTTTAAGGCTGTTTCCACATCTGCAATATCTCCGAAAATGCCAATTAAGGTAACATGCTGGGGACATACACCCCGGATTTCTTCCACCTCTACTTGGGCCGCTTTTTCCGCCACATCCGAGGCCGCGATCATGTCCGCCAGTGGGCCCTGCACCAGGCCTACCGCGCCCGGCACGGGTTTTCCTTCCGGATGTCCCGTACGCCTCCGCGCGAGAATAGCCATTGTCCCCGGCGATGGAGACTTGATAAATTGGATTCTTACCGCCACTTTTAACCCTCCCTATTTGCCGCTGCACTTAGGGCTATACCCAGCGGGGTCACCAAAAATGGATTTCCCGGCTTGTAGGTGGGCACACCTACCTCCGCTTCCACCACTTTCTCTATATCTGTAAAACAGCTTGTCCCTCCTGCCAGATAAATGTGGTCCACATGATACTTCTCTATATGCCTCCCAATAATCGACGCCACCTTCTGCATCACCGGTTTTACCACCGGAAGCAGCTCCTTATGCCGGGATTTTTCCGTTTTCATCTTTTCCGCCTCAGCAAAAGAAACATGATATGCTCCCGCCACTACCAGGCTAAAGTGGGTCCCTCCTGTCGGCTCATCCCCAACATAGATTACCTTTCCGTCTTTTAAAACTGCTATCCCGGTAGTTCCTCCCCCGATATCCACTACGGCTCCGTCTTTTATCCCCAGTACCTGATTGGCTCCAGTAGGTTCGTCCACTAACCTGGTCACTTCAAACCCGGCTCCTTCGGCTACATATTGGATCGCCTTCCGGTCTCCCACTGCTGTCCCGGGCGGATAGGCCGCTCCCGCTGTCTCCAATTCTACGCCAAGTTTTTCTTCTACCTGAGCTTTCAGTTTCTTTACCATATTTACTGCGCCAACGTAATCAACAATCAATCCGTCTTTGACTACTTCCGCATATTGCATGGCTCCTGTCACTGGCTGTCCCTTTTCATCTACCACCGCCAGTACTATATAGGCGGTACCCAAGTCCACTCCCGTGTAAAGCTTAGATCCTTTTTTTACCGGTAACGGTTGGGTAATGGTTTCTTCAAATTGTTCTATCAGCCGGTTGGCATTTTTTAAGAAGTCCATGTTTTAACCTTCTCCTATCTAACAACCTACCCGATAATGACCGGATATCAGTTGTACCATCATGATATAGATCAAACTGCTCAACCTATTTAAACTTTGAATAATATCTTCCCGCTCCACTTCTTCCGCTGTTGGACAAAAAGCATCTATTGCTGCCAATTCCAGTTCCCGCACCTGGGTGCGGAGAAAATTCAGCTTTGCCATCAGTATCCCCTGACCCGGATTTGGTAGCAGATGACTCACACCGTAATACTTTTCCGGGTAGTGGGACCGATCCCGGATCTCCTCCGGCGACCAACCATGAAAATTAATCATTTCCAGTGCTTCTTCTTTCACCTCTGCCCTGAGCATCTGCCGGATAAAATTCAGTATCTCCTTCAGGTCTTTCGCCAGTTCCTGATGCCCAACCCCTTCCATATCAATTATTGCATTAATCAAATGGGCCTCAAAACTGTCCACTTTTCCCCGGAATTTAATCCGACTATGGTTTTTTAATACCAGGGTACTTCCTTTCAGGTGAGTCATGTGCTCCGGTTTTTGCCCCTTAAAATCAGCCGCTGAAAATGATTCCCTCTTTCCCCTTCCATCTGCCGCCACTGCTTGACCCGAAACCTTAGCGCCCGTTTTTCCCGGACCATCCAACACCTGGATTCTCCGTTCGCTTAAGAATTGGGCTGCCGCCGGGGTCAAACGTGCCCCTGCCGGCAGATTGAAAGTGGTGAACTCCGTTTTTTTGTACATATCACGAAGTTCTGTTTCCGTTATCGCTCTCATCTTCCTCGACCTCCTCGGTCCAACCCCTCACGGGGTCCTTCAATTATCCCTCGTAATCCTTGGGATTTCTTGCTACCCCTACCACCGTATCACGGAAAGCTTCACACGCCGCTTTGCACGCACTTTGTGAACCACTCAGCAGGGCGCCACCAAAGTTTGTTTCTCCCGGAGGCCCGTACCATACACCCATTTTCACTTCCGCTGCTTTTAGCGCCGCATCTACTCCATAAACAGATTCCAGCGGAGGCGCAATCAAGTATGCTAGCGGTTCCCCTACCGGAATACCTGCCACTTGGGAAAGATAGGTGCCTGTCCGGGAAATGGTATATGCATAAAAGGCAATCTTTCCTTCCGGGTCGGCAGTATAGAAAAATGCTTCTTCATTGATCAGCTGGGTAGCTGCTTCCAAACCTGCTTTCACTTCCGCCGGGTCCGGTCCCGCCAATATCCCGATAAATTCTCCGGACAATGGACCCGAAGCATGGGCTGCACCAGCGTAAAACGAACGGGCGTAAACAACCTCTACATCCGCTTTTTTCGTTGCCTCATCTATCGCAGTATAGCCCACATCATCAATATTACAGGTAAACATCCCGATACTTCTTTGCTCAGGTCTTAGTTTCATACTTTCCGCCAAGTCTTTGGCTACGTTGGGAATAAATTTTACCGCCAGTATTTCGGCTTTTATGGGATCCAATACAGCCATTCATCTTTACCTCCTGCCCTTTATTCCTAACTCTTTACCGAACTTTCAAATACCAATGTCTTTACCACCACCGGAACTACACGACCCCCCATTAAAGGCTTTCCGATGTCTATATAGTCTCCTTCGTCCACTCGGATCTGGTCGATACAGACAATTTCTCTATCCTCTCCCAGAAGAACTCCCAAGCATTGGCCCAATACTTTAGCACAATCTTTTTGGAGAACCAGCACTAACGGCTTTCCATCCTTTAGATACTCTCCCGCACCTATCACTAAACCTTCCGCCAGCTTTTGGATCGCCTTAAATGATGGCTCCGCCGGACCTTCCATCGCTATCGCCAGGTTCTCCCCTCCGCCGTCTGCAGTCACGCGCCCCACCGTCTCTTCTACCTTACGGGCGATCTCATTCACTTCTTCCGGCATTCCTCCTATAAAAGGGGATACCACCGTTACATTGCGCATCGGAAGCGTCTCTTCTTTTACCGATATGGTACTCCCGCTTAAATTTACCGAGTGGGTGCCCGCTCCGATCACTGTGGCCCGAATCGTCTCACCGGGTCTCACCGGTTCGATCCCCGCTCTCTTCAATTCTTCTCCCACTGCCCATCCTAACAAGGGACCCATATCTCCCCATTGTGATACTTGGGATACCGACATCGGTTTAAAATCACTGTATACATAATCCGCCACACCACCTGAGATCATCACACGTTCCACAGGATAATCCAGACGTAACGGCGCTGTCATTAAAAGTTCCTTGGTGATACTTGACAGCTCTTTTTTTGAAATTGCTTCCACCAGAGACCGGGCCATTGTCAATCCAACAGTTTTTAAAGTTTCCAATTCAACTCGCTCCCCTACCACCAGGGGAAGGCCGCACTCCCTTAAAATCGCCCGGGCCGGTTCCGCAATATATATGATCTTATCCCGCTCTCGCTCCAACTCGATTAAATGACCCCCTATATTCAAACAGGCCGTATCTATCGTGTTCCCTTCCCGGAAAACACCGATATTGGAAGTCCCTCCTCCGATATCCATGTTTAACGTTACCCGGTGCCTTTCTTTCGAATATGCCGACGCTCCCGAACCTTTTCCCGCCAAGATCGATTCCAGATTTACACCGGCTGTCGCTACCACAAAATCTCCCGCCAAACCTGCCATCGATTCCAGCATGTTCTTCGCATTTTCCTTCTTCGCCGTTTCTCCTGTGATGATTACCGCTCCTGTATCAATCTCTTCCGGACAAAGGCCCGCATCCTTATATTCTTTTTCCACGATCCGCACAACCGCTACCGTATCTATTATATTGTGGTCCTTTAGGGGGGTGAAATGAATATCGCTCCGGTGCAGTACTTCTTTATCCGTTATCTCCATCCGTGGTACCGCTGTACCCGGTGCAATATTTTTGATCGTTAAACGGCTGATCACCAATTGGGTGGTTGTTGTCCCTATATCTATTCCCACACTGATTATGCTTTGTTTATTGCTCGTCTCTATCTAACTCACCACCTTCAAAAACCGCCGTTTCTTTTTTTATTGAAGGTTTAATTTCATTCCGCTGCATTTAGCAGCCAAAATCTGCTTAATAATGTCCACCAACAGTGCTCCCGCTTCAGCCGGCGGGGTACCGCCCTTGTGAATATTGGAAATCATCGTTCGGTCGGCTTCTACCGTGTTTTCCGTTGGCTTATAAATCATATACGCACTCATGCTGTTTGCCGTGACAAGACCGGGCCGCTCACCGATTAAAGAAATTACCATCTCTGCACCAAGCAACATACCAACTTCATCCTGAACTCCGACTCGGCCGTTCTTAATAAAGAGGGGCGTTCCTACTTTGATTCCGGCAGTATTTAGTCCCTGCATCAAAGCGGGCAGTATATCGGGAATATTTGCTTCTATTGCAGCAGAGCTAAGGCCATCTACAACAAGAATCTGAACTTGAGGGTTCTTCTGGCATTTTTCTAAAACCAGCTTTTTCCCATCTTCTGAAAGTTCTCTTCCCAAATCGGGCCGTTTCAAAAACTCATCTTTATCCTTTGCGGCTGTTTGAACAACCAAAAGGCCCATTTTTTCTAAAAACTCTTCTGATACATCAAGAAACACCGCATCCATCGCTTGAGCATGATCGGCTAAAAACTTCAAAAAGGAATCGGTTTTCGGCCGTGCTCCAGCCCGGTACAGCCCAATTCTGGCAGGAGTTGACTCCTTCATGGCCATGACCGCATCATAGTTTACGGGATCAGGAATCCAGCACCCGCTGATATCCGGTACGCAAATAGGTTCTTCCTCCTTGCTGGAAACCGCAACCTGACAGTCACGGCTTTCGGTTTTAACCGTTTCCGGAGTCTGATTGGCTTCTCCGCCATTCAGCATGCCTCTCTTTGCCAATTCCTTCATCACATTTTCAATAATTAATCTTTCCATCTGATTATCTGCTGCCATTTCTCTCACCTCCTGATTATCTATCAAAAGCAGACAGGTCTCCGGCTAATTTAGTCAGCTTACCATTCTCCATAAAGCCCATCTTTTCCAACCATTTTTCAAACTCCGGCAGCGGCCTTAAGCCCAAGATCTCCCGGACACTGGCGTCATCATGGTAACTGGTATCCTGGTAACTAAGCATAATATCGTCGCCGCCCGGAACCCCCATAAAGTAGTTTGATCCGGCCATCGCGCAGAGCATGGTGCCGATTTCCTGATCATTTTGATCTGCTTTCATATGATTGGTATAGCAGGGGGCAATACCCATAGGCAGACCATGTATTTTCCCCATAAACAGGTCTTCCAGATCAGCCCTAATTACTTCCCGGCCGTCGTAAATGGTTTCCGGACCAATAAACCCGGATACATTGTTCACCATAAAAGGTTTATACTCCCGGCCAAAACCATAAGTCCGGGCTTCCAATGTCATTTCGTCCACTCCATGGTGGCATTCCAAGGAAATTTCCGAGCCTTGACCTGTTTCAAAATACATAAGATTAGGCCCGGTACCGGTACCTTTATGCATCGCCATGTCATATGCTTCATGAATGAGAGCGGCGGAAATCCCAAATGCCTCGTTTGCTGACTGACTTCCTGCAATACTTTGGAAGAAAAGATCTTGCGGCGCACCCTTCTCCACAGCTTTCATCTGGGTCGTCACGTGAGCCAGAATACAAACCTGAGTCGGAATTTCCCATTTCTCCATAAACGATTTAATAGCTTCCAATTGTCTCTTTACTGTTTCGGCATTATCTTCCACCGGGTTAATCCCGATCACAGCATCACCGGCCCCAAATGTCAGACCCTCTTTCATGGAAGCCATAATTCCTTCAATACTATCCGTCGGATGGTTAGGCTGGTTACGGAATGCCAGAGTACCGGGAACGCCGATGGTGGTATTGCAATGTGCTTGGTTCCTGATCTTCTTAGAAGCATACACCAGGTCCAGATTAGACATCAATTTGGCCACTCCGGCAATCATTTCACTGGTTAATCCCCGGCCAAGCTGCTTGATATCTTCATCTGTAGTATCGCTGTCTAAGATATAATCTCTAAGCTCACCAACGGTACAGTTTTTAAATTTGTTGTAGATAGTCATATTCAAACCATCATAAATAACTCGTGTGACCTCATCGGTCTCGTAAGGAATCACCGGGTTATTATAGATGTCTTCCAATGTCAAGCGGCTTAGTACCAGTTTCGCCGCCACCCTTTCTGATGCGGACTCCGCACCAATTCCAGCAAGCATGTCGCCGGATTTTTCTTCATTTGCTTTTGCCAACACTTCTTTAACAGTCTTGAAGGAAAAAAACTTGTTATATACCTTTGCTGTCAGATTCAAATAAAGTACCTCCTCTCAAAGAACTAAGCCCAATTTATTACTTTTTTTAACTCATCCAATCCTTCACCCGTAATCGCTGATACATTTGTTACAGGTCCGCTCAACCCTAAGCCTTTTAAAAACCGACTCGCTCTTTCCACATTGGCTGTTGGATGATCGACCTTAGTCACTACGCCAATGGTACGCTTGGAAAATGCCCCGGCAAACCCTGGAGGAAAAACCGATTTCTCCCTGGTCGCATCCTGAATAAAAATAATCACTTCTGCTTCCAATGAGGTGGCAAACAACGCCCGATAAAAAAAGGGATTTTCAATAAATTCCCCCGGCGTGTCTATTGAATTAGCAGTGTACTCCATAGCTTGAGTCTTCGTAACCGAATCGCAATTTCCGTGAAGAGCCCTGACCAAAGTTGTCTTTCCGCTTCCCACAGCTCCTACAAGCATTACCCTTGCTTTACTCATGACCTGGTCATCCTCGCCGGCGCAAAGCTCAATTCCGACTCCAACACTTGGTTTACCATTTTTAATGCAGTTTCTACACTAGCAACATCACCGGTAATAACCACGGCCCCGGTAAAACGATCCAAAAAACCGATTTCTACCTCCGCCGCTTTAGTGGCTACATCTGCCGCAATAATTGCTGTTTCCCCCGGCGTTAAGGTAAGAATCCCAATGGCTCCTTGTTCCGGCAACCCTAGTTTTTCGAAAAGCATTTTAACAGGACTGGCAATCACATGAGCCAGAGTTACCTGTTTCCCCGGAACGTATTCTTGAATCAGCCGCTGTTTCATGTTTGAGCTTCCATCCACAAATTATCAACTCCTACTCGCCTTTCCCATTGTCGCCCTCAAGCTTTGCATCGGGCACTCGAAAGGGCTCATTAACCACCCCCTAATAAAAATCTTCTTCTAACGAAAAATTTTGTTTTATTATCAGGTTCGGTAAATTTTTTTAATGTTCAATAGTGCCATCATAATAACCTGGAAAACCACTATTATATCCATGCAAAAATCATGCCATTGTCAGCGCAACCTGTAATGCTTACGCGTCATAGTTCACATAATTAGGCTGTTCTTTACCCAAGTCATTTCTGACTTTTTTAAGTCATGCCACACTTAAAATGTGGCACTCAAACAAATAATACATCCTTCCGTAATGTAATTTTTTAAAGCAAACCCCTGCCACCAACCTGTCAAATTATGCTCTTGGTGCTTACTCGAGACTAGCTATCCTTCCTCCGTATCAACAGCAATGTAAGTTGTGGCAGCAATTATCGGCCTGCACCGATGTACCGAATTCATGCTCCCTTTATAAAGCTGCTTTAACTTAATTTAAGTTAAGGGGGCGTCCCCCTTAACAACCCCCATGTTAAGGAAATTATCCACAGTTTGCTGATATGCATAATATCCTTAACATCAAAAAATAAAACATGGTCGGTTCACAATAACCAAGCTATTTTTTATAAACGCTTGCCTGAACGGCGGCTACTTCTCCGACAAAAGCAACCATCACCAAACCGCCCTTGACTATTTCATAGCCCACCAGCCCGACATTGGCCGCCTTTACACCGGCATCCGCCGCTTCTATGGCAGGAACTAGGCCCCGCGTTTCAATCATCCCCAGCGCTTCTCGCTTCATTTTTCAACCCCTTTTTCTTAGGTTGACTTATTCGTTCTTTAATTTTTTGTAGTCGTCAGGAAGGATCATTTCTACATCGCTGTGCGGTCTCGGAATTACGTGAACGGAAACCAACTCGCCTACTCTTTGGGCTGCAGCAGCACCGGCATCAGTAGCAGCTTTAACAGCACCAACATCTCCCCGTACCATCACAGTGACAAGACCGCCACCCACATGGACCTTGCCGATCAAGTAAACATTAGCCGCTTTTACCATCGCATCGGCTGCCTCAATAGAACCTACAAGACCTTTAGTCTCAATCATTCCTAATGCATTCGTCATCTTAGTAAATCCTCCTTAAATTTAAATAATTAATTTTATTTGCCGTAACCCGATAACTCTGCCCAGTTGGCCGGATAGGTTTTTTGGATTCTTACCGCCACTTTTAACCCTCCCTATTTGCCGCTGCACTTAGGGCTATACCCAGCGGGGTCACCAAAAATGGATTTCCCGGCTTGTAGGTGGGCACACCTACCTCCGCTTCCACCACTTTCTCTATATCTGTAAAACAGCTTGTCCCTCCTGCCAGATAAATGTGGTCCACATGATACTTCTCTATATGCCTCCCAATAATCGACGCCACCTTCTGCATCACCGGTTTTACCACCGGAAGCAGCTCCTTATGCCGGGACTTTTCCGTTTTCATCTTTTCCGCCTCAGCAAAAGAAACATGATATGCTCCCGCCACTACCAGGCTAAAGTGGGTCCCTCCTGGCTAAAAACTGAAGTTTACCCCTGATGCCTTGCGTTCTAAAATTGCTTTTACAACGGATGACAGGTGAGCACCGGCCTCAGAAGGAGGTGTACCTCCCTTATGAATATTACTGACGACGGTTCTTTCACTTTCCAACATTCCCACCCTGGGATTATATGCAAGATAAGCACTTAAACTTTCCGCAGTGCCCAACCCCGGCCGCTCTCCGATGAGCACAATGGCTGCCTGAGGTTTTAACACTTCTCCGATACAATCCATTACGGCCACCCGGCCATACTTGACAAAAACAGGAGTACCGACGCTAACCCCAACATTTGATAACCCCTGGAGCAGTGCAGGCAAAAGATCCGGAACATTGGTCTCTACCGCTGTACTGGACAATCCGTCAGCGATAATAATCTGTAGTTCGGCGCCGGCTTTAGCCGTCTTGCCCAGTGTCTCAACGCTTTCAGTACTGAGTTTTCTCCCCAAGTCCGGGCGGGTAAGAAACTCATCTTTATCCCTGCAGGCGCTCTGCAATTTTACCAAATTAAAATCCTGAATAAATTCTTCGGAAACATCATTGAGTACCGCATCCTGAGCTGTAGCATGATCGGCTCGGAACCTGAGCAGTGTATCTGTTAACGGTCTGGTTCCTGCCCGCCAAACTCCAATTCTGGCAGGAGTGGCCTTTTTCATTTCCCGATAAAAATCACCATTGACCGGATTCGGTACCTGGAGATATTTTTGCAGATCAACTTGAGTGATATCATCAAGGATAGCTTCATCTGTCCCGGCGGGGCAGGCAGTCTTCTTTTCCTTTTGGACAGGTGCCTGTGCCGTTTCTTTGTTCTTTTCATTAATCTGATTTAGAACCTGTTCCACAATTAATTTAATGTTGTCTTCAAGTGCCATTTTCTCACCCTACCTTGTAAAAATAGTCGCATCTCCGGCGCTGGAAGTTAGTTTGCCGTTTCGCATAATACCCTGCTCTTCAAGCCAGGCTTCAAACTCAGGCAGAGGCCGGAGTCTCAGCACTTCTCTCAAAGCAGCCACATCATGAAAGCTGGTGCACTGATAATTCAACATCACGTCATCTCCCATAGGAACACCCATAAAATAGTTGCAGCCTGCATTGCTCAACAGTACCGCTAAATTCTCAATATCGTTTTGATCCGCCTTCATATGGTTCGTGTAGCAGGAGTCACAACCCATGGGTACTCCGGTAAGTTTGCCCATAAAGTGGTCCTCCAGACCGGCCCGGATCACCTGGCGGGAATCGTAAAGATATTCAGGCCCAATAAAACCAACAACGGTGTTCACCAGAAACGGCTTATAGTGACGGGCAAGTCCGTAACATCTTGCTTCCATAGTCACCTGATCGGCCTCATAATGACCGTCGGAGGAAAGTTCTGACCCCTGCCCGGTCTCAAAATACATAATGTTAGGACCTGTTGCTCGTCCTTCTTTCAAGCCTAGCTCATAAGCCTCATCCAGAATTTCTTTGTTAATGCCAAATGCTTGATTAGATTTTTCGCTCCCCGCTATTGATTGAAACAGACAATGCACAGGGGCCCCTTTCCTCAGCGCTTTAACCTGAGTAGTAATATGGGCCAAAACACAAACCTGCGTCGGCACCTTCCATTCGGTGATAAAATTATACATACCGGACAAGTTCCGCATTGTAGCATCAAGTGAATCATCTACCGGATTTAGTCCAATCACAGCATCGCCTATTCCATAAGTCAGCCCTTCTCGGAGACTGGCAAGTATCCCTTCGGTGGAATCCGTAGGGTGATTGGGCTGAAGTCGGGAAGCCAGAGTACCGGGAATGCCGATGGTAGTATTGCAATGGGCAGTAATCCTTATTTTAGAAGCACCAAGAATTAAGTCCAAATTGCTCATTAGTTTGGCAACTGCTGCCACCATCTCGGCACTAAGCCCCCGGCTGATCCTGGATAGATCGGCACCTGTTGTTTCCGTTCGAAGAATAAATTCCCTAAGCTCCGCTACCGACCAGTTCTTAATGTCTTGGTAAATCGCTTCATTAATGTCCCCATCAATAATTCTAGATACCTCATCTTCCTCTAAAGGAACTACCGGATTCAAGCGCAGATCCTCCAAAGTTAGCTGTGATAGAACATGTTTGGCGGCAATCCTTTCCTGGGCGGTTTCTGCGCTGATTCCCGCCAGCATGTCGCCGGATTTAATTTCGTTTGCTTTTGCCAAAACCTCTTTCACATTTTTAAAACAATACGTTTGACCAAAAAGACGTGTTTTCAATATCATCCTATCATCCCTCCCAAAACGTCGTAAAAAGAAATCAGATAAAGGGGGCCTCCCTCTTAACATTAAAAAAATAAAAAAGCCCTAACCTCTCTCAAAGAGAAAGGATTAAGGCTCTTTTGCCTTTTTTATTCCTTTGTAAACACACTCTAACAGAATTATAAAACAGATCTTGCTACAACTATTGCCATTTAATATTTATACTATTTTGATATTCGACATAAACTTTAAATATCCTTCAAGCTCACTAGGATTTATTCAATATTTTTTCCTTACTGATTATTTGTCGAGCACAGTCGATAAGAGTAATTCTATGATTCATTGCTCTCTGAATTAAATACTTATGAGCGTCATATTCCGAGATATTCTTTTGCTTGGCAATAATAGACTTGGCATGAGAGATCAGTTTCTCTTGTTTTAACTTTTTCTCCATATTTTTTAATTCTGTCTGCATATCCTGCATTTCTTTCCAGCGAGAATATGCAATCCTGATAGCCGGTAATAAATCTTTTTCTCTAATAGGTTTAACTAAATAATTGTAAACATATACTTTTTCCGCTCGGTTAATAAAATTTATCTGACTATAAGCAGTTAAAATTATTACTGGGATATTCATCGAGTGTAAAATCCTTGCTACCTCCAACCCATCCAAACCAGGCATTTTGATATCCAAAATAGCAAGATCAGGCATTAATTGTTTGGCCAGTTCAACAGCTTTGGCCCCATTATTAGTGTCGGCACATACAACATACCCTGCCCCTTCTAGCATCTCTTTCAAATCCATTCTCGTGAGCGCCTGATCTTCAGCAATCAAAATGGACAGGGTTTTCATTTTGAATCCTCCTTACTGTTCCGGGAAAAGCAAACTAACGCACGAGTGACACCATCAATTCTTTCAAACCGGAAAAATCCTTCCAATTCTTCTTGTACTAAAGACTCTACAATCTGCATTCCCAATCCTTTTTGCGGAACATGCAAAAATCTTTTGTTTGAGTCTTCTCCGCTATCACTAACTAATAAGCTGATCATTCCATTGCTTTCTTTGAAACAGATGGAAATCTCCCCTGAGCCCGCTTTTTTGATCCCATGTTTGATACTGTTTGTAACCAACTCATTAATCACTAAGGCCAGTGGTATCGCCTTCCGGCTGGGCAACCTAATGTCTGGTCCTTCTACCCTGGTAACCACATCGCTTAAAGAAAGTCCTGAGCTTTCCACAAGCAGAGGCAAAATCCTTTTACAGAATTCATTAAAGTTTATCGCATCCCAGGACTCAAGGGCAAAGATCTCATGGACCAAAGCTATTGAGGTAATCCGATTAATACTGGCGGCAAATTCACTTTTAACTGTTTCCGATTGGGAACGGCGCATCTGCAGTCTTAATACGGCAGCTATGTTCTGCAGGTTGTTTTTGACCCGATGATGAATCTCCCGGATAATCATACTTTGGGTATTTAATTCTTGTTCCTTCTTTTTTAATTCTGTCTGGTCTACCACCGATATCGCACAACCGCTTAATTGACTTTGAAAAATTAAAGGATAGGCTTGAAATCTGTAACAATTTTCCCCAATAATAATTTCCAAAGAGTCTTTGAGATACTCCAATACTTCGTTGACAGAATGACAATTTGGCAATAAGGCAAAAAAATTACTTCCCAAAGCATCTTCCTGGCAACATTCTTCAAATATCCTGGAAGCATGTTTATTAGCGTAGGTAATTTTTCCCTGTTTATTTAAAACAAAAATTCCATTGCCAACCCATTCTTCAAAATTATTCTCAGTTAATGATAATGACATCAATGTACTGCTTAGTTTCTCCACACTAAAACTGAGGAATTCAACCCTTTCTTCCTGCTGAAGGTCTTTGGAAATATTTCTTTCCATGATCAAGACGCCAATAACTTCTCCGGCAGCATTAGAGATCGGCACCACCGTCTGGGCAATGGGGACTCCTTCCTGGCTGACACCCCTGATATCACGTTTTACCTCTCCTGTTGTCAGGCTGTGATAAACAGCAGGCTCATTATTCTGATAAACCAACTCACCTACCACACTGGTGGAATAAATGGAAGCATGGCTTGGTTTAGCCCAAGCGAGTACAATGGCTTCCCTCCCATTAGGAGTTAGTGCATCAATAAAAATGTCATTACCGGTAAGCTCCGCCACATTTTGCAAACTTAAAGCTACTTGCTCCAATACTGAAATGTCGCTGTCTGTAAGATTGGTAAATCTTTTGCATAAATTTCGAAAAGAATCCATCTTTAACACGTCCTCTAAAAAATCAACTAAGTTAGAGATTTGTCGCCCTTCGTATTTTCGATAAACACAAACTTCTTCAATACATACCGGGAGTATGCTGATGGATAATAAGGCAAGCACATATAAGAAAACCCTAAATGTGACTCTTACAATTAAATAAAATATTTCACATGCCATTAATGTTAATATTTAACTTAACGGCATGTGAATAAATATAAAATCAATACAGTTTACGAGAAAAGATCATGATAGCTTATCTCATGCGCCGGCGTTTTGCTTTCGGCGGCTGCAGAATCTCCGTCATGATGATGGCATTAACCAGAGAAGAATGGTCTAATTGAAGGCCCTCGCGAATCTCCTTTACTTCCGGAAAAATTTGCTTGGGTTCTTCCTTTCTAACCGGTACAGGACTTTTCGCTTCTGTACTTTCCCCTTCTGTACTGAGTTCAGAAATATTCATTTCCCTGTTCTCAACTGCCAATTTTTCCTGTCGTGGAAGTTCCGGCAATTCTTCTTTAATTTCTTGATCAGGGTCTTTTAATTCCCAGGGTGTAAGAATTTCCCAGGGATGTTCAATTTCCGGCTCTGCCGGACGGGGCACAGCTTGCCGGCCTTTGGCCTGATCCCAAGGCTGTCTGCCGCTTTGGGGGGCACGCCCCTTTTTCCCTCCTAAACTTCGAAAAAGAATATACAATATCAAAAGGATTATCCAACTACTAATAGGGCATCACGACCCTTCTATTAATTTAATATCTACCAGGAGTTATTACTTTTTATCTCCTACCTCTTTGGATGATCTTTCTTTACCTCCTGCGCGGGAAATGCTGTCTCTCATTTTTGTATCAGCGAGGATGTTCTCCATATTGTAGTAATCCATAACACCAAGCCTACCGCTTCTGAAAGCCTCAGACAAAGCCAATGGCACCTCTGCTTCCGCTTCCACAACTTTAGCCCGCATTTCTTCGACCGCAGCTTTCATTTCCTGCTCTCTAGCTACAGCCATTGCCCGCCGCTCTTCAGCTTTGGCCTGGGCAATTCTTTTATCTGCTTCGGCCTGGTCTGTCTGCAGTTGAGCACCAATATTTCTCCCAACATCCACATCAGCAATATCAATGGAGAGAATTTCAAATGCCGTTCCGGCATCTAACCCTTTGCTTAAAACAGTATGAGATATTTTATCAGGATTTTCCAGCACAGATTTATGTGATTCACTTGACCCAACGGTGGTGACAATACCTTCCCCTACCCGGGCAATAATCGTCTCTTCACCTGCGCCGCCAACCAGTCGATCAATATTTGCCCGCACCGTTACCCGGGCTTTTACTTTCACCTCAATGCCGTCTATAGCAACCGCTGCCACAGTCGGTGTTTCTATTACCCGCGGATTAACACTCATTTGCACTGCCTCAAGTACATTTCGACCCGCAAGGTCAATGGCGGCTGCCCGCTCAAAGGGCAGAGGAATATTAGCTCGCTCTGCAGCAATGAGAGCATTTACCACCCGGTCTACATTACCGCCTGCCAGGTAATGAGCTTCTAATTTTCCCAGTGCCACATCCAACCCGGCCTTATCCGCTTTAATTAACGGGTTGACAATCTTTGATGGGGAAACACGTCTCAGGCGCATCCCGATTAAATCAACAATCCCCACTTTAACCCCGGCCGCCAGAGCGGAAATCCACAGACCAACGGGAATAAAACTAAAAATAATTACAACGCCTAATAAAATCAAGACAAACAAAATTAACGCACTTAATTCAAAAAACATTCCATAGCCTCCTAATTAATAGTATCTTTAATTTCTCTTACTACAATCCGGGTCCCTTCCACTTTAACTACCTTTACCTGCGCTTCCCTGGGAATAAACCCCCCTTCGGTAACAACATCTATGGGATCTCCTTCTATTTTTGCCGTTCCTGACGGACGCAAAGGTGTTACCGCCACCCCTTGCTTACCGAGAAGTCCTTCCAGTTCTCTCTCCGGGGCGACATAACCAAGACCCTTTTCCTGTTTTACCCCCAAAACTAAACGGCTCCAGACTTTCCTCGTCTTGACAAACTTAAAGCTTACAGCCAAGAGAACTACCGATAATATGATGGCAATAATCAAAGAAATCGCAGCCTGTTCTATGCTGGGTGAGGCTAAGATAATACTTCCTGCCACGGCAATTATGCCCCCGATCCCGGCAAACCCAAAACCGGGAATCAAAAAAGCCTCTACTAATAAAAGAATAATTCCAATTAAAAAGAGCAAGACCGACTCCCAGCCGGTTAACCCAGCAATCATATGCCCGCCAAAATATAAAGCAATTGATAATAAACCAACAGTTCCTGCCACTCCCCAGCCGACAGTAAATACCTCCAGTACAATACCGGCAATGCCTATTGCCAAAAGAGCGGGGGCAATGTAGGGATTGGTGACCCAACGGGATACAGACTCGGCTGCAGTAGGATCAGCAGTAATTATCCGGGCGCTGCCTAAACCCAGCTTGGTCAGAACATTCTCTCTGTTGGCTGCCGTATCATCAGCTATTTCCCATTCCAATGCCTGTTTCTGAGAAAGTGTCAAGAGCTTTCCCTTTTCTACCAATCCGGGAATTTCAATGTCGGCATCCGCCATGGCAGCGGCAACCTGTCCGTCACGGCCGTGAGCCTCAGCCGTCGAGACCAGCTCCTTTGTCCACATGGATACTACTTTCTCATCTGCCTTTTCGTTGCCGACTCTCGGTTCTGCTGCGCCAATTGTCGTCCCCGGGGCCATAAATATCTTTTCTCCCGCCAAAGTAATCAGTGCCCCAGCGGATATCGCCTTATGTTTTACAAAACAGGCACTGGGCACCGGGGAGGAAAGTATCCGGTTCTTAATACGAATGGCGGCATCAATTCTTCCCCCATACGTATCAATCTCCAATAGTACGTAATCAGCTTTACTTTTTTCCGCTTCATCATAGGCACGTTCCACAAAGGAAGCAAGTCCCGGATCTATCGTCCCGTTGATGGGAACAACATAAACCAAATCCCCGGGTTCTGCATGTGCCTGAGGCAAAAGAATCGAAAATAGGATTAAGCTTAATAAAAAGATTCTGAGAAGCTTTCGCATACAGTCACCGCCTAATCACATAGTCTCTTAACTTGTGCTATATTATACCAAGATTTTGCTTTAATTACAGCATTATTAAGAATAATTTAATATAAAAGTCCGGCATTCAATGGAATACCGGACTCTTTGTTCTTCAAAAGAGCTGGAGGGTTTAGTGCCACTTGCGCTTTCTAGCTGCTTCAGACTTTTTCTTTTTCTTTACACTGGGCTTTTCATAATGTTCGCGTTTTCTAATTTCCGCTAAAACGCCTGATTTCTGACAAGTACGTTTAAAACGGCGCAGCGCGCTGTCCAGTGTTTCATTTTTTCCAACCCGAATTTCACTCAACCTTGTTCTCCCTCCCTCCGCTACTATCCATGATGCTGTGAATATGTTGGGACATTTAGTGCAATGAATATTGAAAAATACACGACTTATATTATACAGGAAAATTCATCTACAGTCAACTTATCAGACAAATAGGCCTAGTTTATGCCCGCCTATCAGATGAAAATGTATGTGGAATACTTCCTGGCCACCATCAGTTTTACAGTTGTTTACCAACCTAAAGCCGTTCTCTTCAAGTCCTAACTCTTTGGCAATCTGCACAGCAGCCAAAATAATCCTGCCAATTACCCCAGCATCCTCAGATTTAAGCTGTGTAGCGTCTGTGATATGCTTCTTGGGGATAAGAATAATATGCACAGGTGCTAGCGGATTGATATCTTTAAACGCAAGAATTTCATCGTCTTCATAAACTGCTTGTACCGGAATTTCCTTTTTAACCATTTTACAAAAAATACAATCAGACATCATTTCACCCCCTTTGAAACAGAAAAACCGGCCACCTTGGCCAAAAGGCCTAAGCAAATCAGTCTCTTAAAATTAATCTATAAATTATTAATCTCTCTAAACAGGTCGTCCATAGACAACACCGTCTGAGTATCTTTCTAACAATACTTTGACAAAAAACCCTCTACGATCATCCTCCGCACAGGGAAAAACCACTTTTAAATAATTATCTGTATGACCTTCCCAAAAAAGTGCATCTTTAATTCTCGTATCTTGTTCTACCAATACGTTATAAACCTTTCCTATATTTGTTTCGGCATATTTTTCTGATAACCTTCTTCCCAATGAAATTAATTCCTTGCTCCGCTCCTCTTTAGTTTTCCAAGACACCTGATTGGAGAAATCTGCCGCCGGAGTACCACGACGTGGAGAATATTTAAAAACATGCAGAGCACTGAAACCAATCTCTTGGGTAAATGCTAAAGTATGCAAAAATTCATCTGCTGTCTCACCAGGGAAGCCGACCATAATATCGGTGGTAATAGCAATTCCCGGAATCCTCATTCTAATTTCTTCAACTAGCTTTTTATAATCACTAGTGGTGTAAACCCGATTCATTCTCTTCAACACCCGGTCATCACCACTCTGCAGGGGAATGTGCAGGTGCCTACAAAGCACTTGAGATCCGGCCATTAAATCCAACAGTTCTTCATTTACCTCGTTGGGATCAATAGAACTGATGCGTAATCGTTTCAAATCTTCAACCTCCAGGAGCCGCCTAATCAGCATCGCTAAATCCACATTGCCTGTCTCCGCTCCGTAGGCGCCGGTATGAATGCCGGTCAAAACAATTTCTTTATAACCCATTTCCACCAGTCTTTGAACAGCATGGATAACATTCTCCATCGGCCTGCTGCGAATCGGACCTCTGGCATACGGGATGATACAATAAGAGCAGTACCGGTTACACCCTTCTTGAATCTTTAAATAGGCACGAACCCGGTGATGTTCCGGTTCCTCCCCGGCAATTTCCTCAAAATCCGACATCCCCATAATATCTTTTACGGCATTTACTGGAGTTTCCGCCATTCTTGCCTCATTCACCAAATCGACAATCCTATTTCGTTCGGACGTACCAACGACTAAATCTACCCCGGGAATGTTTAACACCTCCCCGGGCGCTGTCTGGGCATAACAACCTGTCACGGCAACCATCGCATGAGGATTGTTTTTAATAGCTCGTCTAATCATCTGGCGGGACTTGCGATCTGCCAAGTGGGTTACAGAGCAAGTATTAATAATGTAAACATCAGCCACCTGGTCAAAGTCTACCTCTTCGTACCCGGACTGCTTAAAAAGGCTGGCCATAGCTTCCGTTTCGCTTTGATTTACCTTACAGCCTAATGTATAAACAGCCACTTTTGGACTACCCAATCTGACAACCTCCCAGGTCACCTAGTTCGTATAAGACTAACGCTAATGCTACCATTCCCGCTGTTTCCGTACGCAGGATCCGCGGCCCCAAGGAAACAACCTGGGCGCCGGCCTTTTGAGCTAATGCTACTTCCTCTCTGGCAAATCCTCCTTCCGGACCGATCACCAGGGCAAAGGTTCCTTCCGGTTTGAGAGTAGTCAACACCTCTTTGATGCTTACCACCTGTTCTCCTTCCCAAGGCATGATAATAACCGTATCTGGGGGAAGCATGGCAAGTGCTTGTCCCATTTCCGTCACCGGGTAAACCTCAGGAACAGACCCTCTGCCTGATTGCTTTGCCGCTTCAGTTGCAATCCGCTGCCACCGTTTCAAGCGTTTTTCCCCCTTTTCTGGGGTCAACTTGATAATACTACGCTCAGTGGTAATAGGTATTATTTTTTTCACACCTATTTCCGTACATTTTTGAATAATAAAATCAATCTTTTCTCCTTTAGGTAAACCCTGTAACAGGTATACTTCCACTTCCGGTTCACTTGGAGACAAAATGGTCGACAGAATTTTTAACTCAACCGAGTTGACGTGCACCGACTGCAGTTCTGTCCGGTAAACATTTCCTGTACTGTCTGCTGCTTCTACTAAATCGCCCTCTTTTAACCTTAAAACTTTGCTGATGTGGTGGACGTCTGTTCCCAAAATAGTGATTATCCCATTATTGACCTGACTAGGCTCTACAAAAAATCTGGCCATAAGCTAAACCCGACGGGCGATAATTGCCACCCATTCACCTTCATAAATAGTATTTTCCACCTGAAAGGAGTTAGCCTTTAATGCTTCTAACACCTCAGACAGCCGATCTTTAATGATTCCGGAAGAAATAAAAACAGCTGATGGTTCGGTTAGAGCCGCAGCCTGAGGAGCCAGTTTAATGATCACGTCAGCAATTATGTTGGCAATAACGATGTCTGCTTTTTCTTTGATACTAGAAGCTAAGTCCCCTTGCTGCACCGTTACCCGATCTCCCACATTATTAAGCAGTACGTTTTGCCGGGCAGCATCAATGCTCACGGGATCCTGATCCACCGCCACAACTTGGCCTGCCCCCAGTTTTGCTGCCGTAATAGCTAACACTCCGGAACCCGTTCCCACATCAAGTACCCGACAGCCGGAAAAGACATTTTTTTCCAAAGCACCAATACACATAACCGTTGTGGGATGAGTCCCTGTCCCAAAGGCCATACCAGGATCCAGTTCTACTACTACATCTTCAGGATTACGATTATATTCTTCCCAGGAAGGCTTAATTACAACCTTTGTTCCCACTTTTTCTACTTGATAAAAAGCTTTCCAGGAAGTAGCCCAGTTTTCCCCCGCTACTTCCGTTTCAGTAATTTCAATCCGGCCTTCCGGAAAATGCTTTTTAAGACCCTCAATTCTTTCTTTTAATTTTCCCACTGTTTCCACGAGGGAAGCATCCAAAGGAAGGTATCCTTTAATGACAATTCCTTCTTGCTCCAAAAGCTCCTCCGGAAATTCCCAAGCATCCCAATTATCTTCCGCAATATGGGTAAGGATCACCCGGGGATCTTCAATCACCACTCCGCCGGCGCCTGATTCCCAAAAAAGGTTGGCCACTGATTCATAAATTTCCTCGGTGGTTTTTACTGTCACTTCCAAATAATTCAAAATTAGCACCTCTTTCAGTAATTTTGGCCAAACCCTAAGTTGAGTACGAGATGAGAGGGCCTGGGTTGAGAATTATACCCAGGCCCTTACCCTGTACGTTAAATAATCTTATCCCATAAATGCGTCTTTCACCTTGTTAAAGAAACCCTTTGCCTTTTCCGTTTGCTGATTATCAGATAAAGATGCATCTAATTCACGCAAAAGCTTTTTCTGTTCATCATTTAGTTTGGTTGGCGTTATCACTTTCACTTTGACAAAATGATCACCCCGGCCATAACCCCTAAGTTTAGGAATGCCCCGGCCCCTAAGCCGGAAAGAAGTTCCGGTTTGGGTTCCTTCCGGAATATTTAATTTGACTTTGCCGTCCAGGGTGGGAACCTCCGCTTCAAAGCCCAGTGCCGCCTGGACAAATGAAATGGGAAATTCGCAATAAACATCATCATTTTCACGTTTAAATACTTTATGAGGTCTGACGCTAAGATAGACGTAAAGATCTCCCGGCGGCCCACCTAATTCACCAGCTTCACCTTCGTTGGCGACACGCAAACGCGAACCGGAATCCACTCCTGCTGGAATTTTTACATGGATTTTCCTGACCTTACGAACTTTTCCGCTTCCAGCACAGTGTTTGCAAATATTTTCAATAATCGTACCCGTCCCCCGGCAGCGATGGCATGTTTTTACCGTTTGGAACTGGCCAAAGGGAGTAGCCTGGGCTGATCTGACCTTTCCGCTGCCGCGGCACACCGGACATGTTTGTGGTTGAGTACCCGGTTCAGCACCAGACCCACCACAAACATCACAATTTTCCAGGCGGGGAATTTCCACATCCTTTTCCACGCCAAAGGCTGCTTCCTCAAATGTAATGGTCAGATCTACTCTAAGATCCGCACCCCGCTGAGGACCGCGGCGCTGACCAGCGCCGCCATGGGTTCCACCAAAAAACATATCGAAGATGTCACCAAAACCGCCAAAATCAGCACCTCCGAAACCGCCGCCAAAGTCAAAACCGCCGGTACCGTTGGCTCCGGCATGGCCAAATTGGTCGTAACCGGCTCGCTTGTCCGGATTGCTTAACACCTCATATGCTTCGTTAACTTCCTTGAATTTTTCCTCTGCCGTTTTGCTATCCGGATTTAAATCCGGATGATATTTTTTTGCCAACTTTTTATATGCTTTTTTGATTTCATCTTCCGAGGCAGTACGGGAAACACCCAAAACCTCGTAATAATCACGTTTGCTCATTTAACCACCTTCCTCGGGGGCGGTTTATTTTTTGTCGTCATCCATTACTTCATAATCTGCATCAACTACATCATCATTTGGTTGGGATTGACCGGCATTTGGTCCGGCCTCACCCTGAGCTGCCCCTTGCGGACCTGCCTGCTTATATATACGTTCGCTAACCTTATGAAGTGCCTGGGAAAGTTCCTCCGATTTGCTTTTTATCTCGTCAATGTTATCCCTGGTTAAAGCATCTTTCAACGCATCCTTAGCCCTTTCAATCTCCGCCTTTTCAGCATCCAATACCTTGTCACCCAAGTCTTTTAGCGTCTTTTCCACCTGGTAAACCATGGCATCAGCTTGATTCCTTACTTCCACTGATTCTTTGCGTTTTTCATCTTCTGCCTGATATTTTTCTGCATCTTTCATCATACGGTCTATTTCCTGATCGCTAAGCCCACTGGACGCTGTAATGGTAATATCCTGCTGCCGTCCGGTACCTAAATCTTTTGCATTAACATGCACGATCCCGTTGGCATCGATATCAAATTTGACTTCAATCTGGGGAATGCCCCGAGGTGCCGGCGGAATTCCCGTTAAGGTAAAACGTCCCAGCGTCTTATTGTTCGCCGCCATTGGCCGTTCTCCCTGCAATACATGGATCTCCACAGAAGTCTGGTTATCGGCAGCTGTAGAGAAAACTTGGCTTTTGCTTGTGGGAATAGTGGTATTACGGTCGATCAACCTCGTGAAAACACCGCCTAATGTTTCGATTCCCAAAGAGAGGGGGGTCACGTCAAGAAGCAGAACATCTTTTACCTCTCCCGCCAATACACCGGCTTGAATTGCTGCACCAAGAGCCACACATTCATCCGGGTTAATTCCTTTATGCGGGTCTTTTCCCAGGAGATTTTTAATCGCATTCTGTACAGCGGGAATCCGGATAGAACCACCCACCAAAAGAACTTTGTCAATATCCCCTGGCTTCAACCCGGCATCAGAAAGCGCCTGTCGAGTCGGCCCCATAGTTCTCTCCACTAGATCAGCAGTTAATTCATCAAATTTTGCTCTGGTCAGTGTCAGATCTAAATGCTTCGGTCCTTCCGCCGTGGCAGTAATAAAAGGCAGGTTAATATTGGTCGTAAGAACGCCGGAAAGTTCGTGTTTTGCCTTTTCCGCAGCTTCCTTCAACCGCTGTACAGCCATTTTATCTTTCGTTAAGTCGATTCCTTCAGCCTTTTTAAACTCGGCAACCAGCCAGTCAATAATTTTTTGGTCAAAATCATCTCCACCCAGGAAATTATTCCCGCTGGTGGCCTTTACCTCGAAAACTCCGTCTCCTAATTCCAAAATGGAAACGTCAAATGTCCCGCCGCCTAAGTCAAAAACTAATACAGTCTGGTCTTCACCTTTTTCCAAACCGTACGCTAAAGCAGCTGCTGTCGGCTCATTAATAATCCTTAGTACTTCCAGTCCGGCAATTTTTCCAGCATCTTTGGTTGCCTGGCGCTGACTGTCAGAAAAATAGGCAGGTACTGTGATTACTGCT
The DNA here is from genome assembly GCA_050945755.1 of Bacillota bacterium. Lineage (GTDB taxonomy): Bacteria > Bacillota > Dehalobacteriia > Dehalobacteriales > Dehalobacteriaceae > JAQVXR01. Next base: position 11,069 of record JBMNTN010000004.1, on the reverse strand, counting down.
TGATTCACCTTTTCCCCTAAATATGCTTCTGCATCTGTTTTTAACTTTTGTAAAACAAATGCGGAAATTTCTTGGGGAGAATAATTTTTTTCTCCAATCTTTGTATCATATTTTTTCCCCATCTGTCGCTTAATGGACATGACTGTACGATCAGGATTGGTAATGGCCTGACGTTTGGCTACTTGACCAACCAGCCTTTCACCGGTATTTGAAAATGCCACTACCGAGGGAGTAGTGCGTCCCCCCTCCGCATTAGGGATAACAACCGCTTCACCGCCTTCCATCACAGCAACACAGGAATTAGTTGTTCCCAGATCAATCCCAATTACTTTACCCATTATAAGTACCTCCTTCGGCAAAAAGACTAAATAGTATTATTCCTTTTATATATTAACCAAAAATTGTGTCAATCAAATCAACACACCTGGTTATTTAGCTACTTTTACCATGCTGGGACGAATCAGTTTGCCTTTCAAAGTATATCCCTTTTTGATTTCTTCAATAACAATATTTGACTCGGTGTTTTCTTGTTCCACCTGCATTACAGCCTCATGAAAGTTAGGGTCAAACGGGTTTCCCACAGCTTGCACGGGAGCTAACCCTTCTTGTGTTAACACCTGAATCAACTGTCGGAAAATCATTTCCATGCCTTGCATGAAATCCTTCGTCTCACCTCCGTTATCTGCCGAAGCCAAAGCCCTTTCAAAATTGTCCACGACCGGAAGGAGGGAGCATACTAACCCTTCTACCGCATATTTCACCAGTTCTTCTTTTTCCAGGCGCGTGCGCCGACGGAAATTTTCAAAATCAGCCTGCAATCTTTGCAGTGAATTAATCAGATCATCATTTTCGGCCTTAATCTTATCCACCTGCAATTGCAAATCCTGGATACATATAGTCTCTTCCCTGTTGTCGCCCTGTTCCGGTCCTTCGCCGGTATCGGTCTTGACCTCTTCAGGAGAAACTGGCACATCCTTTTGGACAGTGTCTTTCTCTTTCCTTATTTCCTTATCGACCTCAACCATCTGAGATTCACCATACCTTTCCGGAATTATTTGTTACCGTAAAGTTCTTGCTGTTATCCTTAATTTTCTAATTATCTTCTTTGTCAACCCCGGTAATCCTCATGTCCCTGCTTTGCTTCCTCGTCTTTTTCTACTTTCATTTTGATAATTGTGCCGATGCGCATTATTGCTTCCGCCACCTCTCCGGCAGCCTGTAAGGCATATATTTTAACCGGTGCCGGATCAACAACTCCTAATTCATACATATCCCTAATCGCCCCGTTATCGCAATCAACGGCTAAAGTAGAATTTCTTTCCTCCGACTGGGCTGCCAAAACGTCACCTAATTTCTCAAGTGGATTAAAACCCGCATTCAGGACAATTTGCATAAAAGGTTTTTTTAATGCTTCAACTACACAGTCCACACCGTAAGCAGCCATACCCCCGACCTGCCGCCGGACATGCTCAACTTCCTGGGCTGCAGCTAATTCAACAGCACCGCCCCCGGGAAGGACTCCCCCCTTTACCGCAGCTTGAACTGAAGCAGCAGCATCCTTGGCTATCCTTTCTCTTTCACCCACGACCTCTTCTGTGGCAGCTCCAACCTGAATCGTAGCCATAGGTTTGCCCCCGCCCTGAAGGATCAAGATCTGCTCCAGCTTCTCGTCTTCATAAACAACCTGTGCTGTTCCTGTATATTTTGCAAGCTCACTTATTTCCTTCTTCAGGCCGGTCCGTTTTATAAAACGAGCACCGGTATGTTCAGCCACCTTGCGCAGTTCCTTGCCGGCTACCCGCTCTACCGCTAAAATTCCGGCGTCGGTAAGCATCTCCTCGGCCAAGTCGTCAATTCCCCTATCCACTAAAACCACATTTATTCCCAGGGAAATAATCTTCCGGACATTATCTTCAAATTCTTGTCTTAGTTCTAAGTATCTGGCAAAACCTGCTTCACTAGCCAGCGCTTCGTCTTCAATCCCCTCCGGTTCCAAAGCATCATCAATCACCAGAATACGCGCACCCTCCACCTTTTGCGGCATCTGCCGGCTCAAGCGTTCCTTGCTGACAATAGTACCCAGGAAAACTCTATTTTCCGCCCCAACTGTGGCGGATATAGTTTTGCCGAGCTTAAAACTCTGATCCAATAATTTTTCCCGGCCAATCAACATCGCAGCCTCAACAACCAGATCGGCAATATCTTCATGCTCCCGTCCGGCAATTAAGGCTACCTGCCTCAACAGCGGATCGGATATATCAGTGATTACTTTTCTATTGCTCTTAAATAAAGATACGGCCGTTTTTATTCCGATCCTCATACCCTCAATTATCCTAGCCACCGGGACCCCTTTCACAACCTGTTCTACACCGGATGCCACAAGGCTTCCTGCCATAAGCGTCGCCGTAGTTGTCCCGTCACCAATCTCATCCTGCTGAGCTTTGGCCACATTAATTAGCATCTTAGCGGCCGGATGGTTTACTTCCATTAAATCAAGTATTGTTACGCCAGCATTAGTAATAACAACATTACCAAATTTATCCACCAGCATGGTATCGAGACCCTTGGGACCAATGGTTCCTTCCACCGCAGTAGCAATTGCCCTGATAGCATTGGAATTTGTCATTAAAGCTGCCAGCCGTTCATCAACTTCCGCATTGGAACTTACCTGTTTAACAGACAATCATTTCACCTCTGCCCGGAAAAATTTCTCCCATTCTTACCTAAACATTTGGGCGAGCACCTGGGACAACTGATCAGTAACTATTTCCACAATAGATACTGCTTTGGGATAAGTCATCCTCGTCGGACCTAAAACCCCAATGGAACCGACTACCCTGCCATTAACTTTATATGTCCCGGTAATCACACTGCATTTATTTATCCCCTCAAAGGGAATCTCACCGCCAATGTATATCTCCGTACCTTCTCCCAACTGCTTATGCAAAAGTTTTTTTATCGTCTCTTCTTCTTCTAATATGCCAAGGAGGGTTTTTACTTTTTCGACATCTCGAAATTCCGGCTGGTTCAACATATTAAGCGCGCCTCCGGTAAAAACCCGTTCATCTCCGCTTTCCAAAAGAGCCTGCTCCATCAGCTCCAATGCCAGGTCTAAAAGCTGTTCCTGTCTGACAATCTGGTGGGAAATTTCTCTTAAGAGTGTCCGGTTAACCTGTTCAATGCTCAGGCCGTAAAGTTTTTGCTGTAAAAGATTGTTAATTTCCTGTAAGCGACTAGAATCAATGGGTTTGCCCAAATCAATAATCCGGTGGTTAATAAAACCGGTATCAGTAATAATCAACACTAAAACTCGGTGCGGACTAACAGAAACCATCTGAATTGTTTCTAATTTACCCTCACTGCGTTTGGGAACTAAAACCAGGGCCGTATACTTTGTCAAATGTGACAACATTTGACAGGTTTCTTGTACTAATTCATCTAGTTCGTGCAATCTTTTAGCAAAGCACATTTTTATATTGTTAATCTCATCAGCATTCAACTCTTCTTTTTCCATCAGATAATCGACATAAAACCTGTAACCTTTGTCTGATGGAATCCTCCCGGCGGAAGTATAAGGTTGTTCAATTAAACCCATTTCCTCCAGATCGGACATTTCATTTCGAATAGTAGCTGAGCTAACACCCAGATCATATTTTTTGGCAATAGTTCGGGATCCGACAGGCTCTGCGGTACTAACATAATCCTTAACGATCGCATGTAACACTTGCTTTTTCCGCTCATCAATCATTAATAGCCCTCCTCCCTTGTTAGCACTCTTCCCTGTTGAGTGCTAATTCAAAAATACCACCGTATGAAGTTTTTGTCAACCCTTATGGAAGGAATTCCAAAAATACTTCGTTGCCTAAAAACAGTCCCTTTCGGGAAAGTTTAATCCGGTTTCCGCTCATCTTTAAAAGGCCAAGTCGACAAAGTTTTTCCACTTGTGCTGAATACTTATCTATTAGGTTAACCTCAAATCGCGCTCTAAATTCATCCTGATCAATTCCTGTGAGAAGCCTCAATCCCAAAAAAATTGTCTCCGCCATTTCCGTTTCCCTATCTAAAAACTCTTCTTCCCCTACCGGAAAACAACCTTGCCTAAGGGCGTCGATATACCCCTCTACTGACAAAACATTAGTACGCCGGGTAGGCCCCAGGTGGGAAGCAGCCGCCGCCCCTATTCCCAAATAATCATGATTTTTCCAATATACAATGTTATGACGGGAAGGAAACCCAGGTCGGGCAAAATTGGAAATCTCATAATGGAGATAACCTGCCCCCATAAGAAAATCCATAGCTGCTTCCAGCATATCAGCAGAGATATCCTGGTCAGGAAAATCCAGTTTTCCCAATTCCCTAGCCTGTCCCCAAGGGGTATCCAGTTCCAGTTTTAACCCGTAAACGGCAACGTGGGGTACTTCCAAAGAGAGGGTATCCCGTAAGGATTCCTTCCACTGCTCAATTGTCTGTCCTGGCAGACCGTAAATCAGATCCAGATTAATATTTTCCAACCCGGTTCGGCGGGCTTGGGATAAAGTCCGCACTGTATCCCGCCAGCAATGGATCCGCCCCATTTTCTCCAAGAGTCTGTCCTGTGCGGCCTGTGCTCCAATAGACAAGCGGTTTACCCCAGCATCCTTCAATCGGAGAAAATAATCACCGTCTACCGTACCAGGATTACACTCCACGGTAACTTCCACATCATTGGTAACCGGGAAAGAGGCATATAACGTGTTTAAAATTCCGGTCAGTTCCCGGGCAGGTAGAACAGTTGGCGTCCCCCCGCCAAAATAAATGGATTTGACTTGAACACTGTCACCTAACTCCCGGGCATACAGCGTAATCTCTTTTTGCACGGCGGTACAATATTCTTCTATTAGTGCACCTGCGGTTTTTATTGGAAGAGAGTAAAAATCACAATAGTTACATTTTTTTATGCAAAATGGTATATGGATGTAGACAGCTTCCATCTGCTCCTCCAGATCACAAAATAATCCTAAATTTATAAAATAGATTAGCCTGAGGCTAATCTATTTTTAACACCGCCATAAACGCTTCCTGGGGAATCTCTACACTTCCCACCTGCTTCATGCGTTTTTTGCCTTCCTTTTGTTTTTCCAAAAGCTTTCTTTTCCGGGTAATGTCTCCCCCATAACACTTTTCCAAAACATTTTTCCGCAATGCTTTGACTGTTTCTCGGGCAATTACTTTATTACCAATCGCTGCCTGAATAGGAACCTCGAAAAGCTGACGGGGAATTATCCGGCGCAGTTTTTCCACCAGTGCCCGCCCCCGGTAATAAGCTTTCTCCTTATCCACAATACACGATAAGGCATCGACAACTTCATTATTAACCAAAATATCTAACTTAACCAGATCTGATTCCTTATATCCGCTCAAGTCATAATCCAACGAAGCATATCCTTTTGTCCGTGACTTAAGCTGATCAAAAAAATCGTAGATTATTTCCGACAAGGGTAAATCATAAATCATCATCACCCGGGTTTCTGTAATGTACTCCATATTAAGAAAAGTACCCCGCCGTTCATTGGCAATTTCCATAATGCTTCCGACAAATTCCGACGGGACCATAATGGTCGCTTTGACATAAGGCTCTTCCACCATCATAATTTCCTGGCTAGGAGGAAGCTTGGTAGGGTTATCAATATAAATTTCCGTATTATCAGTTTTTCTTACCCGGTAATTTACACTCGGTGCAGTTGTGAGCAGTTCTAAACCATATTCCCTTTCCAGACGTTCTTTGATAATCTCCATATGAAGAAGTCCCAAAAAACCGCAGCGAAAGCCAAATCCTAACGCTCCCGACGTTTCCGGTTCATAGACCAAAGCAGCATCATTCAATTGCAATTTTTCCAAGGCATCCCGAAGATCGGAATAATCATTGGTTTCTATTGGGTATAATCCACAATATACCATAGAGGCAGCTTTTCGATACCCGGGCAGCGGTTCTTCCGTCGGCCTATCGGCATCTGTAATGGTATCACCCACCTGAGTATCCTTCACATTTTTAATACTGGCCGCAATAAAACCCACATCCCCGGGCTTCAAACAATCCACACTTTGCGGTGCCGGAGTAAAAATGCCTACCTCGGTAACTTCAAAAGACTTTCCCGTACCCATCATTTTCATGTTTATTCCCTTTTTCATTGTTCCGTTAACAATCCGGATATAAGGAATCGCCCCTCTGTAGGAATCAAAATGAGAATCAAAAATCAGCGCCTTTAAAGGGAGAGATGGGTCACCCTCCGGGGCGGGAATTTTTTGTACAATGGCTTCTAATATTTCTTCCGTGCCAACCCCCGTCTTAGCTGAAGCTAAAATAGCTTCGTCTGCATCAATACCTAGAATATCTTCAATCTGCTTCTTGACACTTTCCGGATCGGCACTAGGTAAATCAATTTTATTAATAACCGGAATTATTTCCAGATCATGTTCAATCGCCAGGTAGGCATTGGCAAGAGTCTGCGCCTCAATTCCCTGGGTGGCATCGACTACCAGAAGTGCTCCTTCGCAGGCCGCCAGACTCCGGGAAACTTCATAATTAAAATCCACATGACCCGGAGTATCAATTAGATTCAAGGTATATGTTTTTCCGTCCTGAGCTGTATAAGATATACGCACTGCCTGAAGCTTTATCGTAATGCCCCTTTCCCGCTCAATATCCATTTTGTCCAAAACCTGTTGTTCCATTTCCCGAGCAGAAAGAGCACCCGTATATTCCAGCAAACGGTCGGCAAGTGTTGATTTTCCATGGTCGATATGAGCAATAATACAAAAATTGCGTGTCGTATCCTGTCTTGCCATTACCAACCTTACCCCCTGTCTATAGCTAATCCAAAATATTATAGCATTAAACTTTCCCTTCAGGCAAGCACCGCCCAGCTAAACCTTTCAATGTTTCCGCCTGAAGCGTCTGAACAACACTTTCCCCACCAGTTCCGCTTCTTCCATTTTAAACAACAAAGATACCAAGGCAAATATTAGTGCTCCCACAATTACGGAGAGAGAAACCTGCGCCAGCTGAGCAAGCTTCGTTTGGGTACCCCAGAGTATCATGCTGAATTTAGCTGTATAAAAGACCACCCAACCCATTAAGAAGGAGGCAAAGATCGTCTGGCCCAAGGATAGTAACAACCGCCATCCACCTAACGGGCCAATTTTGCGCCGCAAGAGAATCAAGAGAATCCCCATATTTAAAATGCCTGCCAAGGAATATGCTAAGGCAAGCCCTCCTTGCTGCATTGGATGTATTAATAAAAGACTTAAACCAATGTTTGTTACAATTGCTAAAATACCGGCTAACACAGGCGTGAGAGTGTCCTGGAGAGCATAAAAGACTCTGCTTAAAACGTGAATTGCCGAGTAAGCAAAAAGACCGATACAATAATATAACAGGGCATCTGCTGTAGCCAGGGTAGCCTCATTAGTAAACTTTCCTCCCTCAAATTCAAACATAAAACGGATGATGGGGACACGAAGAACAGCAAGACCAACCGCTGCCGGTAAAGTAATGAAAACCACCGATCGGAAGCCCAGGGAAGTGGTTTTTTTGAATTCATCCCTTTCTTTTTTAGCTGCATGACCCGTCAAAGTGGGAAAGACAGCAACAGCAATCGCAATCGCAAAGATGCCGATGGGAAGCTGCATTAGGCGTTGGCCTGTCCTTAACGCTGCAACAATACCTGCCGGAAGGGAAGATGCTAAATTCTGATTCACAAATAAGTTGACCTGGCTCACCGACAGCCCAATCAAGATGGGAACCATCAGTTTGCCTAGTTTAACCACCCCGGGATGAAATATATTAAAACTAAACCGATATTTCAGGCCAATCTTTAAAAGGGCAGGAACCTGCACGGCAAAATTAGCCGCCGCACCAATAACGACACCGATGGAAAACCCGGCAATCCCATAACCAGGCCAGACTGATTCAATTAAATTCCCACAAATAACACCCACGAAAATAATCCCCAGATTATAAAGAACGGAACCAATCGCCGGGGAGGTAAAGTGTTTATATGAATGAAGGATACCCATTGAAATACCGGAGAGAGACATAAATACAACCTGGAGAAACATAATCCGGGTCAAGAATACGGTGAGATTCATCGCGCCGGCGTCAAAACCGGGAACCAAAAGATAAATTAACTGGGGCGTAAACAGGTAGCCAATAATAATCCCTATTGTCATGAGAGAAAAAACAACATTAATAACGACACTGGCAACTTCCCAGCCCTCTTTCTCCCGGTCTGTGGCAATGTAGCTGGAGAAAACAGGGATAAAGGAAGAGCTTAAAGCCCCGCCGACCAACAGCATATATAAAAAATCCGGTATGGAAAAAGCGGCGTTATAAGCATCGGTAATCCGGTTTTGACCAAACTGGGCGTAAATAATAACATCTCTAAGGTAGCCAAGTATCCGGGAAATTACCATGGCTACCATGATAAACCCGGCAGCTTTAACGACACGTGTGTTTTGTGACATTCTCCGGTTCTCCTTACGAAAAAATACCATTCTAATATTATAACCTAAGACCATTTACCTCGCCACAATTATTACCAAAAAGAAACAGGAAGCGGAGGTCATCAGAACCTATCTTCCTGTTATTTAGGGCAGAGCAAAGAAGAAACCTGGGATAATACAGACTCTCTGATATTCTCCGCTGCCAATTGTAAATAATTCTTCCCTCGAGTAATTATATCTTGCGCCCTCTTTACATCAAAATCATACTGTCTGCCCAATACCTCAACCGCCCATATTTCATTGGCTTCAGATATTTGAAGGATTTCCCCGGAGATTTCCGGGGCTATTCTATTTAGACCATGGGCAGCTGTATTTAACCCCAAACATACAAAAAAACAAGCTGCCAATATTGCTTTATAAAATGGCAAATTATGATTCTTCTTCAGATTCCTTCACCACCAAGCTAATTACATCCGCCAACATTTCAACCGCTAGTTTAGCCTCCTCCAAAGTATTTTCCGTACCCCCGACCTCAACAAGGAGGCAGTGGGGAGAAACATGCTGGTTGTATCTCCCATCCTGCACCCTAACTCCTTTGACAAAACCGGGATAGTGCTCTTCAGCCAATTTAGCCACATAATTGGCAAACTGTTGGTTTTGCTTCCAGTTTGGATGGGGCAGCCTGGTATCACTGCCTACAATCAGCAAAATCCTAGCCGCCTTTTTTCCATTTACCTCACAAGTTGTACTCTTCTTGGGGGTTAGAGCATCCCGGTGAATATCAATAAATACTTTAACTGAAGGGAACTCTTTCTTCAACTGTTCCAGTGTAACTAAAGACTTGGTATAAGACTTAGCCCAATCCGGATAATCATGAATTGTGTTGCTTAGAATAGCTGCTGTCTGATATTTTGTTTCCAGCGTTTCTTTTAAATGTTCCGCTGCTATATATACTCCGCCGTTTTTCCCTTCCAACTTTTCCTTACCCTGAGAAGGAACATAACACTCCGCGTTATGTGTACAGTAAATAGCAACCAATGGTTTCGTCCGATCCAGGGAAGGGGCCGTCTCCACTTTCTCAGGCAGAGGAAGGTCTTGTTCCTCTATCGTAAAAACCTCCGGTTCTGCTGAGACAGGTTGAGCCCTGTTAAAATGAGCTAATTGAGATTCTAAAAAAGTAGCGGGATCAGTTAAGTTGACAGTTGTTAGGTCCTCCATCGCGGTAAGTAGCATACCTGTTGCCTCATCTTCCACATAATTAAACCCGGAATAAGAAGCAATCGGAAGAACTTGATTAAATGCTCCAATAATCCCCTTATCACCCAACCCGATGATTTTCCAACCGACGGAAACATCTGCTCCAATTATCATGCGAGAAACCGGTACCACAAACCCGTTTAAATTAACCCCTAATTGAAATCCAATGATAAGTAACAGTATCAGAAAAAATAATAGGGTTTTTTTCCATATACTCGCGCGACACCGGTAAATCCAAATCTTCCAGGCCACAATTAGTCCACCTCCTACCGCATAATAAAACTATGCATGTCCGAAGGTAGATAGACCAAAAAAAGCGCAAGCCAAGCTGCGCTTTTTGCTGTTTGAAGAATAATTGCCTGTTAAGCGAGGCACAATAATTATCTTAATGCGGTTGGGACAAAAGCATCAACAATTCCAATAACTAAAGCAGCCAAAAGTGAACCTATCAAACTGACGGAAAGATAATCGGGGATGATATATTGGGCCAAATAAATGACCACTGCTGCCGAAATAAACCCGACAATACCCCGACCGTAGGGAGAAATTTTCTTTCCCATCAAGCTTTCCGCCAGATAACCCAAGACTGCTATCACCACGGCAGCAATCAATGCTCCGGTAAATCCGCGCACTGAAATTCCCGGAAGCAGCCAGCTTACCAGCATAAGCACAAGGGCGGAAACAATAAACCTAATAATCAAGCCGACCAAATTGTATCAACTCCTTTTTTTAAATCTTTAATTAGCATTACCTGGGACTTAAAAATTATACAGGATAAAATTTTAGCCTTAACCTTTTCCCGGGTTTTCTTGCTTTTTTTTAACATCCATGATAGAATATATCCTGTTTAACGAACAAACAAATAATGTTATTTTCTTTACATAGAGGTAATTGAAGGAGGTGACACCGTAGTGCCAAACATTAAATCTGCTGAAAAACGCGTTCTAATTGCTGAAGCTCGCCGGATAAAAAACGCTGCCACAAAATCCAGAATAAAAACTTCCGTAAAAAAATATAGTGACGCCCTACAAAGTGGCGATAAAGAACAAGCCCAGAATCTGCTGGTCAAAGCCATCAGCAATATTGATAAAGCTGCCGGTAAAGGTATAATTCATAAGAATTCAGCTGCCCGTAAGAAATCCAAGCTTCAGAAATTATTCAATAAAACGGAACAAGCATAAACAAAACGCGACAATATGTCGCGTTCAGATTGTTGAAAAAGTCCAATACAAAAAGCATAAAAAATGGTCTTATCCCTTGAAAACAATGGGTTTAAGGCCATTTTTTATGGTACAATTAGAGCAGAGAATATTATACAAGTTGGTGATAAA
>JBMNTN010000003.1:0-69888 GCA_050945755.1 Bacillota bacterium | reverse complement strand
GTTATGCAGCTCATATTTAATATAGAAGCACTTCGGTTTAAAAAACTTAGGGAAGGTGTTTCTTAAATTAAAATTGGTAGATTATAAAAATTAGTATTGGATGAAAAAATTTAAGAAAAAACATAATATAAATTGAAGCTTATTTTGCGGAAAGGGTGCTAAAGATGAATGGAAACTTACGTGTAATTAATTTAGGAAGAAAGGAATTCAGTGATTTTTATAAACTGAATTATCGGATGTGGTTGCAGCGGGTGGCAAATGACATTTCTGATACGATTATTTTTGTGGAACATCCACATGTGATTATAGTCGGGAACGCAGGTAATGTTAAAGAAGTGATGATTCCATCTGCATTAAATAGGCGGGAAGAAATTCCGGTATATGAAGTAGATTGGGAAGGTTCTTCAGCTTATCGGGGACCCGGGCAGTTAGTTATTTACCCTATTGTACATCTTAACCGGCATGGTATTCATGTCGAAAAGTTTAAAAGCAAAGTTGAAGAGGTGATTATTCGCCTTCTTTATAAATATGGAATTAAAGCAGAGCAGCAACCCGGCAAGGATGGAGTATGGGTGGGGGATCACCAGATAGCATCGATGGGTATTGAAGTCTGCCAACAGGTTACCCGTCATAGTGTTTCATTAAATATTAACCCCAGGCTTTCATTGTTCCGTATGCTGCAATCCGGTGCAGGGGAAGCCCCTCAAGTAACTTCTATGTATCATTTATTGAAGAAAAAAGTTGACACAAAAGTACTTAAAATTCAGTTTGTTGATTTATTTCAAAATGAATTTAGTTTAAAAGCTGAAGGTGTTTCTTCATAAATTTAGCGGCTAATGGCTTTTTAGCCCTTTGACCCATTTAACAAGTTTAGATGGGTCTGTTTTTTTTAAGGAATAAAAATTCCTAATAGAATAAGGAAGCTTCCTCAGGTGTTTGTCTTGACAGGAAATAACTTTAATGGTATTACATTCTAGGAGGGTAAATTCCCATAAAAGGGGTGGAGAGTGATGGCTGAAAAAAACTATCCCAGGAAATTAGCGGCAAAATTGGGAGAAGTTGATTTAAGAGTAAATGGTTTTAGCTACCAAATGGATTTTCACCAACTGGAAGCTCGCCTGGGTAAAGAAGCTGAAAAATTTGTTTTAGAACAAGCGCTGAACGGATTGGAAGACCTAAGCAGGATAGACCAAGATGGTGATTATTTGGTATGGATGCTGCAACGGGGACTGGTTGGGAAAGACAATACTCCTGCCTTAGGATTGCTGGTGATTATATCCCCGGCAACGGAGGAATTATTTAAAGGAAATCCTATCGAAAGCAGGCTAACTAAATTTCCGGAATTTATTAGGAGACAGGGGATTACCCCTCTTTATGAAGGAGCAGTTCCATTTTTTCAATTAAGTAAAGGCCAAATTTTTTATTTGGATCGGGATGTGGAATTCTTACAGCAGGCATCCCGGGTGCTTGACAAAATTATGGAAGAAACAAAAAACTGGGAGGCTAACATTTATCGGGAAACACTCCGGGAATTGGAGAAACAAAATGGATAAGTAAAAGACGCCTTTGTGGCGTCTTTTTATGATTTCTTTAGGTTTCTTGTTGTTGAATAAGGGTTTTAGGTTATGCTATCATAGTAATAAAAATATTGGGATTTTATCTCAAAATGGTATTCCCTCTGGGGGTGCATCTATGAAATTTATTAAAATGCATGGCCTTGGCAATGATTTTGTGATTGTTAACGGTTTCCAACAAGTTATTCCGGAGGATTTATCCATATTGGCGCAAAAGATTTGTCATCGGCAATTTGGAGTGGGGGCCGATGGACTGGTGGTAGTTCTTCCATCGGATTCAGCAGACCTTCGTATGAGAATTTTTAACGCTGATGGAACAGAACCTGAAATGTGCGGTAATGCTATTAGGTGCGTGGCCAAATTTGCCTATACCCATGGTTTGATTAAGGGCAAAGATGCCACTGTAGAAACACTTGCAGGAATAATTGGACCGGAAGTAATCTTTAGAGATGGCAGTATTTCCGGAATCAGAGTTGATATGGGAGAGCCGCGGCTAGAGCCTGCAGACATCCCGGTAATAAGCAAAAACAAACAATTTGTTTCGGAACAACTGATAATGGAGGGAGAAAAGCTATATATTACAGCGGTTTCCATGGGTAATCCCCACTGTTTATTATTTGTGGAAGACATTTTTCATGCTCCGGTTAAAACATTAGGCCCCAAATTAGAAACACATAACTTGTTTCCGCTTAAGACGAATGTTGAATTTATTCAAGTTTTAAATGAGAACGAAGTTAAAATGAGAGTCTGGGAGCGTGGTGTGGGAGAAACCCTTGCCTGTGGTACCGGAGCTTGTGCAACAGTAGTCGCTTGTGTCTTAAACGGAAAAACCAGGCGGGAAATTATAGTACATTTAACCGGGGGCGATTTGCACCTTGAGTGGGCAAATAACAACCATGTCTTTATGACGGGGCCTGCTGAAGAAGTATTTGAAGGAAGGTATATCGGCTATTAATAATTAAGAGGTTATTATAAGGAGGTAATTGGCATGGCAAAGGGGAAGGGGTTTGAGACAAAACTTCATGCAGATCATGGTTTAGGCGGCGAAATTATTATTGGTGAAAAGTTTCAGGCGATGATTTTAAACTATACTGTTTTGATTGAAAATAAGCCAAGTGTACGCATTGCTTTACCGTTAGGCATGACAGATGCCATTGAGCTTGATTCCCTGGTTAAGTTTTTGCCCAAAGCGCTTGAGCGAAACTTTGACAGTGTAGTCCGTGGGGAAACAATGATGATAATTCCAACAGGGGAACTTCCTTATTTTACCTTTCATCGGTTAGGCGGTATTCAGCTGGCCTTAGCTTTAGAAGAAGATTTTGAAGTGCTTAAGCAGGAATTAAAAGCATTTATTCTCCAGGGTGAACAATCCAATTACCAAATTCAATTGATTGATAAGTACAGAGACTATAACAATTTAGGCTATAAGCTCTAATTTAGCCATATGTATTAATTGACTTGAGATTTGGGAAATGATTTTTAATATGTCTGATAAACGAAGGGATATTTATGGCACCCAAAATAGGTGTTGCTCTGGGTGGGGGTGGAATTCGGGGATTTGCCCACCTGGGAGTATTAAAAGTTTTAAAAAAACATGGTATTCCCATTCATATGGTTGCCGGTTCTTCTGCAGGTTCCATTGCCGCTTCTTTAGCTGCTGTTGGAGCTGACTTGGACATAGTAGAACAGGTATTGTTATCACTGAATCTGAAGAAATTAATGAATGTTAGTTTGCACCGAACCGGTTTTGTTGATGGTAATAATTTGGTTGAAACAGTGCGCCTTCTTACAAAAAATAAAAATATTGAAGATGCCGATATTGACTTAAGGATTATTGCGACAGATTTGATCAAAAGAGAAACGGTAGAATTTGACCGAGGAAATATTGCTGAGGCTGTTCGCGCCAGTGTAGCCATACCGGGAATATTTACTCCGATAAAAAAAGATGGGAAAATACTTGTGGATGGTTGTGTACTGAATCACTGTCCAGATGATGTTGTCAAAAATATGGGAGCGGATTTGGTGCTGGCTGTTGACCTAGAGGCTGCTGACAATAAAGAACCGGTAAATGTATTTGAAGTAGTTTTACGTTCTTGGGAGTTGATGTCCCGAAGACGTTTTAAGTCATGTGCAGATATGGTAATTTACCCAATTATCGAACCGGTTGGCCAGTTAGACTTTTCCAAATGTGTTGATTGCCTTAAAATGGGCGAGAGGGCAGCGGAGAGTAAGGTGGCCGAGATAAAAGAATTAATTGCATCATTTTCAATTAATCAGGTGCCGTGTAGTTAGTATGGTACTTCAAGACCTAACAGAAATTTTCGAGGAACTCCCTTAATATGAGAGGAGGCAATTAACGTGGCGGAAGTTGAATTAATGGCACCTGCCAAGATTAACCTTGCCTTGGATGTTACAGGAACACGGCCGGATGGTTATCATAATGTAAAAATGATTATGCAGTCGATTAGTTTGGCAGATCATGTGATTATGAAAAGAACCTGGGACAAATCCCAGGTAACTTCCAATGTGGCAAGTATTCCTTTAGACAGAGATAATGTAGCCATGAAAGCATGGTTTTTGATGAAAGCCCGTTTTAATCTTCCAGGTGAGTTAGGTATACATATTGAAAAAAAAATACCTGTAGCGGCCGGACTGGCCGGAGGAAGTACCAATGCGGCAGCCGTACTTAAGGGAGTAAATATGCTGTTTAATCTTAATTTAAAGAATTCCGAACTAGCCAAAATCGGGGCAGAATTAGGGGCGGACGTACCTTTCTGTGTTTTTGGTGGAACTGCGCTGGCGGAAGGTATTGGAGAGATCTTGACACCTCTGCCGGCGTTGCCTAGAATGTGGTTGTGCTTAGTTAATCCGGGATATGGTGTATCAACAGCAAAGGTTTACCGGGAGGTTGATAAAGTTCAGATTGACCGACACCCGGATATTTCTGCGATGATTAAAGCAATCAATATTGGCAATGGCAAAATGATCATGGAGAATTTACTAAACGTTTTAGAGAATGTTACTCTATTTATGTTTCCGGAATTGGCTCAACTAAAAAGCGAGTTGAAGGAGATGGGTTTATTCCCCTTGATGTCGGGCAGCGGGCCCACTGTTCTTGGATTTGCCGAAACTGAGGAGAAGAGTTTTCAAGCAGCTTCGGCGTTACGAAGAAAATGGAATCTTGTTTTGACGGCACATACGATTTAAGTGGAGGAATGATATGGAAAAAAGGTTGTCACCTGTTATCCTGGAAAGCTATAAACCGCTCAGGGAGATAGTTTTTGATACTCTGCGCGAAGCAATTATCAACGGTAATTTAAAACCTGGCGAGCGTTTAATGGAAGTGCAGTTGGCTGAAGAAATGGGCGTAAGTCGAACTCCTGTCAGGGAAGCTATCAGAAAATTGGAACTGGAAAACTTCGTAGTAATGATTCCGCGCAAGGGAGCCTATGTTGCGGGGATTTCCCTTAAAGATATTGCCGATGTTTATGAGGTTCGAGCGGCTTTAGAGTCGTTAGCTGCTGGGTTAGCGGCAGAGCGGATTACGGAAGACGAACTGGAAAAGCTGGAGCGGTTGCTGATTGCTGTAGCGGAAGCGGCGGAACGCAGCGATTTAAATGAATGGGTCCAAAAGGACACAGAATTTCATGATATCATCTATAAAGCCAGCCGTAATGATCGGTTGGTACAGATTGTCAACAATTTGATGGAGCAAATCCACCGATTTAGGTCAACCTCTTTAGCGTATCCGGGCAGAATGAAGATTGCTGTGGAAGAGCATAAAAAAATTGTAGAAGCAATATCTGAAAGGAATGTCCCTCTTGCCCAGAGTTTAGCTCAGGAACATGTAGAGAATGCCGAAAACAGCATGCTTGAGAATATGGAGATGGCAGATAAAAACAGGGAATAGGATGGGTGCCTTTTGGTAAAAATATTTTTTAAACTTATATATCCGAGATAAGGGCTATTTTATCATAACGGGCTATTTTATAGTTTGGCACAAGTCTTTGTAAGGAAGGGTGATGCCGGTATGACCGGTATAGATGCAGTAGTACTTGCGGGAAGCATCAATGATGGTAAACTAAAAAAATTAAGTAATGAAAATTATGAAGCCCTAGTGGAAATAGCCTGCCGTCCCATGGTGTCTTATGTTGTAGATACGCTTAGACAGTCTCACTTGATTAATAGAATCGCAATTGCTGGACCGATTGAAGAAATGTATGGGCTGTATGGCAATGTGGAGAATATTATTATTGTTCCGGCAGGCAGGACACCGATTGAAAGTTGCCTCAATGCTTTGGAAGTATTAAAACCTTCGAACAATGTTCTTGTGGCTACTTCAGATATTCCGTTACTAACGCCTAATTCCTTAGCTCACTTTATTAAGCAGTGCTCCCGACAACAGGCGGATGTTTATTACCCGGTTGTACCCAAGGAAGCAAATGAAAGGTTATACCCAGGAGCAAAAAGAACGTACATTAAATTTAGGGAGGGGACTTTTACCGGAGGAAATCTATTTATGATTAACCCTCAAGTAGTAAAAAGCTGTGCCGGAAAAGCAGAGTCTTTTGTTGAGAAACGAAAATCCCCCCTGGCCTTAGCCAGACTGGTCGGATGGTCTTTTTTGCTGAAGTTTTTATTGCGGTCCTTAACCCTTAAAGAGGCGGAAGCCAAAGTTTCAAATATTTTTGGGATTAAAGGAGCGGTAATTATTTCTCCTTATCCGGAAGTGGGTATTGATGTAGATAAACCGGGTGATCTTTTGCTGGTAAGGGAAAAACTGGCTAAGAAGGCGCAACTTTGAAGCTTTTTTCAGTTAGTTAAAAAAGTGCTATTCCCTAGGAAGGGCACATAAGTTAGGTGGCAATATTGGGAAACAATTAAAGATCTTTTTTTGATAGTTAAAGGCGCAACATGAAGTTGCGCCTTTAGTGTGCTATTTATAAAATGAATAAGATTATTTCAAAACACATTTCGTTTAATGAGGTACCAAATGCTTAGTCCGGATAAAGCTGTAGAAATACCCAATACAATCAAAAACCCATGGGGTGTATTTTCAAAAGGCAAAGAAACATTCATGCCAAAAAAGCTTGCAACCATGGTAGGCAGGGAGACAACGATCGTAATAGCGGCCAAAAATTTCATGACAATGGTTAAATTATTGGAAATGATAGAAGCAAATGACGACATAGTACTGCTCAAAATATTACTGTAAATATCAGCCATCTCAATTGCCTGTTTGTTTTCAATGATGACATCTTCCAATAGATCGTGATCTTCCTCATACATTTTTAAGGTGCGTAGTAGCTTCTCCATAACTTTCTCGTTTGAGCGCAGAGAGGTGGAAAAATAGACTAAGCTTTTTTCTAAATCCAGCAGGCTGATTAGTTCTTGATTCCGCATAGACTTATGAAGTTTTAACTCAATTTCATCAGTTTTTTTGTTGATTTCGCGTAAGTATTTTAAGTAAAGAATGGAAGCTTTTTGCATTAATTGAAATACAAAACGGGTCTTTTTATAGGTAGCCATTCCTTTTACTTTTCCTTTAGCAAAATCTGTCACAATATCAATGTTTTGTAGGCAAATGGTTGTAATATAATCGTTTGTGATGATAATACCCAGGGGGATGGTATCATACATTACTGAAGCTTGATAAATTATAGGCACGTTTAGTATAATTAACAATTGGTTATCCTCAATCTCTACGCGAGGACGTTCCTCATCATCCAGAGGATATTTGAGGAAGTCATAAAAAATACCGGTGATTGCTGCTGCATGTTCTAACTCTTCTTCACTAGGGTTGATAATGTTTATCCAAGCGCCTTTTTCCGGGGATTTTATTTGTACAAGTTCATCGTTAACGCTAAGGTAGATATTAATCACATTAATCCCTCCTTAGGAGGCGACCTTTTGTAGGTGATTGATCTGGTCCAACCTCCGCCTTATTAATTTTTCTGGGGTACTTCCATAAGGCCCACTGTCCATTCAACCACCTCCAGTAATAAAAAATCCTCGCTTTAATGACGAGCGAGGAACAACAAACAATGTTATTTCCCCCTCGTGCAGTTTTGGCTCTATACAACGTAGGTTTAATTCCAGCTACATTAGGTAACACCTTAGTCCGATGTTGCCTGCTAACCCTTTGGCATCTCTCGATGTTTCAGGGCAGTAGCATATTTTTGTATAGTAACCTCACCTAACGGGAGTTATTCATTACACTATATTATTATATAGTAAGAAACGGCGTTTGGGAAGTAAGGCTAAGGGAATATTTCTTTGAAGGAGAGGCAAGGGAAATCTTCTAAAATTTCTGCAGGTTTTTCCTTTTCTGTGTAGAAAATGAATATTAAAGGAAAACAGGGGGATAATATTCGGACAACATAGAGAGCGCGGGGGCAGGGAACATGGAAAAAATAAAAAGAGCGGATCGTTTGGTGTTTTTGTCTACACTACTGACAAGAAACCCGAATGTTTTGTTTTCACTTACCGATTTAGGGGAAATTACAGGGGCTGCCAAAAGTACCATCAGCGAAGATTTATCTATTGTTAAAGAAGTATTGGGACAATTTTCATTAGGTGAGCTCGCTTCCATAGCCGGGGCAGCGGGGGGTGTAAAATATCAGCCCACGCAAGAAAGCGATACTACGTTTTCCTTTTTGCAGGAACTGGCTTTAGTACTTAGCGATCCTGAGCGCATAATTCCCGGTGGTTTTGTTTATATGACTGATATTATTTATGACCCAAAAACTGTTTGCCGAATAGGAGAAATTTTTTATACGCAATTTAAAGATGCCCATCCCGATTATATTGTTACAATGGAAACTAAAGGAATACCTCCTGCTCTAATGACTGCTCGAGCCTTTAATGTACCCCTTATTATTATAAGAGATGCCAGCCGGGTTACTGAAGGGTCTTCGGTGAGTATAAATTATATATCAGGGTCCACCAGGCGAATTCAAACAATGTCTTTGTCGCGTAGGGCACTGCCAGAGGGTTCACGGGTTTTAATCATTGATGATTTTATGAAAGGCGGCGGTACAGCCAAGGGAATGCAAGAATTGATGGGAGAATTTAATGCACCTGTGATCGGAACGGGAGTAGTGGTTGCTACCCGGGAACCGGGAGAAAAGTTGGTACGGGATTATTATTCGCTTTTGGAGCTGATTACAATTGATGAGTCTCATAAAGGGATAATTATCGAACCTGCAGGGAGCGAGAGAGCGGAAGAAAATAAAGGTGACCTTCTTGAAAAACGCAACAATAAAAATAAATGATGGTATTTATTTTACATAGTGGTGTATATTTAGGGGAGATTTTGGAAATTTACTTAAAGTGGAAGGAATTTTATGGTAAACATAGAATTAAGAGAATATCTAAAAGAGCTTGTGCATAAAAGAAGGGTGGTGAGGGAATGAACGTAACTGATGTGCGCGTGAGAAAGATCCTCTCGGAGGGAAAAATGAAGGCAATTGTCTCTGTTACTATTGATGATGCTTTTGTTGTGCATGATGTAAAAGTAGTTGACGGTCAAAACGGTTTGTTTGTAGCGATGCCAAGCCGGAAGACTCCGGCAGGTGAGTTTCGGGATATTGCCCATCCCATTTCCCAGCAAGCCCGTGATATTATTCAATCAAAAGTATTGGATAAATACCAGGAAGTGCTTGCAGAACAAGAAGCATCTTAAGTTAAAAAGAATTTATTCACTTTTTTGGAGCACTTAACTGCTCCATTACTTTTTCCAGAGAGATATTACCAAATATTAACTGATAGGAGGAGGCCGGTCACTTGCCTTTTGTAACAGCATTGATTCTGGCAGCGGGCAAAGGAACAAGAATGAAATCGGATTTGCCGAAAGTACTGCACAAAGTAGGGGGCAAATTTATGGTGGAACACGTTCTTGACGCTGTCCGGCAAGCGGAAATTGAAAAAGTTGTCACTGTTGTGGGACATGAAGCCGAAAAGGTAAAGAATGCACTTGGTGACAAAACCGAATATGTGATACAGGAACAGCAATTAGGAACCGGGCATGCTGTGATGGTTGCCTTGCCTGCAATTAAAGAAAGCAATGGTACCGTACTGGTTGCCTGCGGGGATACCCCTCTTATTACGAAGGATACTTTTGATAAACTTTTGAAAGCGCATTTTACATCAGGGGCAGTATGTACTATACTATCCGCGAAAATTTCAAATCCTTATGGCTACGGGAGAATCATCAGAAAACCGGATTCCAGTGTGGACCGGATTGTGGAACAGAAAGATGCCCTGCCACATGAATTGGCAGTGGATGAAATAAATACGGGGACTTATTGTTTTGACCTCAAGTGGTTAAAGGAAGCGGTAAATAAAATTACAGTTAATAATGCTCAGGGGGAATACTATCTTACGGACACAGTGGCATTTTTTGTTTCCCAGGGCTTAAAAGTTAATGCATTTATGGCCGAGGACTATCAGGAAACCCTAGGAATAAACAGTAGGGTTCAACTTGCTGAAGCCGAAAAAATACTGCGCATGCGGAAAGTAATACAATTAATGGAAAGCGGGGTAACGGTGGTTGACCCCAATACTGCTTTTATTGATACTGAAGTTGAAATAGACCCTGACACTATTATCGAACCATTTACTTTTATTCGAGGTCGGACAAGAATAGGCAGCGGGTGTATAATCGGCCCCTTTTCTGATCTTTCAGATTGTCAAATTTTTAACCATGCCCATGTTAATCGCTCGGTTATCATCGAGTCTATAGTTGGGGAAAACTGTACTATTGGTCCTTTTGCATATCTTCGCCCGGGGACCAAATTGGTTGAGCGTGTTAAGGTGGGTGATTTTGTAGAAATAAAAAATTCGGTAATTGGCGAAGGCAGTAAGGTGCCGCACCTGAGTTATGTGGGTGATGCACAAGTTGGTAAAGACGTTAATATCGGTTGTGGAACGATAACCTGTAATTATGATGGAAAAAGGAAACATCCGACCAAAATACATGATGGCGCTTTTATTGGCAGTAATACTAATTTAGTGGCTCCAGCGGAGGTTGGGGAAGGGGCTGTAATTGGTGCAGGTTCTACCATTACAAAAAAAGTTCCTGATTATGCTCTGGCTGTGGGCAGGGCAAAACAGGTGAACATCTCAGAATGGGCGGCCAGAAAAAAAGAAGGTAATAGAGAATAGAGGTGCTGAAGATTCATCTGATGTAGCAAAATCTGTTACGAAAAAAATGTCGAAAGCAAACAGGACAAAGCAACTTTAACGCGAATTAAAACAGGTACATGATATCCAGGAGGTAATGGAGCCCATGAGTGACATGAAGTTAAAGCTGTTTTCAGCGAACGCCAATCCTGAGTTAGCTCGGGAGATAGCGGATTACCTTGGTTTGAGCCTAGGGGCAGCCAAGGTAAATCGATTTGCAGACGGGGAGATAGGATTGGCTATCGATGAAAGTGTTCGAGGCGCAGATGTTTTTATTTTGCAGCCAACCTGTGCACCTGTTAATGACCATATGATGGAACTATTAATAATGATTGATGCGGTTCGCAGGGCATCTGCCCGTCGAATTACCGCGGTAATACCTTATTATGGCTACGCCCGGCAAGAACGCAAATCCAGAGCCCGGGATCCCATTTCGGCTAAGTTGGTAGCAAATCTATTAACTGCGGCCGGAGCAGGACGAATAATAGCAATGGACCTGCACGCTAGTGCTATCCAAGGCTTTTTTGATATTCCCGTGGATCATTTGCCCGGTGTGCCAATTTTGGCTGAGTATTATAAAAGCAAAGGCTTGGAAAATGTGGTGGTGGTTTCTCCCGATTTAGGAGGAGTGACTCGGGCACGGAACCTGGCCAATCGGTTGGGTGCGGAGATCGCTATTATTGATAAAAGGCGACCTCAACCTAATGTAGCAGAAATCATGAATATTATTGGGGATATTGAGGGCAAAACTGCAATAATGGCCGATGATATTATTGATACAGCCGGCACCATCACTTTGGGAGCCAAGGCTTTGCTAGATCTTGGCGCAAAGGAAGTGCATGCCTGCTGTACTCATGCCGTACTTTCTTCCCCTGCCCTGGAGCGATTGGAAGCATCGGTCATAAAAGAGGTTGTTGTCACCAATACCATTCCCTTTAACCCTCAAAATAACGAAATTTGCAGTAAGATAAAGGTTCTTTCTGTTGCACCTCTTCTTGGGGAAGCAATCATTCGGATTCACGAGAATCTTTCTGTAAGCAGGCTCTTTGACTAAGTTAAACCCCTCTGGGTAGAGGGGTTTATTTATTAATCTTGCTTTTGGTTTTTTTCTGCCTCTTTTGTTAAGTCTTCGGAATCTTGAGAGGTTTGATTTGTTTTCTCTTTTTGGGGTTCATTGGTTTTTCCCTCATCTTGTTTTAAGCTGTCAGAAAGATCTTGAGGGGCTGTAACTGTTTTTTCTTCTTGGGTTTCACCTGTTGTTTCCCGAGAAGTGGGATTCGATTCACTTAGATCAGGATTTTCCTCATGATTAATGTTTGGCCGATTACTTGGGTCTACCGGTTTTTGTGTCTCTTCTTTGGTATTTGAGAGTTTTTCTTCTTCTTCCACCAGCTTGCTGATGGAGTTTTTAATAGCCTTTCCAATTTTTTGAGAACTGCTGACTGTACTTTCCCATGCTTTGGCCGTAACTTGTTTTAATTCTTTTACTGTGTTGGGCAGGTGTTTTTCACCGATCGTCATAGTATTTTCTGCACCGTCTGAGGCAATAATAACATTTTTCCCCATGGTGACAATCTCATTGGCAGGAAGAGTTGCCTTTCCTTTTAAGAATCCTTCCAAGAGACCTCCGCTGATTTCCAGTCGGGTAATTTCGCCTTGGGAGTTAAACCAAAATTCCTCTACATATCCCAATGTTCTGCCGGCAGCGGTGACAACTTTTTCATTAATCAGGGGGACCGGGTCCTTCAAAAGTTTTAAAATCTGTGGCAAGTTAGCCGGCTTTTCTGCAGTGCCAGATTTATCTACCGTAATGGCATTTTCGCCGATACTGTTTACTCTGTTAAACGGGATAATTTTGTTTTCCCGGAACCACCCTTTTTGATCAATTACCAGGGCAATAATTTCTTTCTTTATAGGGTCAACTATCAGACTTTTTACATATCCAATTTGTTCGCCTTCAGAGACACTGAATACGGGTAGAGAGACAACTTTTTTACTGAGCTTTTCCATTTTAGAAAGACCTCCTTACTGCACATGGGGCACTCTAAAAAAATAATATGCTTCTTGGTTGGAGGATATGCCCAATAATTTTTTGGGAAGGAAAAGAGGAGTGAAAAGAGGAAATAATGTAAAGAGTGGGAAAACTAAGAGGAGGATTTAGGATGAAATTAATTGTGGGACTCGGAAACCCCGGTGCCCGTTATGAAGCGACCCGGCATAATATCGGGTTTATGGTGCTTGATTCACTAGCAGATAAAATTGGAGTTGAATTTCGTAAGAAGGGCCATTGTTCGGAACTGGCAGAGGGCTGGCTGGGAAGGGAAAAGCTAGTTCTCTTAAAACCATTAACCTATATGAATTTAAGCGGGCAGGCGGTTGTTTCAGCAATGAATTTTTATAAGTTAGAGTTCTCAGACCTAATGGTTGTTTTTGATGATATGGATTTGGACGTTGGACGTTTAAGGATTAGACCCGGTGGAAGTGCCGGAGGGCATAAAGGTATGGGATCAATTATTGGCATGTTGGGTAGTCAGGAAATTCCCCGCTTACGAGTTGGTATTAGCCATCCGGAACATCAACCTGTTACCGATTATGTACTGACGCCTTTTTCAAATGACGAATGGGAAGCGGTCAAGGAGACAATTGTTAATGCTGCTGAAGCAATTTTATTATGGATTGAGGACGGTATAGTATCGGCAATGAATAAATATAATTCTGTTGGGCGGGACAGCTAACAATGATCGATTAAAATGGTGCCCCCTTGACTTGTAACCGAGGGAACAAATATACTTAAAAATGATATGAAGACGGATGTTTATCTAAAACTATTAAAACAGCAGAATTATGTTACGCGCGGTCTCTTGGACCGGGCTTATTTCAGTTTGTCCTTTTTCGGAACTTCAACAAATAAGAATATTTTAATTTGGAGGACGTTATGCCATTTACCTCATTAACTGCAGCGTGGAAGGAAAATGCCCAATACCAAACCATAAAAACAAAATTGTTTCCGGGATCGGTGCAACTATTAGTAGGGCTTACCGGCCTTCCCCGGGCAGTTTGGACGGCAGCACTTTATGAGGATATTAAAGCTCCTGTGCTGGTTGTGACATCTAATCCGGAGGCGGCACGGACATTTTACGAAAATTTGGTTGCGCTCAAGTCAGATAATCAGGTTTATTATTTCCCTCCGGTAGAACTTCTTCCCTATGAGGTGCATGCCCGTAATGCCGAGATAGAGAAGCAGAGAATATCCTGCTTGACCAGGCTGTCCCAAAAGGCACCGGTATTGGTGGTGGCACCGCTGCAATCTCTGATGAGAAAAACAACACCTCCTGGCGTATTCTCTAAATTTGTATTAACCCTATCTATTGGACAGTGTGTCAATCTTAGCCAATTAGTAAGCACCTTGATAAACATTGGTTATACCAAGGAGTATATGGTAGAAGTACCGGGGACTTTTAGCATCCGGGGAGGAATCATTGACATTTTTCCATATACTGAAGAATATCCTTTGAGGATTGAATTTTTCGATGATGAGATAGATTCGATCAGAAGTTTTGACATTGCTACCCAGCGTTCCCTCCAAGAGAAACAAGAAGCCAGTCTTCCACCGGCCCGTGAGTTGCCTGCTGATCCCGAAACATTGTTTAAAGCCGGGGAAAAGCTGGCTCGGGAGCTGGAAAAGGTTTCTCGCTCATACTCCGTAATGAAACGCGGGTACATGCGTGAGTTCTTTTCTCCTTATATTGAACAAATGAGGGAAGGCATCTGGAATGGAGGAATGGAGCAATTTCTCTGTCATTTTTACCTTGATGCCGTTTCCCCGGTAGAATACCTTTCAGATCGAGGACTGGTAATTCTTGATGAACCGGACCGAATTACACAAGAAGCAGAAACAATTTTGGCTGAAAATCATTCTTTGTATTTTGATCTTCTTGAGGATGGGAAAATACTTCCCTCCTTTGCAGAGAATTTTCAAACAGAAGCAAAGTATAAAGAAGCATTGGCGAAAAGGCCTCTTCTTTTGTTTTCCCATCTGCCGGAGAACGGGGGATTTGACCTTACCAACAAATATTCTATCCCTACCCGTGAGCTACCCTCTTATAAAGGAAATTTTTCCCGGCTGAAAGAGGATTTAAAATTTTATCGGCAGCAGGGTTATCGGGTGCTTGTTTCCGCAAGTTCTTCAATTCGGGTGAATAAAATGAAAGAACTATTATCCGACTTGGGAGCGGAAAGTGTTGAGGTTGTTCATGCCGGATTTCCCCGGGGTTTTGAGTGTGGAATGATTAAGATGTTGCTTTTCAGTGAAACGGATATTTTAGGTCAGGGCATTCATGCTAAATCCCGGCGGCGGTCAAGAAAGGGAGAGAAAATTGCCACGTTTCTTGATTTAAAAGAAGGCGATTATGTAGTTCATGTAAATCATGGTATTGGGCGCTATCTTGGGGTAAAGCGCTTGCAAATTGGAGATAATCAACGGGACTACTTGTATATTCAGTATTCCGGGGAAGATAAATTGTATGTACCAACAGATCAGGTTGATTTGATTCAGAAATATATTGGGGATGAAGGGCGTGCTCCGAAGCTTTATAAACTAGGCGGCAATGAGTGGAACCGAGTAAAAAACAAAGTTCGCCATTCCGTTCAGGACATGGCAAAAGAACTGCTTGCTCTTTACGCCGCCAGGGAGGCTGTTCGTGGCCATGCTTTTTCTTCGGACACAGTTTGGCAGCAGGAATTTGAAGATGCTTTTCCCTTTCCGGAAACCCCTGATCAGTTGCGGGCAGTGGAAGAAATAAAAAAAGATATGGAAAGACAAAAGCCGATGGATCGGCTGTTATGCGGTGATGTAGGTTACGGGAAAACGGAGGTGGCGCTAAGAGCTGCTTTTAAAGCGATCATGGATGGGAAGCAGGTTGCCCTTCTGGTTCCGACAACAGTACTTGCCGAACAACATCAGCGGACTATTCAAGAGCGTTTTAATGGATTTCCGGTTAAAATAGGTGTTCTCAGCAGGTTTAAAAGTGCCAAAATGGTTGGTCAGACAATAAATGGCCTAGCTAAAGGAACGGTTGATATTGTTATTGGGACTCACCGACTCTTGTCTAAAGATGTCAAGTTTAAAGATTTGGGACTGCTTATTATTGATGAGGAACAGAGATTTGGTGTTGCCCATAAGGAGAAAATCAAGAATCTTAA
The DNA here is from genome assembly GCA_050945755.1 of Bacillota bacterium. Lineage (GTDB taxonomy): Bacteria > Bacillota > Dehalobacteriia > Dehalobacteriales > Dehalobacteriaceae > JAQVXR01. The sequence goes on along the minus strand of JBMNTN010000003.1, from coordinate 53,929 downwards.
ACAAAACGTTGATGTGTTGACACTGTCGGCAACACCTATTCCCCGCACGCTGCATATGTCACTGCTGGGAGTACGTGATATGAGTGTAATTGAGACTCCTCCTGAAGACAGGCAGCCTGTCCAGACATACGTCATGGAATATCAGGAACGGGTAATTAAAGAGGCAATTATGCGGGAACTTGCACGGGGAGGCCAAATTTACTTTGTACATAATAGGGTAAATAATATTGACTTGGTGGCAGATCATATCATGGAACTGGTCCCGGAAGCAAAAGTGCTTGTCGCGCACGGCCAGATGCGGGAACATGATCTGGAGATGATCATGCTGGATTTTATTGAGGGAAAGGGAAATGTACTGATCTGTACAACAATTATTGAGTCCGGACTTGATATTTCCAATGTTAACACTTTAATTGTTGATGAGGCAGACAGCTTTGGTCTATCTCAGCTTTATCAATTAAGAGGCCGGGTTGGACGGTCTGAAAAACAAGCATATGCCTATTTTACTTACCGAAAGGAAAAAATTCTGAGTGATGTTGCAAAAAAACGTTTGACAGCAATTCGAGATTTCACGGAATTAGGTTCCGGATTTAAAATTGCCATGAGGGATTTAGAAATTCGTGGGGCAGGAAATATATTAGGTCCGGAACAACACGGACATATCCTTGCGGTTGGTTTTGATATGTATTGTCGGCTGGTGCAAGAAGAAGTTCATAAACAGCGTTACGGGGCAGAATTTATCCCGGAAAAAGTAACCCCTCAACTGGAGCTAAACATTAATGCCTTTATCCCGGATTCCTATGTTGCTGATACCGAATTAAAAATTGAATTATACAAAAGGCTTGCTTCGGCAGATGATATCAGTGAAGTGAAAGACCTGGAGTTAGAAGCAGAGGACAGATACGGTGTTGCTCCGGAACCAGTGCGCAATTTATTTCGACTGGGGCTGATTAAGGTTCTTGCCCAAAAGCTGGGTGTATCATCTATCGCCCAGCAGAAGGGTTTTGTTCATATCCGCTTTGTCTCCGGCCGGCAGATTTCCGGAGTGGTTTTAGCAGAGTTAGTCCGTGAATTTAACCGGAGAATTTCATTTGGCGTGGCGGTGGATTTAGAAATAAAAATAAAGGCTGTCGGGGAGAAGCCTCAGCGTATTTTGGATATCGTAATTAAGCTGTTTGAGAAGTTAATTGATTTAACCGATAAGGAATCTCGTGATATAATGGAATTATCTTGACGGGAAGGTTGTGAAGAAATGCGTCGTTGGGTCTTGACATTTTTAGGGGTTCTGGTGTTTGCTTTGATAGTAACAGGGTGTGGGGAGAAGCCAATTGCCGAAGTAAACGGGGAAACCCTTACCAGAAAGGAATTTGACATTCGGGTGGACCAAGCCTGTATTTATTCAGAGCAAATGGGCGTTTCCTTTGAAGGAGAACAAGGGCAGGAACTTTTAAACCAATTAAAACAGAATGTAGTGAACCAGTGGATTGATGAAAAGCTGGTTATGCAGGCAGGCGAAAAAGAGGGTGTGACAGCCGGTGTAGACGAAATAGAAGCTTTTCTTGAGGAGAGAATAAAAAAGGGTTTTCAAAAGGATGAGGAATATCAGGATTGGCTAAAGAAACAGCAAATGACGGAAGATGATCTTAAACGAATGATTAAATATCAGCTAACCGGACAGGGATTGTTTGAAAAGGTTACTTCCCGCGTCACTATTGACGATGAGACTGCGCAGAAACAATTTGAGCAAGATAAAGAGAACTGGGAAAAAGTAAAAGTATCTCATATTTTGGTTGAGGCGCGTAAAGGCCAAGCATCTGAAGAAGAATTAACCAATGCCAAGGAAAAAGCAAAAACTATTGTTGGAGAACTTGATGAAGGAGCAGATTTTGCCAAATTAGCCCAAAAATATTCCGATGATCCGGGGACAAAGGATCTGGGGGGTATTTTAGATATGGAATTTAATCGGTCAACCCTGGCATTAGTACCGGAATTTGTATCTGGTGCCTTTCAATTAAATAAGGTTGGAGAATATACTCGTGAGCCGATTCTCACGGATTATGGCTATCATATTATTAAGCTGGATGTCAAAAAAAGTTCTTTTGAAGAAGTTAAGGAAGATGTTAAAAATTATTTAGCCCAGGGAGAAAAAAATATCGCTTTTCAAGAGTTTATAGAGGGCTTTCGGGATGACTCAGAAATAACCAACAATCTTTTTGCAGGTAACAACGAAGAAAAAGGGCAAAATGGCCAAGGGAAAAATTAAAAATCACATGCAAAATGCAGCGGACGTTCGCTGCGTTTTGTTTTTTGAAACAGAGCATGTCGTTAAATAGTTTGACTGATGGGAAAAAATGAATAACGAGCAGGAAAAAGTTATATACTATCACTAAAGCCGCCTGACTCTTTACGATAAGCAAAAAGGAGGGAAATTCGTTAAATGAAAGCTACAGGGATTGTGCGCCGGATTGATGACTTAGGGAGAGTTGTGATTCCCAAAGAGATACGTAGAACATTAAGGATCCGTGAAGGTGACCCGTTAGAGATATTTGTTGATCGAGAAGGAGAGGTAATTCTCAAGAAGTATTCACCTATCGGTGAACTCGGCGATTTTGCAAAAGAGTATGCTGATTCCCTCAATGAAGCTATTGGGCATATTGCCTGTATTGCTGATCGTGATTCCATTATTGCAGTAAGTGGCGCTCCAAAGAAAGAGTTTTTAAATAAGTCGGTTGGTTCTGCAGTAGAACGTGTCATGGAAGATCGACGGTCTATGTTGTTGAATAACCCGGGTGAGAATGCCAATTGTGAAGATTGCGCAATAATTGCCAGTGATAATGAAGAAGATTGTTGCAGGTTTTCCGCACAAGTTATTGCCCCGATTATTGCTCAGGGGGATCCAATTGGGGCGGTAATTATCTGCAGTAAGGAACAAAACATAACTATGGGTGACATGGAACTAAAACTTGCCGAAACAGCAGCGGGCTTTTTAGCAAAGCAGATGGAACAATAACTTGACTATAAAATACTAATCTTCATATATTCTGAAAATCGCCACGGGCGATTTTTTTTTTAAGTTGCTAAATTAATAGGGGACTGATAGAATATTGTCAGTTGTTACCAGGATTTAAGCCTTTTTAATGCCAAGTTCTTAGACAGGAAGTGATAGCTTGAGTAAAGATAAGTACCCACTTGATGATTTAGTTCAAGTAATGGCAACGTTAAGAGGGGAAGGAGGGTGTCCCTGGGATAGGGAACAAAACCACGACTCCATAAAAAAATATCTGGTGGAAGAAACATACGAAGTAATAGAAGCAATAGAAGAAAAAAATATGCATAAATTATGTGATGAGTTGGGAGACTTATTACTACAAATCGTTTTTCATGCTCAGATGGCCAGTGAAAAAGGGGATTTTGACATCAACAATGTGATTAAAGGCGTAACAGAAAAAATGATTCGGCGTCATCCCCATGTTTTTGCCGGAGGGCATGCGGAAAATTCGGAAGAGGTTCTTGTAAAGTGGGAAGAGATTAAGGCGGAAGAACAGAACAGGCCGAAAAGGCTTTTGGAGGTACCCCGTGGCTTGCCTGCCTTGCACCGAGCGCAGAAAATTCAGGAAAAAGCGGCTCGGGTTGGATTTGACTGGCCTAGTATGGAAGGGGCTTGGGAGAAAATTACTGAGGAAATGGTTGAGCTGCAGAAGGCAATCAAGACAGGTACAGGCGAAAAGGAAGAACTGGGGGATCTGCTTTTTGCGGTGGTTAATGTAGCCCGTTTTTTGCATGTTGATGCCGAAGAAGCATTGAGGGAAACAATGGACAAGTTTAACAAGCGGTTTTCTTATATTGAAGATCATGCAAAGGTTGTTGGACGGGATATAAAAGATTTATCATTAACAGAAATGGATCAGTTGTGGGACGAGGCAAAAGAAAATTTATTTTAAGTGAAAATATGAAATAGAGTATATTTAGGAAGGATTATTAAGGAGTATAGCGAATTTGTAAAAATGTCAGCTTGAACCAAATTTATAGGAGGGATTTGTTTGAATAAAGCCGATTTGGTCAATAATGTGGCGGAGAAGGCTGAAATAACAAAGAAAGATGCCGAAAAAGCTGTTAACGCAGTTTTCGCCAGTATCAGTGACGCTTTAGCAGTCGGAGACAAAGTTCAATTAGTGGGCTTTGGTACATTCGAAGTAAAGGAACGGGCTGCTCGAGTAGGTCGCAATCCCCAAACTGGTGAAACAATAGAGATTTCCGCAGCAAAGGTGCCGGGTTTTAAAGCAGGCAAGGGATTAAAGGATGCGGTAGCTGGCAAATAAGAAAAAGATCAGGTTCCTGTGAGGAGCCTGATTTTTTATTATACTAGTTATTAAGATGAGGGGTATTTTTTATAGGAAGGTGGGGAAATAATATGAGGTTAGATAAATTTTTAAAAGTTTCCAGGTTGGTAAAACGACGAACGGTAGCGAAGGAGATTTGTGATGGCGGTAAAGTTTTAATTAACGGAAAAACAGCAAAGGCAGGAAGTGAAGTTGCAGAGGGTAATATTATTACGCTTTCTTTTGGCGCAAGGCATTTAAGAGTAGAAGTGCTGGCAATTTTTGAGTCGGTTCGGGCAGAACAGGCCAAAGAAATGTACCGGATTTTGGAGGACGTAAAGATCCCTATAGATGATTAACTAGCTGTATAATGAAAATCCTTTTCGGAAAGTCTAATCTCTGAAGAGATAATTTTATGCCGGGAGGGATATAGATTGAAAGGAAATCTTGGTAAGGTCTTAATAGGCCCGATTATTCTTTTGGCATTGATAGTTGCCGGGTGCCCTGGTCAGGAAAGAAAACCGCAGGAACCGGATGTTCAACAACGGACACAGGTTTATAAAGAAGAACCGACAATTTCTCTTTACATTAATGAAACCCAAAAAACAGAAAAAATAAAAATAGAAAAGTATTTGGAAGGTGTTGTGGCTGCGGAAATGGATCCTAAGTGGCCCGACAATGCTTTGGCTGCTCAGGCTATACTTGCCAGAACCTTTACCCTAAAGAAAATTAAAGACGGTGGGGTGAAAGCACATAATACGGATGCTTCAACTGATGTTAAAGAGTTCCAGGCATATGATCCCAGCAGGGTGAATGATAAGGTGCGGGAAGCTGTTCAAGCCACCAGGGGAAAAGTGTTAGTTTATCAGGGTGAATACATTAATGGTTGGTTCCATGCTGACAGCGGTGGGATAACAGCATCCTCGGCGGTTGAAGGATTGGCTTATAAAAAAGAAAAGGCCCCATATATTCATAGCGTGAAAGATCCAGGATTTGAAATCACTGTTCCGGAAAATAAAGCGTGGACCGCTGTTTTTTCCAGTTCTGAAGTACGTGAGGCGGTTAAAGCCACTATTGGAAATGATCCGGGAGATTTACATGAAGCGTCTATCGTGGAAACAGGGCCTTCAGGCCGTGCCACGATAGTTAAAATTAATAATGTATCGTTAAGTGCACCGGCACTCAGGTTGGCATTAGACAACGAGAAGATGAGGTCGACATTACTTGAAGAATTCAGTGTAAATGATAATAGTCTGCTAATACGGGGAAAGGGTTATGGGCACGGTGTCGGTATGAGTCAATGGGGTGCGAAAGCATTGGCGGATCAAGGTAAAAAACCTGAAGAAATTGTAAGGTACTGGTTTAAGGATGTAGAAATTAAAAATCTTTGGAAGTAAAATGCCCTTCAAAGGGCTATTTTTTTTGGTCTACTGTAGTTGTTTATTTCATAAAAATGGGGTAAGAGTCCAGTGTAAGGAGGGTATTTAGATGTCCGAGCAAAAGCTGCACCAAATTTCTTTGGTTAACCGGGAAGAGTTTAAGATGAAAGGAGTAACCAAAGTAGAAACGTTTGATGATGTGGAAATTATACTTGAAACAAATATGGGCCCGCTTTCATTACGGGGAGAAAATCTGCATATTAATCAGTTGAATTTAGAAACCGGTGATTTATCCGTTATTGGCCAGGTAAAAGCAATTCAATATTTGGAAGCCCAAGGGGTGAAGGCAGCCAAAGGTAAAGGGAAGAACATCTTAGACAGACTGTTAAAGTAAATAGCCTGGGGTGACGCATATGGAATCTTTGGTATTCCAGTTAATTGAATTATTGTTGGCAATCATCACAGGAATTATGATCGGGATGGCGTTTGATGTTTATCGTATTTTAATTAAAAGGTATAAACCCCCGGTACGCGTTGTACCACTATTAGACTTAGTTTGGTGGGGGATAATTACTGTACTGGTTTTTTTTATTTTATTGTATATTTCTTGGGGGGAAGTAAGGTTTTATCTTATCTTGGCTCAGGTGGCAGGATTTTTTATATATTTGAAAAGAATTCGTTTTCTCCTGTTTCCCATTTTTGAAAAAATATTTATCATATTGGAAAAAGCCGTTAAATCTTTTGCCAGGATATCTTTAATGCTGTTTCTGATAGTAAAAAAAATAATTTTGTGGCCTCTGGCCATTATCAGCATTTGTATATTTAAATTTATGGAATTTTTTCGAAATACTGTGGGGATGGCCGTTCGGATATTTCGGGCCGTTTCCCGTTTTGTTTGGCAGAAAATAAAAAAACTTTTTTCTCGGGGCAGCAGGAATTAGCATTTTCCTGAAGAATATTTGTACAAAATTTGTAATTATTTTGTCCACAATATGTGGATAAACTGTGAATAAATTGTGGATGGGTTTTGGACAACCCGTGGAGCTAAGATGAAAATTGAGATTAGAGGTGTGGAAAAGCTTAGTTTTCGCGAGCGGCAGGTAGTTACGCTAAAAGAAATGGGCCGGTCCACAGAAGAAATTGCAAAAAAATTAAGCCTCAGCGCTAGTTCGGTGGCTACCCTTTATTATAGGGCCAAAACTAAAGGGTATGAAGTAGTCATTGTGATACCAGGTGATGCTTTGGGTATTTTCGGTTCCGATGGGGAGGAAACAGGGGATGGCATTTAAAGGAAAGTACCGCATAAAAAAAAGATTTTTTGTGCTCTTTTTAATTATAGGATATGTGGGAATTAGCTTTGGCCAGCAGTTTTATAAGATTAATTCCATAGACAAGGAAATTAATAGTTACCTACAGACAAAAAAGGCACTAGCTCAAGAACAGGAAAAACTCCAAGACGAAATTAAACTTTTGGAAAATAAATCTTATATTGAAAGAATTGCCAGGGAGGATTTGGGATTAATAAAGCCAGGGGAAACCCTATTGGTTCCGGGTGAGGAAGGTGATATTAGAAAAGCCAAATCTTTAGAGGCACTTCAAAATAACATTCATTAGAAAAGGATGAAAAAATTTTGCGGTTTTACTATGTTTAAGTGCTTCTTTTTCGAGAGTATGTACATTGACCATTGACAAGAGTCTTTTAACTTAGATATAATTTTTACATAGGTAAATATTGAGGAGGATTATACTTTTATGGTTCTTGCCGTGGGCAGCATTGTTGAGGGGGTTGTGACCGGCATCACTAAATTTGGGGCTTTTGTTGAGCTCCCCGGTGGGATGACTGGGTTGGTTCATATTTCTGAGGTAGCCGACGCATATGTCAAGGATGTTAAGGACTATCTAAAGGAATCTGACCGAGTGAAAGTAAAAGTAGTCAATATTGATGAAAAAGGGAAAATAGGTTTGTCCATTAAACAGGCCCAACCTAAACCCGCGGCACAGCCACGCAACGCTAAAAACGATTTTTCTTTTGAGGATAAACTGGCTAAGTTTATGAAAGACAGTAATGAAAAACTGACGGCTTTGAAGCGACACCGCGAAGGGAAAAAGGGTGGACGGTAATGGGAAGAGCAGTCCCGAAAGGGAGTGCTTTTTTTCATGGAGATTTTAATAAAGGACGGTAATTCAGATGAAGAATAAAGCGGCAGTGGATATTGGGACAAATAGTATCCGGATGCTCATTGGCGTTCAAAATGAGGGCAAAGTAAAAGTTATAAACCAGATGGTTGAAGAGACCCGGTTGGGGGCGGGTATTGTCGGTAAAAAGCTCCTGCCGGAATCGATCGAGCGGACCATTCAGGTGCTTATCAAATACAGACAGGTTGCAGATAATTACGGAGTAAGCGATGTCTGTGTTATTGCAACCAGTGCGGTTAGAGATGCTGTTAACCAAAATGAATTCTGTCAAAAAGTTTATTGTGCTACGGGGTGGAATGTCCGCGTTCTATCTGGTGAAGAAGAAGCGGTTTTTGCCTTTCAGGGTGCTGTCAGTTCATTGTCTCTGGTTTCCGGGACACCGGTAGTAGTTGATATTGGCGGGGGGAGCACGGAAATTATTTTTTCTACAGAGCAGGGAGTAAAGGGTTATAGTGTAAATATCGGGGCAGTGCGGTTAAAGGAAAATTCATTAACAGTGCAAGAGTTAAAAGAATTGCTTTTTTCATCTGTGGGGGGGTTAATTGGCAAGGGAGAAAAGTTATCAGTTATTGGAGTAGGAGGCACGGCAACAACTGCCGCAGCGATATATTATGGTGTAAGAAAATATACTCGAAAAAGTATCCAAGGTAAGATGCTCTTTTTAAAAGACTTAGAAAACATGAAAGAAGATTTGGATAATATGTCCTTGGAGGAGAAAGGGAAAGTAGTGGGTCTCCCTCCAAAGAGAGCAGATATTATTTCTCCCGGCCTACAGATTCTGATCAGTGTTTTACGCCTTTTGGGAGCCGACCGGGTTATTATCAGTGATGCGGGAATTTTGGATGGGGTAATTCTCAGTGTGTAATGTAGATAGTGTCAAGTAAAGGATCAGCGTGGCATAGAGATGCTAAAAAGTATCCTCTCCTTACCTGAAGCGCGCGGAGCATACAACTTAAATACTCTTTCGGCTAGGCAGACTAAGTAAATTTTTTCACCTTCCATTCATTTGGCGCATAGAGATAATAATAATTATTTCATGTGGGGTGAAAGCCGGTGGGATTCCAACGCAGTGGGGAAAAGTGCTCCAAAATATTTACCGTGATTATGGCCGGAGGCGCCGGGACCAGATTTTGGCCCAAAAGCAGATTAAAAAATCCGAAACAGTTTCTAAAATTACTGGGAAAAGCCAGCTTACTCAGTGATACTGTCCGTCGTGCTTTAATGCTTGTGCAACCCCAAAGGTGTTTTGTGCTCACTCACAAACAATATAGTGGTCAGGTTCAAGAGATTATACCTGAAGTACCTGTCTCAAATATTATTCTGGAGCCGGCTAATCGTGATACAGCTGCATGTGTGGGTTTGGCGGCAATTACTCTCTCTAAGGTTGACCCGGAGGGAATAATGGTTGTCTTGCCCTCTGACCATTATATTGGGCACGAAAAAGCTTTTATCAAGACTTTAGAAATTGCAGTTAATTATGCCCAACATAATGACTACTTAATGACTCTGGGAATTAAGCCTTTTGCTCCTAAGACAGGGTATGGTTATATCGAATGTGGTGAACCTTTAGCGGAGGGAAATGGTTACCCTGTTTATTATGTTAAATCATTTACAGAAAAACCGGACCAGGTAACTGCCATGAATTTTATTAGGCAGGGAAATTACTTGTGGAACAGCGGAATATTTGTCTGGAAGATCTCTTCAATTCTAGCGGCGATTTCCCTTTATTTACCGGAATTGTACGAAGGCCTAAAAAGGCTAGAGACTGTTGTAGGTAATTCAGGGAATACAGAAATTTTCGAAAAAGAGTATAAGGGGCTACCTCGGGTTTCTATTGATTACGGCGTAATGGAAAAAGCCAAAAACATTGCTACGGTCCCCGGGGATTTTATTTGGGATGACGTGGGCAGTTGGTCTGCTCTGGAGAAATATTTGCCTAAGGATGAACGAAACAACACTCTCAACGGGGGAAAGTACATTTCAGTTGATTCCCGAAATTGTATTATAGACAGTGAAGCAAAGTTAATTGCCACTATAGGAGTTGAAGACCTAATTATTATTCAATCCGAAGATGTAATGCTTGTTTGTCGCAAAGACCGGGATCAAGAAGTAAAAAAATTAGTAGATAACATTAAAAAGAACGGCTGGGATGATTATTTATAAAGATTTGCCTCAAGGGGGATTTTTTGTCGGAGGTAAGACAGTGTATTTCAAAGATGTTTTGATAAAAGGAGTACGGCATGAAAATTTCTTTTGGTACAGATGGTTGGCGAGGTATTATCAGCCGGGACGTCACCTTTGATAATGTTGAAACTATAGCTCAGGCATATGCTGATTACATAATTAATCAAGAAAACGGGAAAAAAGGTGTTGTGATTGGCTACGATACCCGGTTTCTTTCCCGGGAATATGCTCATGCTGCGGCCTGTGTACTGGCTGCAAATGAAATTCCGGTTTTTTTAACGGCCAAAGCAACGGCTACCCCTGTTGTGTCATATAGTGTTAAATACCTAGGTTTAGCCGGGGGATTAGTGGTTACAGCAAGTCACAACCCGGCTCTTTATAACGGGATAAAAATTAAGGGTTGGTACGGGGGCTCAGCAACTCCTGAGATGACCCGGGAAATTGCTGCTTTTATTAAAAGGAATCCTGTTAAACGCAAGCCGGATCTTTCCTTAATAAATTTGTTTGATGCAGACAGTGACTATATGGGACATATCAAAAAGCTGATTAACTGGCAGGCCATCAAAAACTCCGGTCTGCGTGTCATGATTGACCCAATGTACGGAGCTGGCACAGGTTACTTGAGAAGCTTTTTAGAGAGTTTAGGGATTTGTGTTAAGGAAATCCATGATAATTTTAATCCCGGTTTTGGCAATGTTCCTCCGGAACCGGTGGAAGGGAATCTGGCCGAATTAAAAGATGCGGTTGTAGCAGGAAAATATTATGCAGGATTTGCCACCGATGGGGATGCCGACCGGGTAGGGGTAGTTGATGCCGAGGGAAAGTATATTAATGCCCAGGAAATTTTTGCCCTCCTGTTATGGCATCAGTTACGCCAAGGCAAGGGTTCAGGGGCGGTGGGCAAGACGTTTTCCACCACAAGAATGATTGAAAAAATGGCGGCAAAATACCGGATTGATGTTTGGGAAACGCCTATCGGTTTTAAGTATCTTATTCCTTTGTTTATTCAAGAGAAAATTTTTATGGGTGGGGAAGAAAGCGGCGGAATAGGCTGGAAGGTGCATCTTCCTGAACGAGATGGGATATTAAACAGCCTCCTTTTAATGGAGGCGATGTCTTGCCGGGAAAGAACCTTAGGGGAAATGATTCAAGAAATTAGAGAGGATATAGGTCCGCATTACTACCAGCGTAAGGACTTAACATTAGAGGACAGTTGCCCCGATCAGATAATCAATAAGAACAAAAACACTCTCATAAGGGAACTGGCAGAGGGTAATGATTACCGTGTGGAAGAACTAGATGGGTTGAAGATCATTTATACTCCTTCTCGCTGGATGCTTTTCAGGGCATCCGGGACGGAACCTGTTATCCGACTTTACGCCGAGGCGGAATCGGAAAAATTAGTGAAAAAGATGCTCAACACGGCAGAGGAAATAGTAATTACGCTGGGAAAGCACAAGCAGTAATGCATATTTATGTACATTTTTTTGACGACGGGATATCTTCGGGGGGGGATTTTTGAAATTGGTTCAACCAATCCTCTGCCATATCGTCCAGCGTGTCAATGACATGGTCAATAATGTCGCCTAGATCGTCTGCCCGATTAATAGCATCGACCACATCATTTTTATGGGCAAGTGTAATTCGGTTGAATTCTTCCGCTGCATCTACCAACATGCGGTAGCTCTCACATAATGGTTTTAGTATGCGCACGAGGTCTTCGACTTTTTTACCTGCCAAATCATAAGAAGTAAACATCATTTCACCCCTGCTTTTTTAGCATGTATTATGTTGGGATAACTAAAGTATTTTTGTATTGGTTCCGGCTTCTAAACTCATAAGAGTAAGAGCCGGAATATTTTTGGAACAATGTACAGGTAGTCAAAATACAATGGTTATGCAAACCTATAATATTTTTCCGTATTGCTGAAGAAAGCTTACCGGAGGTGAGGGAGTGGGGATAGTTGGGTACTACCTGCATTAGCAAGTTATGATATTTATCCGAAAAATATAACAAACTTAGGATCGGTTTGGAAAGTTTCTACCGGAGGTAGGAGTTTTGCTTTAAAAAAAGTGGGAACTGATTCCCGCCGTTTATTATTTAATCTTTCTGTCATGGATTATCTTTGGGAACGAGGCTTTCACCGCATGTCCAGGTTAATTAAAAACACTGATGGCAGGATGTATGTAGAATGTACTGATGGATTAGCCTTTTTGACCGAATGGATTGAAGGGCGGCACGTTAATTTTCTGAATCGATTTGAATTAAAAAAAAGTGTGCACTTGCTGGCGGAAATGCACTTGCTGGGAGAAGGGTTTGACCCTCCAAAAAATTGCCATCCGAGAAATGATATCGGACAGTGGGAAGAAAAGTGGCGGCGCAGAATTGAGGATTTAGAAAAGATGGCAGTTTTATCCCTCGACGGCAGGACGTCCTTTGATGTAGAGTTTCAAAAGATTTATCCTTTTAGTATCAAGGATGCTTGGGAAGCATTAGATGCTCTTTCGTTAATAGGCTATGGGTCCTACTGCTTAAAATTGCAAAATAAAAGGCCAATTTGTCATAGAGATTTCGTTTATCATAATATTATTTATCAAGAGCCTAATGTTTACCTGATTGATTTTGACTACTGTGTTCAGGATTCACGAGTAACGGATTTGGCTCGTTTTGTGAGGACGTGTGGAAAACGGTATAACTGGAAAGAGGGCTTGGCAGAAGAAATTGTTTATTGGTATCACCGGTATTATCCCTTATCCCTCAGAGAGCAAGAATTACTACTGGCAGTATTAAAATTTCCCCATGAAATATGGCGCGCAGGCCACCGGTGGTATTTTTCTTCCCGGAGGCCCAGAGAATTGGTGGAATTAATTAAGCAGGAGTTAAGCTGCCGTGGTGAAAAGATCCAGGTGTTGAGGAGGATTAGAGAAGGATTTACCCCCTGAGGAGTTGAAAATATGGGGAATCTTTACCGATTGCCGGAACAGTTTTGCGAGGTTTTAAAGTATTTTCCCATCAGCCCCAGGAAGGTTGAACCATATAAAATGGTTTACCGGATTGAAGCTGAGGAAGGTTTCTTTGCACTGAAAGAGATTAAATACCCGGAGGATGAATTCTGCTACATATATGCTGCTACGGAGCATTTGGCAGCTCAAGGTTTTGACAGAATTAATCGAATGATTCTCAGTCAAAAGTTTTACCCCTTTGTTGAATATAATGGTAAGCGGTACTTCCTATCCCGATGGATAATCGGACGAGAAGCAAATTATCATCAGAAAAGCGATTTAAAAATTGCTGCCCGTACTTTGGCCGAATTGCATAAAAGCTCAAAAGGTTTTGAACCTCCCTACTTTGAGGGGAGAATAAAATGGGGCAGTTGGCCATCTAATATGCTTAATAAAACAAAGGAACTATTACAGTTTAAAGCACAAGTAATCAATAAAAGTAGAAAAACGTTTTTTGATGAGATCTTCCTTGCTCATGTTGATTATTATGTGGATGAATCCAAACATGCCTTGGAAACTTTAATCAAAGAAAATTATGAAAAAGTTAATAAGGAGGACGCAAAAAATCAATATTTTTGCCATCATGATTATGCTAACCACAATGTAATTATTGATAGATTGGGTCAAGGCCATGTCATTGATTTTGATTACTGTATTAGCGACATCCGGTGCCATGATGTAGCCAGTTTGATGTTAAGAGTAATGAAAAGAAACAAATGGAATTATAAAAAAGCATTGTATGCCTTAAAATGTTATGATCATGTCAGAAGAGTTTCTTCTTGTGAAGGCGGAGTTATCAGTGCAATTCTCAGGTTTCCCCAGGACTTCTGGCAAGTTGCATTTGCATATTACATAGAAGAAAACCAGCCCCGAGAGCGTCTTGAACGTAAAATTAAGCATTGGGTGATGGAAAAAGAGTTAAGAAAAAACAGCCTTAAGCGGCTGAAGAAACTGATGTAACGGGGTGAAAGATTATAATGAAGGTGGGCATTGATAGCCGGGCGGCTATCTGGTACCGGGGAACCGGAATGGGAACTTACACCTATCAGCTGATTAGAAATATTTACTTAATAGATAAAAAAAACGAGTACCACTTTTTCCTTCCCCATGAAAGTTTTCAAGGGACGGATCCATTGACAAGTGGTGTTTTTCAAAGTATTTCCCAATCTAAAGACACATTCTGGGAGACTGTCATTGCCGCTGAGACCATTAACCCGAAAGGGATGGATGTTTTTCATGTACCGCAAAATGGGATTGGACTGCCGCCGGAAAAGCATTGCGCCACTGTGGTTACTGTTCATGACTTAATTCCTTATGTTTTAGAAGAAACGGTGGGGCAAGGTTATTTAAAAATTTTTCGGCAGGAAATGCCGCGCATTTTAAGTGAGACAGACCACATTATCACGGTATCCGAGCATTCCAAAAAGGACTTGCAAGAGATTATGCATGTGCCCGAAGAGAGAATTACCGTAATTTACGAGGCGCCTGAATCCACTTATAAGCCGATTAAAAGGGATGTAGCAAAATCTCGGATCAAAAATAAATACGGTATTGGGGAGAACTTTATACTTTATATTGGGGGTTTTAGCCCAAGAAAAAACCTGCGCGGTTTAATCAATGCCTACCATAAAATTTATAAAGATATTAAAGCATCTTGCAAGTTGGTAATTTTGGGCAAACATTCTCGGGATTATCAGGGTTTGGCGGATTTGGTTGAAAAACTCGATCTTCAAGAGCGGGTGCTGTTTCCCGGGTTTATTCCCGTACAGGACCTCCCATTTTTTTATAATGCAGCAGAACTTTTTGTCTACCCGTCTTTTTATGAAGGTTTTGGCCTTCCGCCGATTGAGGCTTTAGCTTGCGGCACTCCAACTATTACATCTAACATTTCTTCCCTCCCGGAAGTAGTGGACGGCGCGGCAATTCTAATTAATCCCCAAGATACCCTTGCTTTGGCAACCGCGATGCACCGGGTGCTTACAGAACCTCAATTAGCCCAGGAGTTAAGAAAGAAAGGCCCGAAGAGGGCAAGTGAGTTTTCCTGGACTAAAACCGCCGGGCAAACAATTAAAGTGTACCAAGATGTATTGAGATAAGTCGGGAGGAAGTTTCCCGGCTTTTTTGGTTATTTATACTATTTTTTTAAAGACAAGATAGCCTGGTTTCCATTTTATAATAGTAATTTTTGGCGGAAAATAGTTATATCTATTTATTGTAGTGCATATGTTTATGGAGAGTTTGTCAGGGGAGGGAAAAGGATGAAGAGTAGTTTTGTTGCGCCGGTGATAAAAACACTGTTTGTTCCGGATGGCAACCCTGATGTTCAAGAGGTTCAAAATATATTTGTTAACCCCAGGATTAGAAATTCGGATGCAAATGATGCCGAAATCACAATTAGCGGTGACATGCAAATTGAGCTTTTCTATCGGCCGATGCGCAATGCAGATGACAGTTTAATATGGCGGAAGGTAGAATTTAACGACTTAAATGAAACTGGGGAAGATAATAATGAATTTGACGAGGAAAATCTCAAGAATTTGGAAGAGTCCTTTCGCAAAGGGGAGGACGTTTCTCAAGAAGGGAATTATAAGCTGAACTTAGAAATTCCTTTCACGTTTGCAGTTGACAAAGAAGTGATGGATAAAGAGGATGTTTTAAGGGTGGAACCTGTCGTGCAAAATGTCAATTGGATGCAGGTAAGTCCAAGGGCAATAGAATTTGAAGCTGTCCTAAAATTAGAGAGGGAAAGAAATATGGCTGAGGATCTGCCGGTAATTTCTGAAGAAATGAGAGCGGATCTTGTACTGGAGCCGATAGAAGATCAGCCTGTCTTAGGAGCTGTTGAAAAATGTTGCTGCCAAGCTAAATTAGAAGATAACAAAACAGGTGATGACCAAACAAACGATAACCAAACAGATGATCAGGAAGTAGAGGAAAAAATAAGCAATTTGCAATCTCCGGAGATTAAACAAAGTTATCGGAATGAACAACGGGCGTTCTTTCCCAGTTCGGGTTTCTATCAGATGAAATTTTACCGAGTGCAGTGGGGAGAGGATTTAGATGCCATCGCTGAAAGGTTGGGAGTTGCTAAGGAGGTAATTAAAACAGTAAACGGAATTAGCGAAGAAGAAATAAAGACGGGAATGCTGTTGTCAATTCCTAAATAAAAAATTCAGAAGCGCAGTTTGGCTGCGCTTTTTCGCATTTTTTCCTATGAGAGACATATTAATTAATAAACGTATTTTACCATTGGATACGGACGTTGATCCATTTGTTTTAATTGCCCTTATTAGTTTCGGAAAGGGAGTCCCATATTCTCGAATGACATGGTTATAAAGCAGTTAACCTATGCATAGATACCGGGAAAAGGAGGGGGAAAGAATGGGCGTTAGACGAAGAGCTTGGGATAGTTTAGGTATGCTAAACATCTCGAAAAACGTGATTGAGCAATGGGATTTGGAAATTTTTGGCCTCCAGCCCAAAGATAAGGTCGTTTTGCTCGAAACCCGATCCGGGCCAAAATGTCTAAAGGTATTGCAAAAATCAATTCAGGATGTTCATAGCCTTTTTCTAATCCTGGAGCACTTAGCCAGCCGGGGTTTCAAAAGTGTACCCCGCTTCATCCGGACGAGATATGGAAAACCTTATGCCAAAACTGATGATAATAAGTTTTATTGTATTTCAGATTGGATTGATGGATCTCCCCCTGATTGGGAGAATCAAATAGATATCTTCTTGGTGACAGAGAAGTTGGCTAAATTACACCTTGCTTCTCATGACTTTACTGTTTCCCAAGAAGAACGGATTACATTTGTTAATTGGCAGCAAAGATTTCAGTGGATGACCCAAAAAATGGTAGGTATTAATTTAGAAATAAGCCAGGAAAATTATGTGAAGAAATTTTTCCGCGATATGATAGAAAGAGCGCTTCTTTCTTGCCGTTTATTAAAAGACTCCGGATACCGGGTAATTAAAGAGAAAGCGGAGCAGAAAAAGGGGTTTTGTCATGGCGCTTTTAATGAGCACCACATCATTATGGGGAATAGGGGAAAAGTATTTGTTACCGGTTTTGATGAATGGTGTCGGGACATTCGTCTCACTGA
Organism: Bacillota bacterium; assembly: GCA_050945755.1. GTDB lineage: Bacteria > Bacillota > Dehalobacteriia > Dehalobacteriales > Dehalobacteriaceae > JAQVXR01. Next base: position 36,745 of record JBMNTN010000003.1, on the reverse strand, counting down.
TCTGGCTAAATTCATTTTGCTGGTCGCAAATAAAAACCAGTGGAGTCCACAGATAGTACAAAGTATTATTGAAAGCTATGATAGGGTTTATCATCTTTACCCGGCAGAATGGGAAATTGTTTGTGCTTATTTAAGATTTCCTTTTAACTATTGGGAAGTTTTAAAAGAGCTGGCTAAGCGGGAAGCAGAGATAAATGAGGCAATTAGAATGTTTGAAATGTGCTGGAAAAAGGAAGCACTCAAAGAACAATGTTTAATGCACCTGGGCTGTTAAGTGGTAGCGTTGGAGGGATTGGAATGAGCAAAAGGAAAGTGCGGCAGGAAAGGGAAATGTTGGAGCCGGGTTCTTGGGACCTGGTAGAAATACTTAGGGAATGGGACCTTCCGGTTCGCAAAATAAGAAATACAAAATATGGCTATAAAATAAAAACTAACTGGGGTTACAGAATGTTAAAAAGATCATTATATGAGGACAGGGTAGTTTTTATGCACCAGGTTCTGGAACATATTGCACACGATGGTTACCGGCAAAATATTCCCAGGTTGATTCCAACAAAATATGGCGATGCTTTTGTCAGGCACGGCTTTCATGTCTATTACCTGACAGATTGGTTTGACGGAAAAGAGTTTAAAGTTAAAAATCCGGACCATATTTATGCTGCAGCCGAGTCCCTAGGGGAAATACATCAAGTTGCAAAAAAATTTGTACCGAAGAATAAGGAGGCTGCCAGGGAAAGGTGGAATGAACTTTCCGAAAGGATGGCTGCTGATAATTTTTTTATTCAACACAACATTGAAACACTTCCGGCCGAATTCAGTCAAGCCTGGACGCATTTAAAAGAATCTGCTAAAGAAGCATTGGCTCGATTGGGAAATGAAGAATTTGCTCGATTAAAGAAATGGTCTATGAGTGAAGGTACCTTGTGCCACAGGGAATTTACCCCGGCAAATTTGATGGTTGAAAATTGTCCGGTAGCAATTCGTTGGGAACACTGTGCCTTAGGAGTTCAGGTAGCAGATCTCGCTAATTATATGCACAAGGTGATGCCCCATTATCATTGGGATTATACGCTTGGGGAAGGAATTTTGGAATCATATAATTCAATGCGAAAGTTGACGGAAGACGAACTGTTTGTCTTGGGAGCACTCCTTATGTACCCTAAAGATTTTGTGAAATTAATGAAAAAATACGAGAGGGGAAGGGTTGTCAGAAATAAACTTCCCGCCAAAATTCAAAAGATTTTAAACAAGGAAAAGGAGAAGGCAGCTTTTCTTGATGCCTTTTTTGAGATGTATAATTTGCATCAGGCGAAAACATATCAAAGCCAGCCAACGATTGTTGCAAAAATGTGGTACTGTCTACCAGGGCATATTGATTTATCTAATCTCGATAAAAGAGGGATTTCCTGTTTGCTTCCTTTGAGCTATACCATTGATGAGCAGGGAAACCTGGAGGGGGAAGTAAATCAAGAAATTAGCAGCATAGCCCGTGAAAAAGAAATACCTCTTTGTCCCGTCATGTATAGCGCCGGCTTTTCTAAAGGGCAAAGGCAAGTTATCCAGGTACTTGCTAAAGAAGATGCAAGGGAAAAATTGACAGATAGTATTTTAAAGGTTCTAAAAGAAAATAACTATCCTGGCGTAAATATTATTATTGATTTATGGGATGCGGAAAATACCGCTAGTTTTAATTGCTTTATCGAAATTTTGGCTGAAAAGTTGCGGCTCGAAGACAGATTGTTGCTGGTTAACGTTAGCGCACCTAAAGAAGAAAATATATTTGATTATCATTTTCTTGGACGTTTCGCAGATTATGTATTAGTGGAACTGCTTGATGAAAACCTGCGTTTTCCCGGATCGGTTGTTTCCCGCGATTTTGTTAATGCGGCCATGGAGTATCTTGCTTCATATATTCCGGCAAGCAAAATAGTGGGTGTCTTACCTGTCTATGGCTATAGGTGGTGGGTCGGAAAAAATATCAGACAATCGTTAAGTTATGATGAGGCGAACAGATTAGCAGTCTGTGCAAAAACCCTGCTGGAAAGAGATCCTGTTTCCGGGAGCCTATCTGCTAAGTTAAGGCTAAAGGAAGAGTGTGAGGTTTGGGCAGAAGATGCTATTTCCATCAAGGAAAAAGAGTTATTGGTCCGAGATAATGGTGCCGCTGGTTGTGCTTTTTGGAGATTGGGGTTGGAAGATCCTCTGCTTTTTCAAGTAAGTGAACATGAAGAAGTGGAATTTGCGGAATCTTTTAGTGAAGAGGAAGATAGTCCAGAAGAGGAATAGAATTAAACCGGTCAAAGAAGGCCGGTTTTTTTCACCGATTTTTCCCTTCGCACATAAGTTGTAAAACGAGGAAAACAAAAGCGAGGGGTCTGTTTGAGAAATCCGGTTTCCTGTTCAGTGTTAAACTTTGTAAATAAGTATCTTTCTGATGGAGAGCTTGCCGATCTTACTAACTATTATACACCTGTTATTAGGGATGCCGGTTTTGACGGGATGGAAGTATTTATAAGGACTCCCGGTATGCCCGATATTAGGCGGATTAAGAATACGATGGTTCTATACGGTATGCCTGTTACCTCTGCCCATTTTCCGGCGGGGCTATTTGATGAATCCAAAAGTAGTTGCTTAAAACGGGTTAAGGAACTGGTAGATGCTTCCTTGTTTCTAGATTGCGACCTAGGGATTGTGCATTCACCTAGTTTAGGCACGCTAGCTGAGGAAGAAAAACTTAAATCACTCTTGTATGATCTTTTACCATGGACCGAAGCTCGGGATTTTCGGTTAAGTATCGAGATCTCACATATTATTGGTTGTCGTAATTATTTTAAAAAGATTATTGAAGAATTTGGGCAGGAGTTAATTTATTTATCTTTGGATATGAGCATTTTAGCAGCAGCAGATTTTACCGTAGGTAGGTTTTATGAAGAAACGGATCTGCTGCCGGATAATATTTATATAAATGATTATTCTGATAGTCAGGGGGAAGGTAACGGGCTTCGTAAATTGCCGGCATTGGGAAAGGGCAGTATTGATTTTGTCGAGGCAGGGTTCTGTCTAAAGCACTGGGGATACGAGGGAATCTTCACCCTGAAAACACCTTTAGGCCATTTAACAGATCCCATTTTGGAATTAGTGCGTTGTCGAAATTTTATTTTTAATACGTTGGTCTAATCCCACCTTAGGCAATGATCCCGGATAAAATATCCGGGTCTTTTATTTTCTGGAAAAAACAAATTTGGATAAGCACACTTACATAACTATAATAATGAGTTTATTTTAAGGCAGGATGAAAGGAGTTTGAGGATATGAGATTTGACCCGCTGCTGGTTCTAAAAGAATACCCTTTCCGAGTTAAAGATATAGTCCAAATTAAGGACGGGGTTTTCATGGTAGACACAGATGCCGGGCCTATGTGCTTAAAGCAGTCTGACAGAAATGAAGGGAAAGTGCTGTTTATTTATTCGGTCCTGAAACATTTGGTGGACAGCGGGTTTACAAAAGTTTCGCTTCCCGTGCTAACAGAAAAAGGCAGTCCTCTCGTTAAGTTAGAGGGGGAAATATATTCTATTACCAAATGGATTCACGGAGTAAATTGTGACTTTCACCGGCAAAGCCATTTGGCGGCAGCAACCCAAACTCTGGGAGAGTTTCATTTGGTATCAAAAGGGTTAAATGTTTTGCCGGGGGGAAAAGCACGGGCCATGTACTACCGGTGGCCGGAAGTGTTTCAGGAGAGGACAGAAGACTTAAAGTTGTTTAAATATCGGGTTCAGGAAAAAGTTTGGAGGACTGATTTTGAAAAAAAATACCTGCAATATGCAGATGAGATAATTGCTCAGGCAGAAAGGGCATATGATGGCCTTTCCAAATCCCAATATCTGCGTCTGGCTGAGGAAGCCGAAAAACAAGGGACATTTACCCATCGTGATGTAGCAGATCGCAATTTTATTATTGCCCGGGATGGTCAAGCGTATATGATTGACTTTGATTATTGCAGATATGACCTGCGCCTGACAGACTTAGTCCGGTTAGTGGAAAGGACTCTGAAAGATGATTCCTGGGAACCGGAAAAGGCTGATTTTATTATAAATAGATATAATAAGGTGGCACCACTTGAGCCCAATGAATATTTGGTGATGCAGGTCTTTTTTCAGTTTCCCCAAAAAGCTTGGAGAGTTTGCAACCGGTATTTTAACAAGAAAAAGCGCTGGCAAGAAGAAGGATATATTAAGAAACTAAAGCAGGCGGTAAAAAATACTGATTCAAAAGAAAAATTTATAGATTGTTTCACAGAGCAGTATTGCCGGTAGGAGGGGTTTTCTTGAATGTACGAGATGTGGAAAACATTATTAGTTTCTGGGGTGAGGAACTAGTAGGGCTGGAAAAAAGAAGGGATGCTTATTTAGTAATTACCCGGCAGGGGAAACGCTGCTTGAAAGCAGTGCATCCCAAAAAAGAAAAAATTCTTTTTATGATAGAAGCTATGAACCATTTAAAAGCAAATGGTTTCAACCGGATGGCCATGTGTCTGCCGGCTTTGGATAAAAGTATGGTAGCAGAGTACCATGGTACAAATTATATTGTTCAAGAGTGGGTGGAGGGGGTGGAACCGGATTACCGCAACATGGAACAAATGGTTAAGGCCGCCGAGACCTTAGCCCTTTGCCACCAGGCAGGAATCGGTTTTATTCCTGCCAAGGGGATTAAGGTAAAAAACAATTTAGGTAAATGGATCAGGAAACTGGAAGAAAACTATCAGGATTTAGTGCAATATATTGGCCAGGCAAAAAGTAAAAATTGTCCAACACCTTTTGAAAAGAGGCTGATATCTATTGGGCCTTGGTTGGAGGAATGTGCTGAACAGAGTATTTGGAAACTGCAAACTTCCCGTTATTCTCAACTAGTAAAGGAAGCAAGGCAAAGGGGATGCCTGGTACATGGAGACCCGGCAACGAGAAACTTTATCATGCAAGATGATCAAGTAGTATTAATCGATTTTGATTCTACAGCCATGGAAATAAGTGTGGTAGACATTTGGAAATTGTTACGCCGTTTTTTGCGTCGTAACCATTGGCAATTGGATAAAATGGAAAGATTAATTTCCGCTTACAATTCAAAGCACGGGCTGGATAATAACGAGCTAAAGGTACTGGGGGCATTCCTTGAGTTTCCGGAAAGAGTCTGGAGAATAGCCAGAGAGTTTTATGAAAAAAAACACATAGTGAGTTGGAATGAACTATTATTGACCCAAAAAATGGGAGAACTGTGTAACCAGTGGAGGGAAAAAGACAACTTGCTGCGTAGTTTCGAAAATAATCTAATTTAAAAAAGCAGCAAGGCGCTAGTATTAAGATAAATAATCAGCTGGAGGTAAGAATATGAAGATAGCGGTGATTGCTGATACACATGTTCCTCATAAATTTGACCAAATCTCTTCACGGTTAAAGGAGGGACTTGAGGGAGTAGACTTAATTCTCCACTGCGGAGATATTGTGGAACCACGCGTACTGGAGGAAATTTCCCAATTTGCGCCTGTTCAAGCTGTTGCGGGGAATCACGATCTGGAATATTTCGGCAGAGAATTAAAAAGGAAAAAAGTAATTGAATTGGCCGGTTACCGAATTGGGATGATTCATGGTGATGAACTTGATGAACTACATGTGAATAAAACCGAGCAGGCGGATTTAATTTTTCAGATTGTTGTCCAACCATTTCTTTACGAAGAACCTGTTGATTGCATTGTTTTTGGACATAGCCATAAGCCTTTTATAGATTCCTTTCGAGCAGAATTTCGTCCTCCGGGACGCCCAGGGAAAAAAATTAAGCATAATGTGTTGGTGTTTAACCCGGGTATGCCTTTAAGAAACAGGCATCTTGCCTCAATGGGTTATATTCATTTGGAGGACCGAGCATTGAGGATAGAAATAAAGGTTTTCACATATGGGCGGGAAGAAAATTAGATTGGGGGTGGAATGATGCTGGTTGGGATAGATGCCCGGGGTGCTATTTGGTACCGGGGAACAGGGATAGGTACTTATACTTACCAATTACTTTATCATTTAAAGAAACGCCCGGAAAGTAATAATTACAGGCTGTTTTGGCCTGGAGAGGAATTTGTTGGATTGGACATCTGCTGCCGGGATGTGTTCGAAAAAATTGAGGCCAGTCAGAATTATTGGGAAGAATACTTCCTGCCTCAGCAACTGGCTCATGAGAAAATAAATGTTTATCACGTTCCACAAAACGGCATTGGTTTGCCCATGAAGAAAGAATGCAAGCAAGTAGTTACTGTCCATGATTTAATCCCATATATTTACCCGGAGACGGTGGGGAAAGGTTACCTAAAAATTTTTATGACAGAGATGCCGCGCATTATGGAAAATGCGGACAGAATTATTACTGTTTCCAAATGTTCTAAAAAGGATATTGAAAATATTTTCGGCTATCCCGGGGAAAAGATTGATGTCATCTACGAGGCTCCTGAACCGATATACGCGCCTGGAGATAAAACTCAATGCCGAGAGTTTCTTGCTGCTAAATATGGTATTACTGAGGATTTTGTTCTTTATGTAGGAGGGTTTAGTCCGCGGAAAAATGTGAAAGGGCTATTAACAGCTTATGCAGAGGTGATCAAAGAGTTAGAGAAAAAGTTTTTATTGGTACTCCCGGGTAAAAGGAACAAGGAGTTTGACCAAATTGATGCGATGATTAATGTATTAAACCTCCAAGACCGGGTAATCTTCCCGGGATTTGTTCCCGTTCAACACCTGCCTTATTTTTATCAGGGTGCAAGTGTTTTTGTTTACCCATCCTTTTATGAGGGTTTTGGGCTTCCTCCTCTTGAAGCAATGTCCTGTGCAACCCCGACGATCGTTGCCAATACTTCTTCACTCCCTGAAGTAGTCGGTAAGTCAGCAGTACTTTTTAATCCTTATGATACACTGGATCTTGCGGAAAAAATGCTAAAAATATTGCTGGAACCTGAATGGGCTCACTTCTTAAGCAAAAAGGCATTGAACCGGGCCAAAAAGTACTCCTGGTCAAAAGTAGCAGAGGAAACAGCTTCGGTTTATCAAAAAACGGTTTCTGCGTTTTAAGTTTAAAAAGTTAGTTCAATTTTTAATTTCCGGTGGCTTTTTTGTTACAGCAATATGACCTGAGGGAGCAATGACGGCTGTTTCTACCTGGCTGAGTTCAGTAATGCCGAATTGGGATAATATTTCGGCTAACTGATTGGGGTTGATGCTCGCTTGTTCCAATTTGTCAGCAACCACTTGGCCGTTTTCAATCAGAGTAACAGAGGTGCTTTGCCCCAAATAGCGGGGGGTGATTGGCTCGGCGCTTTTCGACCGGATTACACTGAACCGGCCACTGGGCTCTAAATTAGCAAGTTCCACATCTTGAACACTGGTTAAACCCTGGATACGCAGTTCTTCCATTAAATCTTGCATATTGAATCGGGCTCTGCGCATATTATCTTCCAAGATTCTTCCTTCCTTGATAACAGTAATTGGAGAACCTTCCACTATTTTAAGAAAGTTTTGGTTTTTTAATGAAAGGTAGGAGAGAACGATTTGGAGTATTGTTAAAGTTCCGATGGCAATAAAGGCGTTCGCAACCTTAAGATTTTCATCCGCTAAAGGAGCACCAAGAATTTCTGCAATTCCCAAGACAATTACAAAATCGATGGGTTCTACATCTCCCCCCATAGAACGAAAGCCCATCAGCCGGAAACAGAGAACTGCAAATAAAAACAGACCAATTGTACGGAGAAACACGACCATAATACCCACCTCGCTTTTAGTATGACCAAGTTGAATATTTAAAATTATTTTTCAGAGATTGTTCTAAGAATACTTTTAGAATAATTCGGGAAAATTAATGTAGTACATTTTTCCAAAGGAGACGCAGAAATGAACTTTATCTTGCCCTTATTGTTTGCTTTAGTAGCCGGAATAGCCATGGCCATTCAGGGAACATTAAATTCCGTTTTGGCAAAAATCATCGGACTTTTAGAAGCAACTTTTATTGTTCATATCATTGGGGTGGTGGTCGTGTGTATTGCTCTCTTCGGGCTACGGTTGGGAGAGGGAAGTTTGGCAAAAATGTCCCAGGTTCCCTGGTACGGATATTTGGGGGGGATCATCAGTGTTTTGATTATTTATTTTGTTGTGGCCAGTATTCCCAAAGTAGGAGTGGCCAATGCTACCACAGCTATTATCGTTGGACAATTGACAACGGCAATGATTATTGATTGTACTGGCCTGTTCGGCATGGAAAAGGTAGCCGTGACATGGGTTAAAGCGGTAGGTATGATTCTTTTGGTGGCAGGAGCCAGGTTAATGTTAATTCGCTAATAATTACATATTGACTTTTGGGATTCTTTATTGCATAATCTTAGAGTGAACAGTGCATGGCGGTGTAGCTCAGTGGTCAGAGCACTCGGTTCATACCCGGGGTGTCACTGGTTCAAATCCAGTCACCGCTACCATACTTGGCCCGTTGGAGAAGCGGCTTAACTCACCAGCCTTTCACGCTGGCAGTTTCAGGGGTTCGAATCCCCTACGGGTCACCATATAATAATTAAGGCATGAACTGATTGGTTCATGTCTTTTTTTTATCTTTCTTTATTTAATCTCGGAGATTTTCCTTATTATTTAAATACAAGCTGATTCTGCCGTAACAGCGAGAAAAAATAAAAAAGTGCAAAACAAAAATTAGAGGATATTCCAACCTACCTGCCAAAATTAAAAAGAAGAATGTAAGGCATTGGGAAGCGATGGGACGCTGGTAATTAGCGTTGTCAGGACCGCTTTTCTGGGGAAGGGGATATATAATAGACAATATAATCTTGGGGTTTTGGCTTTTGATACTCTGGTAAAGCTGCTATCTTTCTGTCGCTTTCCTTTTGCTTTTGTCGCAAACTCCAAAATTGGTTTTTGTGGATCTGACATGTTTTTGAAACCCCCTAAGCTATAATAAAACAAAACATTAGGGGGTGTGGTGGTGTCAGGAAATCCGCAGGTTTATGTTTTTCAACGGGGAGAGACTGATAACACAGCAGGTGCGCAAAAAAGAAAGAAGAAAATAAAACTGCCGTGTATTTCCTTGGCCGGGATACCCGTTCTTTCGAGAGAAACGCTATTCTTTGCGATAATTGGGTTTTTGTTGAGCCGGGCAGAAGTCCTGGGAAGTTTACTTCCTTTTGGACCGGCTTATTTTGCTGCTTTAATGTGCTTGGATCGAAAACAAGTGTTGATTCAGGCTGTCCCAGTGATTGCCGGGCTCCTGACAATTGTCTCCGGTCAGCAGTTTCTGTGCAATGCCGGTGTCATAGTTATTCTCGTGATTGTTTTTCTCTTTTATTCCATTGACCCGGACAGGCAGTGGGTTGTTGTCCCAGCTCTTGTATTGACTGCAACGGTAGTCGCAAAGGGAATAACACTGATACTTGGACATGCTTCCGATTACTTGGTCATGGTGACCATTTTTGAAAGTCTGTTTGCAGCCGGTCTTTCATTGGTTTTTCTTGTAGCTCTTGGGGTGATTAAGAACTCTTCGGATTCTTTCAATTTAGGTCAGCTGACGCCTGATGAGACGGTCTGTGTTTTTGTTGGATTATTAGGGTTGATCATGGGGTTGGGAATCTGGGGCATAGGTGATGTGGAATTTCGGAGTATTATCAGCAGGTTTTTAATCATGGTTGCTGCCTTTTTAGGCGGCGGAGGAGTTGGGGCAGGTGTAGGTGCCCTTGTGGGCATTGTGCCAAGTCTCTCAGAAATGGTATTGCCTTCAATAATCGGTATGTATGCTTTTTCCGGTCTCCTTGCCGGAGCCTTTAGCGGTTTTGGCCGGTTGGGAGTTGTTATGGGCTTTTTCCTGGGAAACTTACTTCTTGCTTTATACCTTCTTAATACCTCTTTAATCATTGCTTCATTGGCAGCATCGGCTTGCGCAGCAGTTCTTTTGTTTGTTATTCCTGAACGCTGGTTGGTGAAAGCAGGAAAACTCTTCAGTTTTAATTTGGAGAGGACATCTCCAAGCAGACGGGAGGATTTTGTTGGACGGATAGCGGTGCAACGGTTGGATCATATGGGGAAAGTATTTGACGAATTAGCATGTACGCTGGATCAGATTTCCGGCGAAGTACAGGCGGCAGAGGAACAAAATATTCATTCAATTTTAAACCACATTTCCGGACGTATCTGCATGGAATGTACTTTGCAAAAAATGTGCTGGGAAAAAGACTTTTATCAAACCTATCGCTCAATTATGTCTTTATTTTCAATTATTGAAACAAACGGGGCGGCTTCTTTAAAAGATATGCCTCAGTCCCTGCGGAAAAGATGTTCTCATGCTAAAGAGATGTTAGCCACTGTCAACTGCCTTTATGAATTATATAAGAAGAATACTTTTTGGCAGCGTCAGATGGTCAGTACCAGGTCTTTAGTAGCGAACCAGCTTAACGGATCAGCCCAGATTATGAATAAATTGGTGGAAGAGATTAAAAACTATAATCGGCCCAGGGAGCTTCTGGAACATGACTTGGTGAAACAGCTGGTGAGGAAAGGCTTTCCGATTTGCCGGGCTAATGTCACCTGTATGACAGAAAAGTGCATTGACCTAACATTGGAATTACAGTCCTGTCCCGGAGTGGACGATTGTCATCGTATTCTTGCACCGGTTGTTTCCCGACTGACAGGAATGCCCTTTAAGGTCTACCAATCCAATTGCTCCGTGGAAACCGGGGTTAAGACATGTTGGTTTAGAATGCTTGCTTATGGGGCAAGAAAGTTAACCGTAGGCCGGGCCCAAATTGCTAAAGAAGAAGGGAATATTTGTGGGGACTGTAGTGGCACGATCCTTCTTCAGGACGGTAAACAAATCCTCATGATGAGTGACGGTATGGGAACGGGAAGCAAAGCAGCTATGGAATCCAGCACGACTCTTGCTCTGCTTGAGCAATTATTGGAAACCGGCTTTAATCAGCAAGTAGCGATTAATACCATTAATTCGGTGTTAATGTTGCGTTCCCAGGAAGAAAGCTTTGCTACTTTGGATCTTTGTATCACCAACCTTTATAATGGAGAGACGGATTTCGTAAAAATCGGCGGTTCCCCCAGCTATATTAAAAAAAGGGATGGGGTTTCGGTTGTGAGATCTTCCTGCTTACCTATTGGAATTTTACATAATGTAGAAGTAGAAACAATACCGGAACAGGTTGAAATTGGGGATATTATTGTTATGGCAACTGATGGGCTATTGGAATGTGGCGGCGGACAGGAGGAAACTGAAAAATGGGTTGTTGCGGCTTTAAAAGAAAGTAGTGAAAACAATCCACAAAAATTAGCAGAGTTTTTGTTGAGAAATGCTCTGCGCATGTCTGGTGGAAAACCTCGAGATGATATTACTGTTTTGGTAGCATTAGTTGAAGAACAAAAGGATTATAAAAAATAAATTTGGGCAAGAATAAAAGAGGAAATTAAAGAAATGATGAAGAAAAAGCACGGTATAAATACCGTGCTTTTATTATAGAAAAGAGTATTTTAGAAAGAAAGATTTATAATTTTTCCTGATGGGTAGTGAGAATGAAATATTTTGAAAGACAGGTTCTTAAAACAATTAAAAAGTATCAATTGATTTTGCCGGGAGACGTGATAGTTGCGGCTGTTTCCGGAGGGCCTGATTCTGTAGCAATGTTACATGTAATTTTAAGATTGACAGCAGGTTGGGGAGTTGACATTCGTGTTGCCCACTTGAACCATATGTTCCGAGGGGCACAGTCGGATGAAGAAGCAGATTTTGTCCAGCAATTGGCAAGTTCCTGGGGATTACCCTGTACAGTTGAGAAACGAGATGTGCCTGCCTATATTCGTCAAACCCGGTACTCACCTGAAGAGGCAGCGCGGGATATACGCTATCGATTTTTGCGAGGGTTGGCTCGGGATATTGGGGCAAATGGCATTTTAACTGCTCATCATGCGGATGATCAGGCAGAGACAATTCTTCTTCATCTTATTAGGGGTACCGGCTTAGAAGGGGTGGCTGCTATTTCTCCCAAAGAAGGGGGGTTATGCCGACCCCTTTTGGAAGTAACAAAAGATGATATTATATCTTACTGTGGGATTAATCAATTAGAATATAGAATAGATTCAAGTAATAAGGAAACCAATTATTTGCGCAATAAAATCAGGCTCTGTCTTGTCCCACAGCTAAAAGAGTATAATCCGCGAGTGGTTGAAGCTCTTGCCAGGACGGCAGATATTTGCCGGGCAGATAATGAATATTTGGAAAATTTGACCTGCGAATATTTGAAAGATCTAGGATTTGGCAAGGAGAAAAGCATTAATTTTCAGAAACTAAAGCTTTTACACCCAGCACTTCAACGTCGCGTTGTGCGCCGAGCATTTGAGGAGATAAGCGGGCAACAGGGGGGATTGAGTTACCATCAGACGGGAAAAGTTTTAAACCTTACAACAGGAAAAGAGATTTCCCTTCCTGGCCGAATATATGCTCGGCGGGATTATGACCGACTTATATTCAGCTTTTTTTCTTCTGGCAACAGGGTAACAGAAATAGAACCGGTTAAATTGAAGATTCCGGGGCAAGTTCAAATTCCTGCAATTGGTTTGATAGTCCAGGCTGAAATTAGGAATTGGCCGGATGAGAGATTTATTCAGACGAAACATTCAGCTGTATTTAATATTGCTATTTTGAAAAATTCATTGTTTATTCGAACCCGCCGGAAGGGAGACCGATTCCAACCGAAAGGTCTTCAAGGGACTAAAAAGCTGAAGGATTTTTTTATCGATGAAAAAGTACCACGTGAGGAGCGGGACCGCATTCCTTTGTTGGTTTCCGGGGAGCAGATTGTCTGGGTGGTTGGTCAACGCCTTTCTCGGCATTTTTTAGTAACTAAAGACGACAAAAGAGCAGTAGTTATTAAGGTAAAAAACATGGACCAAGTATAATGGGTAAAGTTTGAAAATAGAATTTAACTATGATACAATTGATGAATACTAGACATATCTCCAATTATTGGATTAACATTGTGATTGTTTTCGAGAGGGAGTGTAACGGTTGAACCGAATATTTAAAAACCTTGCTATTTACATACTCATTGTACTTATTGCAGTCTCTCTTTACGAGTGGACTGCTGCTCCGACGGAAAACCAAGTGCAGGAACTCAATTACAGTGAGTTTGTTCAGCAGGTTGAGAGCGGGCAAGTAAAAAAAGCGACGATTTCTGCATCCGATACGCGGTACCTTGTAGATGGAGAGTTTAAAAACGGCGAAAAGTTTACCGCTAAGATACCGCCTAGCCCGGATTTGCTTAGCTTCCTTGAGGGAAAAGGCGTAGCTGTGGATTTTGATGAACAACCGGGTCCGCCTTGGTGGGCGGGGCTTCTTTCCACGTTGCTTCCGGTGCTCTTAATTGTAGGACTGTTCTTTTTTATGATGCAACAAACCCAAGGTGGGGGAAGTAGAGTTATGCAGTTCGGTAAGAGCCGGGCAAAATTGCATACTGATGAAAAGAAGAAAGTTACCTTTGCCGATGTGGCCGGTGTGGAGGAAGTAAAAGAAGAGCTGCAGGAAGTAGTGGAGTTTTTAAAGCAACCTCGAAAGTTTAGCCAGTTAGGTGCAAAAATTCCCAAGGGAGTGTTGCTTTTTGGACCGCCGGGGACAGGGAAAACTCTTTTGGCAAGAGCGGTAGCCGGTGAAGCGGGAGTCCCATTTTTCAGCATTAGTGGCTCCGATTTTGTGGAAATGTTTGTCGGAGTAGGTGCCTCGCGGGTAAGAGACCTTTTTGACCAAGCAAAAAAGAATGCTCCATGTATTGTTTTTATTGATGAAATTGATGCCGTTGGCCGTCAGAGAGGTGCCGGACTCGGCGGTGGTCATGACGAAAGGGAACAGACTTTAAACCAGTTACTTGTGGAAATGGACGGTTTTGCCACTAATGAAGGGATCATTGTGGTGGCAGCAACCAACCGTCCTGATATTTTGGACCCGGCGCTGCTTCGGCCAGGACGGTTTGACCGTCAGATAACGGTTAATGTTCCGGATATTTTAGGGCGGAAGGATATACTTAAAGTTCATATTAAGGGTAAGCCTCTCGGCGATGACGTTGATGTGGAGGTGCTGGCACGTCGGACCCCGGGCTTTACCGGTGCCGATTTGGCTAATTTAGTGAATGAGGCGGCCCTTCTGGCAGCACGTCGTAACAAAAGGGAAATTAATATGGAAGAAATGGAAGATGCAGTGGAACGTGTTATTGCCGGTCCGGAGAAAAAGTCACGCGTAATCAGTGATTATGAACGAAAACTGGTGGCTTATCACGAAGGTGGGCATGCAGTTATTGCTTACCTCTTGCCAAATACCGATCCTTTACACAAGGTTTCTATTATCCCCCGGGGAAGAGCGGGGGGGTATACTCTGCTTCTACCAAAAGAAGACAGGAACTATGTTACTAGGTCGCAAATGCTGGATCAAATTGTCATGCTTTTAGGCGGCCGAATGGCAGAATCATTGGTTTTAAAAGAAATTAGTACGGGAGCACAGAATGATTTAGAACGGGCGACAGAACTTGTCAGAAGAATGATTACTCAGTATGGGATGTCTGAGGAGTTAGGGCCGCTTACTTTTGGACGAAGACAAGAACAGGTGTTTCTAGGACGCGATATTTCTCAGGATCGAAACTACTCGGAAGCCATAGCGTATTCCATAGATAAAGAAGCCCGCAGGATGATCGATGAGGCGTATAATAAGGCTAAAGAACTTTTGGAAAATAACATGGATCGGCTGCATTTGGTGGCAAAAACTTTAATGGAAAAAGAGACCTTAGAAGCGGAAGAGTTTTTCGAGTTAATGGAAGGTATGGATAATGATAAACAGCATGACAGACCTAATTCAGTAATTGAAGAACAGCCTGCTTTTGTGCAGGGGGAAAGGCCCGAAATTGATCCGGTAGTAAAGTTTTGTTTTGGAATCAGGAGGGAATTAAGTGGAACAAACCTTTGTTATGATCAAACCCGACGGGGTACAACGTAATTTTATCGGTGAGATCATCAGACGGTTTGAACAAAAAGGCTTAAAATTGGCGGGAATGAAATTTATTAAAATAGACCGGGCAACAGCTGAAGAGCACTACAAGGAGCATGTTGGCAAGAAGTTTTATGAGGGTTTGATCGCATATATAACTTCCGGTCCGGTTGTAGTAATGGTATGGGAAGGAAATAATGCTGTAGCCGTAGCCAGAAAGCTACTAGGTGTAACCAATCCTGCGGAAGCTGATCCTGGTTCAATTCGAGGCGCTTTCGGGCTGGACATTGGTCGAAATATTATCCATGGGGCCGATTCACCGGAAAGTGCTCGGCGGGAAATAGCTATTTATTTTCAACCTCACGAAGTTCTTAAATATGAAAAAACAATTGATACTTGGGTTTACGAATGAAACCGCCGAAAGGCGGTTTCAGACTATCTGGAAAGGTATTTAAGTTTTGTGCCCTAAGACAAGGGCTTGGGGGAGGGGGATTGGCGCAAATTCGATACGTTCAAGCAAGCCCCAATCCTATTCCTAGTGCGAAACAGCAAACCGGACAAATTTGTTTTGAGACTGTTTCCACCCTCTTGCATAATACCATTAATTAACATATGATATAAAATAAGACTAAAAGGAGGGAATTAAATAGTGGATTTAAATTTAAAAGTTGGTCTGATTGGAGAAGTTCAGGATACGGTAACATTGGATAACACCGCAAAAAAATACGGTAGTGGCAGTATTGATGTTTATGCTACTCCGGCCATGATTGGTTTAATTGAAAATGCAGCCTTAAGCGCAGTAGATACATTGTTGCCGTCAGGATTCACTACCGTAGGAATTGAATTACGGGTTAAGCATTTGGCAGCGACGCCCATTGGGATGACTGTTAAAGCCAGGGCAGAGTTGGTACAGATTGATAGCAGGAGGCTGGTTTTTAAAGTAGAGGCTTTTGACGAGGTGGAGAAGATTGGGGAAGGTGAGCACGAGCGGTTTGTTGTTCAGGTGGACAAGTTTATGGCAAAAAGTATGAGCAAAAAAGGTTAGGTGGTAAAAATTGGACGGAGCTAACAGGCGAAATAGGATTTTAGAAATTCTTTTAGATGCTTCTGTCCCGATAACCGGCGGCGAATTGGCCAAAAGTTTTAACGTCAGCCGCCAGGTTATTGTCCAAGATATTGCCTTAATACGGGCTTCAGGGCAGGATATTGTGGCAACTCCCCAAGGATATATCTTAGTCCAAACATTAACAGGAGGAAAGTTAATTAAAACTATTGCCTGTAAACACGGATGGGATGATTTGGAAAAGGAATTAAATATTTTCGTGGATAACGGGGGGAAGGTAATTGATGTTTCCGTAGAACATCCCTTGTATGGTGAGTTAAAAGGAATGCTCATGCTGGCTTCGCGCCGTGATGTACGGAATTTTGTTGTTAATCTTCAAAAAACCAGGGCGCAGCCTTTATCAGCTTTAACATCCGGTATCCACCTTCATCGTGTGGAAGTTCCATCTGACGAAGTATTTTTGAATATTGAGCGGGATTTGGCATTGGAAGGAATATTGTTGGAAAAGTAGCGGTTATAGATTCAAAATAATTGACATGCCGAAAATACAGGTTTATAATTCAAACGTATGGGTGAACCCATATTTTTTTCCGAGGGGTGACAAGACACCTGTCTTTACCGAGGGCTAAGGCGGGTTAAATAATGATGTTACCCACCATAGCGGGATTTATTTAAAAACCGCTATAAATAAATCATGAAAAAAAACGGATAGGATAGAGATTGGGGGAGGGACAATGAAGGAGTTTTTGCACAAAAAAAATATTGAATTTTCCGTTCAAAGGTATTTTATTGATGCCCTAGGGGCCATGGCATTGGGTTTATTTTGTTCTTTAATTGTGGGATTAATTTTAAAAGTAATAGGGGAAAGAACAGGACTAGATTTTTTAGTTGGTTTTGGTAAAGAGGCTATGGGAATGATGGGACCCGCTATCGGTGTTGCTGTAGCCTTTGGTTTAAAAGCTCCTCCCCTGGTGCTTTTTTCTTCTACTGTAACCGGGATGGCCGGGGCAACATTGGGCGGACCTGCCGGGGCTTTTATCGCTGCTGTGCTTGGAGCAGAATTTGGGAAGCTCGTATCTAAGGAAACTAAAGTTGATATTATTATCACGCCTGCGGTGACGATTATTGCCGGGGTTGCAGCGGGTTACTTAATTGGACCTTATATTGATCGTCTGATGACCTCGTTAGGTGAATTAATCATGTGGGCTACGGAAAGGCAACCAATTCCTATGGGTATTTTGGTATCGGTTATTATGGGGATGGTGCTGACACTGCCCATTTCCAGTGCGGCATTAGCGATCATGTTAAAACTCGGGGGGCTGGCCGCAGGAGCAGCGACAGTTGGATGTTGTGCTCAAATGATTGGTTTTGCCGTAGCAAGTTTTCGGGAAAACGGTTGGGGAGGTTTAGTTTCCCAGGGCTTGGGGACTTCAATGCTCCAGGTGCCCAATATTGTCAAGAATCCACTAATCTGGATACCGCCTACATTAGCGAGTGCGATTACGGGTCCGCTGGCTACAACGATTATGAAAATGACAAATGTTCCGGAAGGAGCCGGAATGGGGACATCCGGTTTGGTCGGACAGTTTGGTACTCTGGAAGCGATGGGTTTTACCACCGCCGTAATGATTAAAATGGCAGTATTGCACTTTATTTTACCGGCAGTCTTAACGCTAATTTTTTCAGAGTTTATGCGGAAGAAAGGCTGGATCAAATTTGGAGATATGAAACTGGATATATAATGTTTCCTCTGTCTAAAGTGCGATCCTTTTTACGGACTTAGGATAAAATTATGACGGAACGGTTTAATTAAAACGGCTGGCTGTCAAGAGGAAATGTGTTTCAAAGTATTATTTAAAGACAGGTGTAAATCAGAAAACATAAATAAAGAAGCGATAGTTCGTAAAATTCTCGGGAAGTTCAATAAAGGGCTTCCCTTTTTTATTATTTTGGTGGAGTTGATAATATGTTCTTTCTAGGGTAGTTGTTTCATTTAGCGTTTACTAAACAGGGGATGTTATAATATAATTAATTGGGCAAAGAGGGGGGAAGCAACATGGAACGTGTTCGGGCAATAATGTCCCATCCCGATTTTGCAAGATATATAACATTGAATAAAGAACTGGAAGTGCATCGGGAGTTTTGTTGTCACCAAATGGAGCATGCCATAGATGTTGCCAGGATATACTATATTTTATATTTAGAGAGCAAGAAAAATTTTTCCGGATTAGAAGAGCTGAATTTTAATCAGGCAAAAGAAATTATTTATGCAACCGGGCTGCTTCATGATGTTGGCAGATGGATTCAGTATCAAAATAAAGCATTGGATCATGCACAGGAAAGCGCGGTTTTGGCAGGGCCGATTCTTAAAGAGGCAGGTTTTAACGAAAAGGAGATCGAATTTATTTTAGAAGCAATTCGGAAGCACCGGGATCCGCACACCTTTGGCTTAGGAAAGCTTCTTTACAGAGCGGATAAACTTTCTCGAAACTGTATTCAGTGCAAAGTCAGAGATAAATGTTATAAATTATCGGAGATGGAGGCCAAGGATGGCCTGGTTTATTAACTTGTTTTTTAAGACATTTTCAATTTTGTTATAGAGAGGTAATTGGAATGGGTTTTAATCCAAGGCTTGTCAAGATAGATAGTTTGCCAAGAGCCAAACAGTATCTAAAGGAAATTGGAGCGGATGAGGGCGGGCAGAAATATATGCAGCCGAAAGCTCTTTTTATCACGGTAAAATTGGATAATTTATCCCTCCCGGCCGCTGCCATATTAAAGCAGGAGATGCTTTCTAAAGGTGGGGAAGCAGCTGTGCACCGGGAAACGATTACCCACAAAGTAGACAAAACATCTGTACTTTTAATGGGGACTATATATCAATACCGAAAGCTAATTGCTAAGCTGAAAGGTCAGCCTTTTCAACTTGCCCGGCTTGCTAATGAATTGGAAAGCCTAATATCAAATCTTACCAAAGATCAAAAGCAAAAGATAGACTGTGTGAACGGTCCCTTAAACTTGGGGGAACGGACTTATGTGATGGGAATTGTCAATGTTACGCCTGACTCCTTTTCTGACGGGGGTAAGTATAACCAGGTAGACAAGGCAGTAGAACATGCTAGGCGTTTGGTGGAGGAAGGCGCAGATATTATTGATATTGGCGGTGAATCTACTCGTCCCGGATTTACCCAGGTAGCGGCAGAGGAAGAACTCAGACGGATTATTCCGGTGCTCAAAAAGCTGGTGCCGCAAATTAATGTACCAATCTCTGTTGATACCTACAAGGCGGAAGTAGGAAGGCGGGCTTTGGAGGCAGGAGCGGCAATTATTAATGATATTTGGGGTTTTCAGCGGGAGCCGGAACTTGCCAAAGTTGCCGCAGAGTATGACTGTCCGGTAATATTAATGCATAACCAAAATGGGACGGAATACCATGATTTAATGGGGGAACTGATTTTATTTTTGCGAAAGAGCATTCAGATTGCAGAATCTGCTGGGGTGGCGACTGAAAAAATCATTGTTGACCCGGGAATTGGTTTTGGTAAGGATTTGGACCAAAATCTTGAGGTAATGAAGCGTTTGGATGAATTAAAATCTTTAGGAAAGCCTGTTCTTTTGGGAACATCCCGTAAGTCGATGATTGGTCAAACCCTGAACCTTCCGGCCACGGAACGGGAAGAAGGAACAGCGGCGACTATTGCTTTGGGCATTGCCAAAGGCGTTGACATTGTGCGGGTGCACAATGTCAAGGAAATGATGAGAGTGGTAAAAATGACCGATGCTATGGTCAGGAGGTAAATGGAATTGGATAAGATTGTGCTGCGGGATATGAAATTTTATGGTTATCATGGTGTGCTGCCGGCAGAGAAAGCGGTGGGACAGCCGTTTATTGTCAGCGTAGAGATCTTTACTGATTTAACTCAGGCCGGCCTTACCGACAATTTAGAGGATACAATTAATTATGCACAAATTTACCGGGAGATAAAAGAAATCGTCGAAGGAAAAAGTTTCAACTTAATTGAGGCTTTAGGCCAAGAGATAGCCGTTGCCCTTTTACGCCTTTATGAAATACCCAAAGTTAAGGTAATAATTGATAAACCGGAAGCCCCTGTGCCGGGGGGCACCCTGGAAGCCAGGGTAGAAATTATGCGGGTGAAAAACGATGAGTTCAAACTTGGTCTACTTAAGCTTGGGCAGTAATCTGGGGGACAAAGAAGATAACTTGCAAAAGGCCGTTTATCTGATTGGCAAAATTCCCGGAATACGGATCAGGGCAAAATCTTCTCTCTATCAGACAGATCCGGTGGGTTATCTGGATCAAGACTGGTTTTTAAATGCCGTTTTAAAAGTAGATACATCTCTTTCTCCTCTGGAGCTTTTGGACAAGACTCAGGGAGTAGAAACTGCTTTGGGAAGGAAAAGATTAATTCACTGGGGGCCTAGGTCGATTGATATTGATATCCTGCTTTATAATCAGGAGACTATTTTGTTACCCCGTTTAACTGTTCCTCACCCGGAGATGCATAAAAGAGGGTTTGTTTTGGTTCCCTTAAATGAAATTGATAATACTGTGTCTGTTCCTTCTTTAGGATTGGTAAAAGATCTATTAAATGGTCTGGAAAATTCTGATAGTGTTTTTCTTGTAAAAACTCCCGACCGGTGGTAAAATGGTTTTGCAAAGATGTCATCCGATAAGGAAACATACTTTGAGAATAATGCTTTATTTATTTTAACAATTTACCGCTTGGATCAATGAAGACCGGGACGGGAGGAACATGATGCGGGTGTTTATGATGCCTTCCTTTTGGGGAAGGTTTTTTTATTGGGGGGATAACTGATGGAAATCATTAATAGTCCGGCTCAGATGCAGCAATACGCTCTCAGCGTGAAAAGACAAGGAAAGAAAGTGGGGCTGATACCCACGATGGGGTATTTGCATAAAGGCCATTTAACGCTAATGAAAGAAGCAAAAAGGGAATGTGATGTCGTTGTTGCCAGTATCTTTGTCAACCCGATTCAGTTTGGGCTGGGAGAGGACTATGAAGAATATCCCTGGGATCTGACGAGAGATGTTGGTTTAGCAAAAGAAGTTGGAGTGGATGTGATTTTTGCGCCGCGGGTTTCGGACATGTATCCTCAGGGCTATCACACATTTATTCAGATAGAATCTTTAACGGAGAGACTCTGCGGGGCTTCCCGACCGGGACATTTTCGTGGGGTCGCCACTGTGGTAGCAAAACTTTTTAACATTACCCAGCCGGATTTTGCCTATTTCGGGCAGAAGGATGCTCAGCAGGTAATTGTCATCGAACGGATGGTAGAAGATTTAAATATGCCTCTGAAAATTGTCCGGGTGCCCATTGTCAGGGAAGATGATGGGCTCGCCATGAGCTCCCGTAATGTTTATCTAAATTCGGAGGAACGGCGGCAAGCTCTGGTGCTTTTTGCTAGTCTGAAGGCTGCCAAATCCATGGTGGCGCAAGGAGAAAGAGATGCGGCAACAATTAAAGAAAAGTTAAAAGAGTTAATTTCCAAGGCACCGCTGGCCGACATTGATTATATAGAAATTGTTGACGGGAAAACTGTCCAGCCGGTAGAAGAACTTTCCGGAGAAATTCTTATTGCATTGGCTGTTAGGTTTGGAAGGACCAGATTGATCGATAATATCATCCTGGAGGTGTAGCAAATGTTTCGGATTATGATGAAATCTAAAATTCACCGAGCAAGGGTAACTGAAGCTAATTTAAATTATATCGGGAGCATTACCATTGACAGTAAACTGATGGAAGCGGCAGATATCTTACCAAATGAAAAAGTAACAGTTGTCAATAATAATAATGGGGCTCGTCTTGAGACCTATGTTATTTCCGGGGAACCCGGGTCCGGTCAAATCTGTTTAAATGGAGCAGCTGCCAGGATGGTCCAGCCGGGAGACATTGTCATCATCATAGCCTACGGGCTGATGGATGACAGAGAAGCGCGAGAAAATAAACCCAAGGTGGTTTTCATAGATTCAGCAACAAATAGTATCACTGAAATAGCTGATTTTGAAAAAGAGAAGACTGTTAAATAGATAGATCTTTAAAACCGCAGGGATGGGGAAAATGCTGTCGGAACTATTAATTAAGAGAAGGCAAAGAGAATTTGGCTTCTCTTTGTTCTTTTATTCATGCTTTCAGGCATACATAAGTATAAAATACAGCAAAAAACGGGAGGTGCCCGGGGACATGCAACGACGGTTTTTCAAACTTGTCTGTGGTGCTTTTTTGGGATTGTCGGCGATATGTTTTTTTATGCCCTCTCCAATTCTGCATGCTGTAGTTTGGATTGGCCTGGGGACTGTTTCCTTAATGATAATAATCGAGATGTGGAAAGTAATAAATACCTGGGGCACTGAAGAAGAGTGGGATGAGGACCCCTAAAGATATTGGGCCATGGCCCGTTTTTTTGTGCTTTTCATAACGCTTTTTAAAAGGATTACTTAAGTGTCAAAGCGAATTGGTGATTATTAACTAAAGTTGGGGAAAAGATATGAAGCTGTTAACATGGAAAATGGTTTTAGCCGGACTGCTTTTAATGTTAGCTTTAATCAGTTTTTTAAATTGGGATTATGTTTATGGCTATGTATACTCCTCACAGTCTGAAGAAGAAATGGCAGAATCCGTTCTTGCAGAGCCGGTTGTTCCTAATATCGACTGTGACTATGTTTTGACTGATGGGTTGATTGTTGATGGAACAGGCTCTTTCCCATATACCGGCAATGTGGGTATCAAGGGGGATACAATCGTTGCGGTAGGAGAGTTTATGGTAACTCCCGGTGCTAAGTATATTAATGCTGCTGGGCTGGTTATTTCCCCAGGATTCATTGATATTCATACCCATACGGAAGACTACTGGGCAGCGGGCGGTATGGGAGAGATGGTTTTGGAACAAGGGGTGACGACTCATATCACAGGAAACTGTGGAACTGCCCCGACCTCTATCGGGAAATATCTTGATTCCCTTCAATCATGTCCGATAAATGTAGGGACCTTGGTTGGCTATAAGAGTTTGCGCCGGGCGGTTATTGATAAAGAGCCTGGTAACGTCGGCGGGAATGAAATTAATCAAATGAAGGAAATTCTGGCCAGAGGAATGAGGGAAGGGGCTTTCGGATTGTCGGTGGGCTTAAGTTATTACCCCCAGTCCCTTGCGACCGGGCAAGAACTGGTGGAACTCTGTCAGGTTGTAAAAGACTTTAATGGTTATTATGCCACACATATTAGGGATGAGGGAAACCGGGTTATTTCGGCAGTTAAAGAAGCCATTTCTATTGGATTTAAGGCAGGTGTACCTGTCCAGTATTCTCATGTCAAAATAGCAGGGAATAAGAACTGGGGTAAAATGCCTCAAGTGCTTCAACTGGTGGAACAAGCCCGTAGCCAAGGCCTGGATATAACCGGAGACGTATACGGATATACTTACTCCAGTAATGATCAAGCCCGGGACAAGGTGAAGGAATCTATGAATGAGGAGGATATGCTTCTTGCCCTAGGACATCCATTAATTATGATCGGATCTGATTCCGGCCTTACGACGCGGGGAGTTGCCAGCCATCCGCGAGCCTATGCCAACTATAGTAGGATATTGTCTCTCTATGTCAGAGATCAAAAGGTTTTAAGCCTGGAGCAGGCTGTGCACAAAATGACTCTAATGCCGGCCAAACGACTGAACTTAGACGATAGGGGAATGATCGCTGTCGGCAAAAAAGCGGACCTTGCTGTTTTTAATCTCGACGGGGTGATGGAAAACGCTAGCCGGACCAATCCAAATCTTTTGTCCAATGGGATGAAATATGTTTTTGTCAATGGTAAGCTGGCTTTAGCCGAAGGGGAAATCACCGGTATAATGGCGGGGATTCCTTTGAGACATAGTTGGGAATAAAGAAAACATGACCTGGAGAGCTTTCCAGGTTTTTTTATGTGGTCGACAAAAAATGATTGACCGTGATTAAGGGTAATCATATAATAATATTAAAACAGTTATTTGAATGTTTAAATTTGGAGGATAATGATGACAGAACGGGATGTTTGTGAAATTTTCTGTTTTGATATTGAAAAAGTTAATCGGGTAAAGAAAAAAATAAAAAATACAATGGGCTTAGCAGATATTTTTAAAGCATTGGCAGATGACACGCGGGTCAAAATTGCCTATGCCTTAGCAACTGAAGGTGAGCTCTGTGTATGTGATGTAGCTAATATTATCGACACTTCCGTGGCCAATGCATCCCATCATCTAAGACTGCTTCGGCAAATGGGTCTTGCCAAATATGAAAAACGAGGTAAGATGGTTTATTATTCTTTAGACGACGAGCATGTTTTGTCATTGATTAATCAAGCATTTGAACATTTACAGGAGGGTAAGCATCATGGCAGATAGCAAAAGACTGAAAAAAACCTCTTTAAAAACCGGCCCAGCTCCTTGGGCAGCCGAGGATGCCGGTGTCTTGACGCGTCCCCGGGAAACTGTTTATCGTTTGCATAATTTGGACTGTGCCGACTGTGCCAAAAAATTTGAAAACTTGGTAAAAAAAATACCCGGAGTGGTAAATGCTCAGGTGTATTTTTCTTCAGCAAAGCTTAAGGTTGTAGGAAATGTAGGAATCCAGGCGCTGCGAGAGGCGGGGAGTTTTGAAAATATTGAAGTGTTTCCTGAAGGAACAAATGAGAGCATTAAGCATGATTCCGGCAGCAGGGTTGAATGGATAGCGGCTTTTGCCTCTGGGGCAGCTCTTTTGGTAGGGTGGGTGATTCATCTATCCGGCTTTCCATGGGAAAATCTCTTTTTTCTTGCTGCGATTGTGATTGGAGGTTTTAAAACCTTTCGCAAAGGCTTTATTAATGTTTTTAAACTACATTTTGATATGAGCGTTTTGATGTCGGTAGCGGTGCTGGGGGCTTTGTTGATTGGAGAATGGACAGAAGGAGCGACGGTGGCATTTCTTTTTGCTGTTTCCGGCCTTTTAGAATCCTACACAGCTGATAAGGCCCGGCATTCTTTAAGAACTCTTATGGACATGACCCCAAAGGTGGCCACACTGATTGAAAAAACCGGTGAAAAGCAAGTTCCCGTAGACGAAGTTCAGGTGAACGATGAGGTATTAGTGAAACCTGGTGAAAGGATTCCCATAGACGGTATTGTACTAGAGGGGCATACTGATGTTAACCAAGCCCCAATTACCGGTGAATCTGTGCCGGTAAGTAAAGGCATCGGTAGTGAAGTTTTTGCCGGGACTATTAACCAGGCCGGGGCGATTAAAGTTCGGGTGACGAAAGAAAATAATGAAACTACCTTAGCAAAGATTATTCAATTGGTAGATGAGGCTCAAAATAAGAAGGTCACGGTCCAATCATTTATTGATAGGTTTGCGTACTATTATACCCCGGTGGTGATTGCTCTTGCTGCTCTGATTATTCTGATACCCCCGCTTTTATTTGGTCAGGCTTGGCATGAGTGGATATATCGGGGACTGGCTCTTTTGGTGGTGGCTTGCCCCTGTGCTCTGGTAATTACTACTCCGGTAGTGATTGTTTCCGCTATTACAAATGCTGCCAAAAACGGTGTACTGATTAAAGGCGGAATTCATCTCGAACGGTTGGGAGAAGTAAATGTAGCTGCCTTTGATAAAACCGGCACTTTAACTAAAGGTCTCCCATCTGTGTATCGTGTTATCAGCTATCAAGGGAATGCAGATAATGTTCTGGCGCTGGCCGGTAGTGTTGAACGTTTTTCCGAACATCCTTTAGGAGATGCTATCCTCCGGGAGGTGAAAAGAAGAAATTTAAAAACCAAACCGGTGCAAAATTTCTTGGCTTTACCTGGTAAAGGAGCCCATGGGGAAGTGAACGGCAATGTAGTAAAGGTGGGCAACAAAATGATGTTTCCCTCATCCCTGCCAACCCGGGTGCAAAATGATCTGATGCGCCAGGAAGAGGAAGGGAATACGGTGGTAATAGTAGGTAAAGATAATGATATTTTTGGGCTGATTGTTCTAACGGATAAGATTAGAAAAGAGTCCTTTTCTGTAATCAGATCTTTAAAGGAAATGGGCATAAAACGGACTGTTATGCTTACCGGAGATAGTCCTGCGGCAGCAGGGGCGATTGCCCAGAAAATTGGTGTGGATACGGTTTTTGCAGGTATGTTGCCTCAAGAGAAAGTGACGAAAATTCAAAAACTTAAGAATAGCCGTTCGGTAGTAATGATGGTGGGGGATGGTATTAACGATGCCCCTGCATTGGCAGCAGCGGATGTTTCCATAGCGATGGGAGTTGCCGGAACAGATGCTGCTTTGGAGGCAGCTGATATTGCCTTGATGGCTGACGATTTAGGAAAACTGCCTTTTGCCGTTGAATTAAGTCGGCAGTCTATTAAAGTAATTAAACAAAATATCGGTTTTGCATTAGGAATTAAACTGTTAGCATTATTGGCGGTATTTCCCGGTTGGTTGACTTTGTGGGTTGCTATCATGGCGGATATGGGGGCGAATGTTTTGGTGACCCTTAACGGGATGAGGTTGGTTCGGTACAAACGCAGACTACCAAAAAAAATGCCGGAAGTTGCCTGCGCTTGTTCCAGTACCTGAAGGGCTGTGCATGCACCGGTCCGGTGAGATTACTTTAATATAATTAAGTCTTGATTTAGGCGGATGAATTTTGAACTAATCATAAAATGTATTTTATAAAATTCCTAAACTAGGAGAAAGTAAAGATCACTATCTAGGGTTTAGGAATTTTTTATTTGTTTGGAAAACTTTTGCTT
Source organism: Bacillota bacterium (assembly GCA_050945755.1). Classification (GTDB taxonomy): domain Bacteria; phylum Bacillota; class Dehalobacteriia; order Dehalobacteriales; family Dehalobacteriaceae; genus JAQVXR01. Next base: position 9,834 of record JBMNTN010000003.1, on the reverse strand, counting down.
GGAAAATCTTAAAACAGGTGATATAATGTTAACCAAACAAAAATTTGAGGTTAACGATAAATGAAAAACGAAGTATTGCGTTTATTAAAACAGAGTAGCGGTTATCTTTCCGGCGAGGAAATCAGCAGCCTTTTGGGGGTTTCCCGTACTGCTGTCTGGAAACATATTAAGACATTAAAAGCAGAGGGGTATAAAATTGATTCTCAGACAAAAACCGGTTACCGTTTAATCCAAGTGCCGGACTGCCTCTACCCTGCGGAAGTTAGAGAATTTTTATCCACCCGGATTTTGGGAGGAGAAATCTTTTATTTGCCTTCCGTTTCATCTACTAACCGGGAGGCCAGAGAGAAGGCGGAAAACGGGGCGCAGGATGGTGCTGTAGTGTTGGCGGAAAGCCAGACCGCCGGTAGGGGGCGCTTAGGGAGAGAGTGGTATTCTCCTGCTCAAACCGGTCTCTGGATGTCGGTGATTTTAAGACCGAAGATTGTTCCTGCCGATGCCCCAAAATTAACATTAATCACTGCTACGGCAGTAGCCGAGGCAATAATAATGGAAACCGGTCTTAACCCCGGAATAAAATGGCCTAATGATATTTTGTTAAATCGAAAAAAGGTTTGTGGCATCCTTACAGAAATGAAAGCGGATATGGATCGAGTTCACTATGTGGTTGTGGGTATGGGTCTGAATATTAGTCAAGAAATTTTTCCGGAGGATATTAGAGAGATTGCAACTTCGCTAACACTGGAAGCAGAAAAAAAGTTCAATCGGGCAAAAATCGCAGGTGCAGTTTTAAATTCACTGGAAAAATACTATTTTAAATGGATCAATGACGGTTTTAGCGCAATTAGAAACGAATGGAAGAGGCATTCCGTCAACCTGGGGCAAAAGGTTACTGTGAACACCTTGGGGGAAGTCGTTGAGGGGATTGCTGAAGATATTGATGAAAACGGACTGCTTGTTGTCAGAAAAATCGGTGGCAGCATTAAAAAGATTACCGCCGGAGATGTTACTTTGCGGTAAGCTAATTTTTTTGCGTGTATTGTCAACTTACAAAAAAGAAGACGTTTACATATATTATTTTAGGAGATGATCAAAATTGAAACTTAGGACCATGACTACAGCAGCGTTATTTGCTGCCTTAATGGCAATTTTATCTCAAATAGCAGTTCCCTTGCCATTTACCCCCGTGCCGGTTACTTTGCAGTCTTTAGCCGTTTTTTTAACAGGGGTGATTTTGGGAAGCAAACGCGGAGCAATGGCTATTGTGGTTTATACTTTGATGGGATTAGTAGGGTTACCTGTTTTTGCCCAAGGGGAAGCAGGCCTTGGAGTTTTGCTTGGGCCAAAAGGAGGTTATATCTTTGGCTTTATTCTCGCTGCATTTATTATCGGAAGAATCGTGGAGAAAACGAAAGAGCTTTCTTATCTGAAAACCCTTGGATCGATGGTTGTGGGCTTGATTATTTTTTATGCTACCGGTTGGGTTCAAATAAAATTTGTTTTGGATCTTTCTTTTAAAGAAGCTTTTTTCATTGGGGTGGCACCTTTTCTTCCTTTTGACTTGATAAAAATTGTATGCGGGGCTTATATTGGCAGCGCAGTGCGTAAAGCGGTGGTTAAAGTTTATCCGAATTGGGTTTACTGATTTATAAGCGGCTGGGGTTTTCGCTTTTATTTGATAACAAAAATAAAATAGGGGATAGGGCTTTTTATTTTTATGTTATAATAAACAGCGAATAACCTATGGGAGACAAGATAATGAACTCATTAATTAAGCAAGGGATACAAAAAGCGGCCCCCATCGGGCTGGGGTATTTTCCTTTAGGATTGGCATTTGGGGTGATTGCTCAGGATGCAGGTTTAACCATTGGGCAAGTAGGTTTAATGTCCTTGTTGATTTTTTCCGGCTCCGGACAGTTTATAGCTGTTGCGCTTATGATCGGAGATGTTGGCTTTTGGGGAATTATCGCTACCATTATGCTGGTGAATTCTCGTTACATGCTGTTCAGTGCCGCCCTAACGAAACATATAAAAAGGCTTCCCCGATGGGCAGCGGCCTTAGTGTGCCAGGGTATCACAGATGAGACATTTGTTGTTGCTTCTGCCCACTTTCAAGAGCATCCGGTAGATAAAAGATTTTGGCTTCCCCTAAATGTAACTTCTCACCTGGTTTGGATCAGTAGTACTATGTTAGGGACAGCTCTGGGGAATTTTATTCCTAACATGGAATTGTTGGGTCTTAACTTTGCTCTGCCGGCCATGTTTATTGCTTTATTTTTCATGACTGCAGGAAACAGGAAGGCATTACTGGTCGGATTATTAGCAGGGATTGTGTCTGTTTTATTGCTTTCCGTGGGAGTATCCCAAGCGAATGTAATTTTAGCAACGATAGCAGCGGCAACAGTGGGGGTGGCACTACAAAAATGGATTCCAGGTTGATTATATTCGTAATTCTTATGCTGGGAATTGTAAACTTTTTATTTCGTTTTATTCCTGCCGTGCTTTTAAATAGGTTCTCTTTGCCTAAGTTGGTTGAGGACTGGCTCTCTTATATACCGGTAGCCACCATGGCTGCCATTGTTGTTCCCGCGCTTCTTTCCGGTAACGGACATCCTGTTTTTTTGTCTGTGCACAATTTAAATTTGCTCTGTGCCGTTCCTACGATTGCAGTAGCATGGAAAACAAAAAGCCTGGGATATTCTTTGGCAATAGGGATGATAACAATGGCGCTGCTTCAACAGGTAATGCCTTGATGGTAAATGTTGCACGCTATGGCATCAATTTGATAAAATAACTGTGGTCTGAGATATAATGTCCTTTTAACGGAAATAATTAGGAAAGCTGGTGAAGCATTTATGCTGCTTGCCATTGACGCCGGAAATACGAATATTGTCCTTGGAATTTATCAAGGCGATCAATTGATTGAGCACTGGCGAGTTTCTACAGACCGGCAGAAAACGGCTGATGAATATGGTATTTTGATGAAGAATCTTTTTGATTATCGTGGGCATAGCTTAACCGATATTAATGCTATTGCTATTGCCTCGGTTGTTCCACCCCTGATGTCGGCGCTTGTAAAAATGTCCCGGGAGTATTTTAACATCGAACCGCTGGTAGTTGGGCCAGGAATAAAAACCGGGATGCCGGTAAAGTTTGATAATCCTCGGGAAGTTGGCGCTGACCGGATAGTAAATGCCGTGGCAGCTTATGAAATGTATGGATCGCCGCTGGTGATAGTGGATTTTGGCACAGCAACCACCTTTGATGTAGTATCCCGGCAAGGGGAATATATTGGGGGGGCGATCTCCCCGGGAATCGGCATTTCCACCGAAGCATTATTTGCTCGAGCAGCTAAACTTCCCCGGGTGGAACTGATTAAACCGCATCATATCATTTCAAAAAATACGGTAAACGGATTACAGGCGGGGATTATCTATGGTTTTGTCGGGCAGGTAGACGGTATCGTCAAAAGGATGAAAAAAGAGCTTGGCGAGGATGCTTTCGTTGTGGCCACCGGGGGACTTGCTGAACTAATTGCTTCTGAATCTGAAACAATTCAAAAGGTAGAACCTTGGTTGACGTTAAAAGGACTTAGAATTATCTATATGAAAAATAACTAAGATTAGATTGTTTGGTGAACATTTGGTGGAGATTGATAAGATAAAACTTGAAACCCCGGTAATTACTGCTCCTATGGCGGGAATTACCGATAAAGCTTTCCGGGAGATTCTTAAGTCTATGGGTGCTGCGATGGTTTGCACTGAAATGGTGAGTGACAAAGCTCTAATTTATTCTAACAAAAACACCCTGGAACTATTAGATATTGAAGGAGAAGAATATCCGGTTTGTGTGCAACTTTTTGGCTCGGAGCCGGATGTAATGGCTAAGGCGGCTAAAATAATTTACAGCAAAGGTGCCCATATGATAGATATTAATATGGGCTGTCCCGCACCGAAAATTGTTCGTAATGGGGAAGGTAGCGCCTTGATGCGCAACCCGGAACTTGCTCAAGAAATCGTGGGTGCTGTTGTTCGGGCAGTACCCATTCCGGTTACTGTGAAAATTCGTAAAGGCTGGGATGCTAATTCAGTAAATGCGGTAGAGGTTGCCCGGCTGGCCGAAGAGGCAGGTGCAGCAGCGATAACGGTTCACGGAAGAACCAGAGACCAATTCTACACCGGTCAAGCCGATTGGGGCATTATCGCAGAAGTGAAAAAGTCTGTGACAATACCTGTTATAGGAAATGGGGACATATGGAGCCCGGAAGATGGCCGAAGGATGATGGTTGAAACCGGTTGCGACGGTGTAATGATCGCCCGGGGGATGCTGGGTAATCCCTGGTTAATCAAACGTACCGTAGAAGTTCTTACTAATAGTGTTGTGTCGAAAATACCTACTCTGGAAGAAAGATTGACAATGGCTGAAAGACACCTGGACCGAGTAGTAGAATTAAAAGGGGAGACTATCGGGGTTCGGCAGATGAGAAAACATTTAGCTTGGTATATTAAAGGATTAGGAGACGCGGCAAGGATCAGAACGGAAATAAACCGGTTAACACAGAAACGAGAGATTAATGAATTGTTTTCCCAGTACCGAAGAATTTTGGAGAATGAATCAGTAAAAACTTAAATAATAGTCTGAGCACCGTAAAGGTGCTTTTTTTGTTAAAGCATAATGAAGTGATTCGGAATGTTTGCTATGATGGGATTTTTTTGCTATTATAATACTGTGCACAAGAATGTGCACATAAATAATGCCAACCGGACATAATAATAAGGGGTGGAAATCATGGAATTTGTTCGGATTGGGGACAAGATAATCAGTAAAGAAAAATTAAGAACACAAATTGAAAAGATTCTCGATTTAAGGGTGAAGGGGATTTCCCAGCGAGAGGTGGCCAAACAGCTTTCTCTGGATCGGGCTTTTGTTTCCCGATTAGAAAGCTTGGGGGAAGTGAGAAAAGGTTCCCGGATTGCTGTTGTTGGATTTCCTGTACTGAATAAAACTGAATTAGAAAATATGTTGGAACAGGAAGGGGTAGAATTTTTTTTCATTCTTACAGAGCAGGAACGTTGGGATTTTGTTGATGAGGGAACTGGGTTGCAGTTATTTAACAAAGTAATCGACTTAATGACTAAACTTAAAAATTTTGATTATTTAATTGTCCTAGCATCTAATACACGGATAAAACTTTTTAAAAGTATTTTTGATAATGAAGTAATCGGAGTGGAGATCGGTCGATCCCCGATTGAAGAAGATAAGATGGTAGAATTAAATATTGTACGATCCATCATCCATATGATAAGAGGACTAAGTTGCAGGGGGGCAAAGTAATGAAACGAGTGGTTAGTGTTTCATTGGGGTCAGCAAAAAGGGACCATATGGTAGTTACGGAAATCCTTGGAGAAAAGTTTTCCATTGAACGGATAGGAACTAACGGTGATGTCAAGAAAGCAATGGAAATGATCTCCGCTTTTGATGGTAAAGTGGATGCCATTGGTTTGGGTGGGACGGACCTGTATATTTATGCCGGAGGTAAACGGTATGCTTTTCGGGAATCGATAAAGCTAAAAAATTGCGCCCGGCTAACCCCTGTAGTAGATGGCAGCAGTCTCAAGAATACTTTGGAGAGAAGGGTTATTTACTACTTAGAAAAAAAGATGAATTTTTCATTCATGGGGAAAAAAGTCCTTATGGTTTCAGCCGTTGACCGTTTTGGTATGGCGGAAGCATTTTGTAATGTGGGCGCAAATGTTATTTTTGGGGATTTGATGTTTGGTTTAGGCGTACCAATCCCCATATATTCATTCAAGACACTAAGCCGTGTGGCTCGAATAGTGGCACCACTGATCGTGAACCTGCCGATAAAAATGCTTTATCCTACTGGCCCTAAACAGGAGGTTCATTGCCCCAAGCATGAAAAGTATTACCGGGAGGCGGAGATCATTGCCGGAGATTTTCTCTTTATAAAAAAGCATATGCCTGCTGAACTTCCGGAAAAAACAATTATCACAAATACAGTAACCCCTAATGATATTGAAGATTTAAAAAGACGGGGAGTAGCTGTGCTGGTAACTACCACGCCTGAGTTGAACGGCAGATCCTTTGGGACAAATGTAATGGAAGGGGTTTTGGTTGCATTGGCGGGAAAAAGGCCGGAAGAATTGACACCCGATAATTTTAATACCTTGCTTGACCGGATTGATTTTATCCCTCGAATAGAAAATCTCAAATTAAGAAAAGATGCTTAACAATTGAATTAAAAGGAGAGAATAGACATTGGACCGTTTTGCTTTTATGATTCACCCGCTTGAGACAGACGATTTTTTTCGCAAATTTAAACTTGCTAAAGGTCTTCCTAAAGGAATAATTGAAAAAATACTATGTCATATTCCTCCTCTCCATGTCTCTAAAATAACCGGGATAGAGACTATATACAATCGGACTGAAGGATGGTTTGTTGCCTGTACATTAACAGCAAGTCAGATGCTGAAACTGCCCGAATCCTATGTGTTAAAGAGAATAATTAGAACCGGAAGGCTGGCAGAAAAACTTGGAGCGAAAATTCTCGGGTTGGGAGCGATGACTTCAGTCGTTGGAGATGCAGGGATTACAGTTTCCCAAAACTTAAAAATACCTGTAACAACGGGAAACAGCTATACTGTTTTTACCGCCCTGGAGGGAATGAAAAGGGCGGCAAGTATGGTTGGTATAGATAGTCGGCAGTCGGAAATCCTTGTTATTGGAGCGACTGGATCCATTGGCAATATTTGTTCCCGGATGCTTGCCCAAGAGTGTAAATATCTTACCCTGGTGGCGCGAGATGAAATTAAACTTGAAAAGCTGGCTAACCGTATTTATTATGAAACCGGCTTGGCTGTTAGGACATCAACGGAATTAAAAAGGCTATTGCCTCAGGCGGATATAGTTCTTGCTGTTTCCAGTGCCGTGGATACTTTAATTGATGTTAACGATTTAAAACCGGGCGCAGTCGTATGTGACGTGGCTCGTCCGCGAAATGTTTCCCGAAAAGTGGCTGAACTAAGGGATGATGTACTGGTCATCGAAGGGGGACTGATAGAGATACCCGGTGACGTTAACTTTAATTTTAATTTCGGATACCCCCCCAAGTTGGCGTTGGCTTGTATGGCAGAAACAATATTGCTTGCCCTGGAAGGAAGATGGGAAAATTATACCTTGGGCAGGGAACTTTCATTAGAGCGGGTGGAAGAAATCGGGCAGTTAGGGAAAAAACATGGCTTTAAGCTTGCTGGGTTTCGTAGCTTTGAAAGACCGGTAAGTGAAGAGGTTTTCCAGCGCATTAGAATGCTGCGCTTGTTAAAATCAACTGTAGTTTAATTTAAATAATCTCCTTGACATTTTTTAGCATCAGGCATATAATACCCGGTGAAGAAGGAGTATACAGAAGATTCACAAGCACTGTCCGGTTTTGCGACCTGGGTAGTGCTTGTTGTAGTAGTTAAAGCGTTGCATAAATTGTGTGGTCTTGTCATAACCATAGTATTAATTTTATGAAAGCTAACAAAGCAAAAGGGAGCGAAATAAATGCCTGAAAAGGAAGTTATTCTTACTATTGAGGGTTTGAAAAAACTGGAGGATGAGCTGGAACATCTGAAAACAGTGCGACGGAGAGAAGTCGCCGCCCGAATTAAGCAGGCAATCGAATTTGGTGATATCAGTGAAAATTCTGAATACGAAGATGCCAAAAATGAACAGGCTTTTATTGAGGGCAGCATTTTGGCATTAGAAAAGAAACTAAGAAATGCTAGGGTTATTGATACCAATGACGTGGATGTTAAAACCGTGTCTGTGGGGTCCACGGTAAAATTAGAAGATGTAGATTCAGGCAGTCAATTTGAATACACTATTGTAGGTTCCGTAGAGGCAGATCCGGCAAAGAATAAAATTTCCAATGAATCCCCGGTTGGGAAAGCTATTTTGGGGAGCGCTATTAATTCGGTGATTGAGATAACTGTTCCGATGGGGACGATTAAGTATAAGATTTTAGAAATTAAAAAATAATGGCCTGGTTATGAGGAGTGACTGAGTTTGGAATTAGATTTAAATGATCAGATGCTGGTGCGGCGGGAAAAGATGGATGAATTGAGCGGAATGGGTGTAGACCCGTTCGGTGCCAAGTTTAATTGTAACGCTACATCACGACAGATATTAAATAATTTTGAAAGTATGGTAGATCAGAGAGTTGTAATAGCTGGTCGCATAATGTCTATCCGGGGTCATGGCAAAGTTTTTTTTGCCCATCTGCAAGACAGGGAAGGACAGATTCAGATTTATGTACGGCTAGACGATATTGGCACGGAAAAGTTTGATCTTTTTAAGAAAGTTGATATTGGAGATATTATTGGAGCAGAAGGCACTGTTTTTAAAACTAAAAGGGGCGAAATCTCTGTTGCGGTTAAAGAATTGACTTTTTTGACTAAAAGCTTAAGGCCTCTGCCGGAAAAGTGGCATGGATTAAAGGATGTGGAACTTAGATACCGGCAACGTTATGTTGATTTAATCGTAAATCCTGAAGTCAAGCGGGTTTTTGAACTGCGCAGTAAAATTATTCGGGGGATCAGGCAATATCTGGATGGACTTGGTTTTCTTGAAGTGGAAACACCTACCATGCATGCTATTGCCGGTGGAGCGACAGCCCGACCGTTTATTACTCATCATAATGCTCTTAATATTGATCTTTATATGCGCATTGCCCTTGAGCTTCATTTGAAAAGACTGATTGTCGGCGGTATGGAGAAAGTATATGAAATTGGACGGGTTTTTAGAAACGAAGGTATTTCTATCAAACACAATCCGGAATTTACGATGTTGGAATTGTATCAAGCATATGCTGACTACCACGATATGATGAACATTACGGAAAATATGATTGCTTCTATTGCTCGGGATGTCTTAGGTACGACAAAGATTAATTACCAGGGACAGGAGATTGATCTCACCCCCCCATGGACAAGACTTACCATGGTGGAAGCCATAAAGAAGTATACCGGAATTGATTTTAATACAATTCAATCAGATGAGGAAGCAAGAAATAGCGCAAAAGAAATAGGAATCCCGGTTGAAAAAGACTTGACCAAAGGATCCATAATTAATCTGGTATTCGAAGAAAAAGTGGAAGAACACTTGGTACAACCTACGTTTATTATGGATTATCCCATTGAGATTTCGCCTTTGGCTAAACGTAAAACGGATAATCCAAACTTTACATACCGATTTGAGGCTTTTATTGTATGCCGGGAATTGGCTAACGCCTTTTCAGAATTAAACGATCCTATTGATCAGGCAGAGCGTTTTCGCGAGCAAGTTAAAAAAAGAGATGCCGGTGATGATGAGGCGCATATGATGGATGAAGATTTCATTCGTGCACTGGAGTACGGCATGCCCCCTACCGGCGGTCTTGGTATTGGAGTGGATCGACTGGTGATGCTTTTGACGGATTCCTCTTCTATTAGAGATGTCATTATATTTCCTACTCTGCGCCCAAGGTAAGATATTTCTCATAAATAGCACAAAAACTCCTGCTGAAAAAGGCGGGAGTTTTTTTCTGAAAAAGGTTTTTTCTTACTAGATATTTTTCTCTTGAGACACTTGACAATGGAGTTGAGGTGGTGGTATATTATTAAATGTCGCCGGCTGGGAAGTGAAAATACTTCCGAAAGATGTTATGGTTGACAAATGGTCAGAAAGTCGGTAGACTGGTCAAGCGCTCAAGAGAGCGGGAGACAAAAATTTGGTAAGAAAAGCGGTTGACAAACCAAGAAAGGTTTGATAAAGTAACCGAGCTGGTCTTTG
>JBMNTN010000002.1:0-72519 GCA_050945755.1 Bacillota bacterium | reverse complement strand
TCGCAAATCACCTGGCTAAGATAGCTTAGGAGAAATGCGATTTTTTATTTTTGTCATCTTTATTTTTAACGGGTTGTCTTAACTACTAAATTATTGATGCTAAAAAAGGGGTATCTCGACAATCTGACACAGTTGAAAAAACTGTGTATTTCTTTTCCTCATAAAAATAAGTTGACTATGAAATTTATAAAAATTACTAAACCAATAACTGTTTATCCCATTAACAAACAGAAAAGGTTAAATTTCAGTAATTATAGGTAGAATCATCGGTCTTCGTTTAGTTCGCTCATAAAGAAATCGACTTAAGACCTCACGGATACCGGACTTTAATAGTGACCAGTCTCTCATTTTCTGCTGGTCGCATTTTGCAATAAACTCTTTGACCCGCTCCCGAGCATCTTCCATCAATTCTTCCGATTCTTTAACATAAACAAACCCTCGGGAAATAACCTCAGGATCGGCCGCAAGCCGGAAATCATCCCTGTTAATCGTCATCACGACTATCATAATACCGTCCTGGGACAATTGTCTGCGGTCTCTCAATACCACGCTGCCAACATCGCCTACCCCAAGACCGTCTACTAAAATACGTCCTGCTTGTACTCTGCCTGCTAATTGACCTTTTCTTCTAGTAAACTCCAAAATCTGTCCATTTTCTCCGACGAAAATATTTTCTGGTGGAATACCCATTTGTTCTGCTAATTTGGCATGCTTATATAACATCCGGTACTCACCATGCACCGGAACAAAAAATTTCGGTTTTACCATACTTAGCATTAGTTTTAGCTCTTCCTGACTGGCATGTCCGGAAACATGAATTCCCGCAATTGATTCGTGTATCACATCCGCACCTAATTTAAATAAATTGTCAATGGTACGCGCCACTGATTTTTCATTTCCAGGAATCGGTACTGCAGAAATAATAATAGTGTCCCCAGGGATAATCTGAATTTGTTTGTGTTCGGACATTGCCATCCTGGTTAAACCAGACATAGGTTCTCCTTGGCTTCCTGTGGTAATAATCACCACCCGATTTCCGGGTACTTGGCTAACCTCGTCAATATCAATTAGGGTATTTCTGGGAATTTTCAAATAACCCATTTCCGAGGCAATATTTACAACATTAATCAAGCTTCGACCAACAATTGCTACTTTTCTGTTGTATTTAGCCGCTGCCCAAATGGCCTGCTGTACCCGATGTACGTTTGAAGCAAAGGATGCTACAATAATCCGGCTTTTTGCCAGACGAAAAGTCTCATCAAAGGTTTCCCCAACACTTTTTTCCGACATGGTATAGCCTGGTCGCTCCACGTTGGTGCTATCGCTCAACATTACCAGCACACCTTGTTCACCTATAGCGGTAAACTTGTGAAAATCGATTGTTTCCCCATCAATGGGAGTCATATCAATTTTAAAATCCCCGGTATGTAGGACATTTCCAATAGGTGTACCAATTGAGACAGCAATTGCATCAGCAATACTATGACTCACTCTGATAAACTCAATTTTAAACTGATCAATTTTCAGAACATCCCGCGGTTTAACCACATTTAAATTGACACCGCTTAAGTGATTTTCCTTTAATTTGCCCTGCAGTAGCCCCAGCGTAAGTTTGGTCCCATAAACCGGTACATCTAGATCCTTCAACACATAGGGAAGCGCCCCAATGTGATCTTCGTGGCCATGAGTGAGGATTATTCCTTTGACCTGGCTTTTATTTTCCAAAAGGTAAGTATAATCAGGAATAACAATATCAACGCCTAGAAGTTCCTCCTCAGGAAACATCATACCGGAATCAATTACGACAATGCTTTCTCCGTATTTGACGGCAGTCATATTTTTCCCAATTTCCCCTAGACCACCTAGTGGAATAATAGATACTTTAGCCATTCTATTTGCCACTTGTCCACCTCCTTTACAAAAAAATTATGGCAACATGTAGCGGTGTTGCCACCAAATTTATATCTAAAATTAGTATATCCAATTGAGTATAGTTAACAGGCAATTAAAGGGACAGAATACTATTCTAGTATACCCGGTCTTTTTACAATTATTCACATCTATTATTTTAAACCGTATTCAACCATCACATTATTGATAAGTTTTTCCTCTTGGGGAGACGGGCTAACCAACGGCAGGCGAAACCCACCAAGTTCCCAACCTTGTTGATTGAGCGCTGTTTTTACCGGAATCGGATTAGTGGTTACAAAAAGTATTTTGAACAATTTTAATAAATGCAGATGAATAGCTAACGCTCCCTGATAATCATTAGAGAGGAATCTTTCCACCATTGATTTAATTTCCTTTCCAACCAGGTGGGATGCTACACTAACTACGCCGGAACAACCTAAGGAAAGCATGGGAAGAGTAAGAGAATCGTCCCCCGAATAAACAGTAAATTCCGGGAGTCTTTCCCGCAATTCTGACACCTGATTCATCGAACCGCTGGATTCTTTAATAGAATTAATGTTCTTAATATGAGCCAAACGTTCCACCGTTTCCGGGAGTAAGTTACTGCTGGTCCGGGAAGGAACATTATATAGCATTACGGGCAGTTCAGTGCACTCCGCAATTTCCTTAAAGTGACGAAACATTCCTTCCTGCGGTGGTTTATTATAATAAGGGACAACAGCCAGCACCCCGTCAACTCCAATCTTTTCCGCTTCCTTGGTTAAAAGAACGGAGGTTGCCGTCTCGTTATCACCAGTATTGGCAATCACAAAACCATTGTTGCCCACAGCTTCTTTTACCGCTTTATATAAGCCTACCTTCTCCTGCCAGCTCAAAGTAGAAGCCTCTCCTGTTGTTCCGGTCACAATAATACTATCCGAACCATTTTCCATGAGAAAAGCTGCCAGTTCCTGCGCTTTTTCGTAATTGACTTTTCCGTCATCTTTAAAGGGAGTTACCATCGCAGTAATTACAGAACCAAAATTCACGAACAATTCACCTCACCCTAATTGAAATTTTCTATGCAGCGCCCTGACTGCTTTTTCCATATCCTTTTGGGTTACCAGACACCAGATACTAGTATAGGAATCTGCCGATTGAAGTATCTTAATTCCCGATTCAGTCAATGCTTCAACAATTTTGGCCATTACCCCCGGGACACCTGTCATCCCCGCTCCAACGGCCGCTACTTTGGCACAATCGGGTTTTACATCTAATTCTAAATCTAGATTTTTAATGATGGAAACAGCATTGTCCTTATCAATATCTTTAACAGTAAATATTACTTTCTCTTCAGTAATCGTTATAAAGTCCACACTAATTTTTGCCGCAGCTAAAGATTGAAAAATTTTCATAGGCACGACATCGCTTTTTTGGTCTTTATGCACCGTTAATTGGGTTACATGTGGTTTGTGGGTAATTCCTGTAATCAAACGATCACTTTTAATATCAGTCACAGGCTCTCCCTGGCCGGTACAATTTGTCACCAAAGTACCGTTACCATCCGTAAACGTACTAAGAACACGCAGAGGAATATTTCCCTGCATGGCAATTTCTACAGCTCGGGGGTGAATTACCTTAGCTCCCTCATGCGCTAATTGGCAGACTTCATTGTATGTGATACTTTCTAATGTTTTTGCCTCTTCCACAATACGCGGGTCTGCTGTTTTGACACCATCCACATCAGTAAAAATATCGATGCGTGCGGCATTTAAAGCTACTCCTAAAGCTGCCGCTGTAGTATCACTACCTCCTCTGCCTAATGTGGTTATTCTTCCATCTTGGGTTACTCCTTGGAATCCTGCTACAACCACAATCGGTACTTTTTCCAGTTCTTTTAAAACTTCCCTAGGTTTAACCATAATAATTCGGGCATCGCTAAAACTATCATCTGTCACAATACCTGCTTGCCCTCCGGTTAAACAAGTTGCTTCATATCCTTCAGATTTCAGTTCACTTACCATTACCACTCCGGAGATTATTTCCCCACATGCCATTAAAAGATCTAAATCTTTATTGGAAATGTGCCGGGAGGACTGCTGACCGACCAAACCCAACAATGTATCGGTTGCATATGCCTCTCCCAGACGACCCATAGCAGAGACAACAACCACTACTTGGTATCCTTCTTTTATAGCAAGGGCAATTTTTTTTACTACCTGCTTCCGTTTCTCACTGCTGGCAACAGATGTTCCCCCATATTTTTGAACTACGATGTTCATTACTTCACCTTCTGCCTGTTTATCAGATTCTCTTTAATTAAAAGCTCCGCTATTTGCACAGCATTAGTTGCAGCACCTTTACGCAATTGATCCGCCACGACCCAAAATACTAAACCATTTGAACAGGATATATCTTCCCGGATTCTCCCCACATATACTTCATCTGTGTCAGAAGCATATAAAGGCATGGGATACTGTTTATTGGTAGGATCGTCAACCACTACCACTCCGGGAGCTTTGCGTAAAACTTCTCTTGCTTCTGCTGGTGTTAATGGTTTCTCGGTTTCAATATTGATCGCTTCAGAATGGCTTCGATATACAGGTACTCTTACAGTAGTAGCACTAATCGCTATGCTGTCATCATGAAACATCTTTTTTGTCTCGTTAACCATCTTCATTTCTTCTTTGGTGTAATCATTCTCCAAAAATATGTCAATATGGGGAATCAGATTAAAGGCAATTTGATAAGGAAACACTTCCGATTTGGCTTGCTGTCCATTACTGATCTGGCGCACCTGAAGTTCCAGTTCATCAATGGCTTCTTTTCCTGCACCGGAAACAGCCTGATATGTTGATACAATAACCCTCTTAATTTTGGCTGCGTCATGCAATGGTTTTAACGCCACCACCATTTGAATGGTAGAACAGTTCGGATTAGCAATAATCCCCTTATGCCATCTCACATCCTCCGGATTAACTTCCGGTACAACCAGCGGAACATCCGGGTCCATACGATAAGCACTGCTGTTGTCAATAACAACTGCTCCTCTTTTTACTGCTTCTTTACCAAATTTTTTACTCGCAGATCCACCGGCAAAAAAAGCTATATCAATGTCCTCAAACGAATCCGGAGTAGTTTTTTCCACCATATGTTCTTTTCCCTGAAAGACCATTTTTTTACCATGGGATCTTTCACTGGCTAAAAATTTAATTTTATTTACGGGGAATTCTCTTTCCTGAAGAACTTTTAAAATTTCATGCCCCACTGCACCTGTAGCACCTACCACTGCTATGTTATATTTTTTCATAATAATACCTCCACCATAATTTATATCTATTTTAACAACTTTACTGTTGATTGGAAATAAGCAATGGTTGTATTTGTTTTCCTTTCAATGCTTCCACAATTGTATCAGGAATCATTTCCATATGGGCAACCAACGAGTTCGCTTTACCCAACGGACTGTCCTGTCCAAAAGGAACTAGATAAATATTTTTTGTGTTAAGCAAAATTCCAATGTTGCCCGCATTAAAGCCTAATCCGTCATTAGTTGAGATAGCAATAATCACTGGCTGCAAATTTCTTAAATGAGCTTTAATTGCCATAAGAACTGGGGAATCAACTATCCCATGAACTAATTTAGCCATGGTGTTTCCTGTACAAGGGGCAACAACCAAAATATCAAAAAGTTTTTTGGGCCCAATTTCTTCTGCCTCAACAATCGTTGTAATAATTTTATTCTTTGTAACTTTTTGTAAAAAATCTTTCCATCCTTGAGCTGTGCCAAACCTAGTGTCAGTAGAGTTTACAGTATCGGAAAGGACTGGAAAAAGCTCTGCCCCCTCTAAATTAACCATTTTTTCCGCAACATGTAGTACACGTTTAATAGTACAATGGGAACCGGTAATAGCAAAGCCGACTCTTAGTCCCTTTAGCCGCATCCTTCGCACCTCCAAATCTTCGCCTGCCAGTTCAGCCATCAGTACATCTGGATAGCCAAGAATCAATCAACGGTGGGTATGCCCGTGCTAAAACTTTTCCTGCTGTAAGGGGTGCTACCTTGCCAGGCAATCCCGGAGCCAAAATAGCAGTCACACCAAGATTAGCGGCAGCGGAAAAATCCGTTCCCCCGGGGTTGGATGCCAAATCAATAATCAAAACGTCCTTTTTCACCTGATTAAGTATTTTCTCCCCAAGTACCGGTGCCGGAACCGTGTTATAAATCAGATCTGCCTCTCCAATATACTTGGCCAGGTTGTTTAATTCAACCTCCTGATATTTTAAAACACGGCATTTAGCCAGTTGGGCAGGATTCCTCGCCGCTATCGTTACATTGGCTCCTAAGCCTTTTAGTGCCAAAGCCAACGTTTTCGCTACCCGGCCAAACCCGATCACTAACACTTTTGTACCGTGAATGGTTACGGGTAGTTTCTCCATAGCTAACTGAATCGCACCTTCCGCTGTCGGTATGGAATTTGGAATTGCAACTAAATCCTGTTCGGCTACTTCTACCAGGTGAAATGAAAAAAGTTGGGCAAGAGATTTTAGATACTGAGAAGCGACCCCCACAAAAACACAAGTTTCGTGTCCAATTCCACTAAAATCTTCTTCTTCAACTTTTACTTCGGCTGGCAGATACTTTGCATATAATTGGCGATTATCATTAATCCCTGGCATAGGGAGAATAACAACACGGGTCCCTGATACTGCTTCAGATACGGTTCTGCAGACCTGGACTTGTTTGGGCATCATTTCCAGAGGAAAACCAAATACTCTGAGACTGTATCCTCGTTGATAAAGTTCCCGAATCAAAACAATTTCCCGGTCGTCTCCCCCGATAATTGCCAGGTCATTATCTCCCCATTTCATTTTTACCCCTCCAGGTGCCGATGACTAATGTAATATATGTTAGTCATAATTTGGAAGTGCTTGTCTATTTTTTTACCATAATAGTTTTTCGAGGCCGTATATCACTCCTTCCAAGTGCTGGAGATTTCGAATAGCTAATAGTACTCCAGGAGCAAAACAGTCACGGTTGATGGTATCATGCTTAATGGTCAATGTTTGTCCATCCCCGCCAAAAATAACTTCCTGGTGCGCAACATAACCAGGAAGCCTGATACTATGCACATGCATTCCTTGGTATTCCCCACCCCTGGCTCCGCTAAGTTTCTCTACTTCCGCAGAGGAACCCTGACGCATGCTCTTTCTTTCCTCAGCAATTAATTCCAATGTTTTCAGTGCTGTCCCAGATGGAGCATCTACTTTTTGGTCATGGTGTTTTTCAATTATCTCAATATTGGGGAAATAACGGCTTGCCTCTTGGGCAAATCGCATCATTAAAACTGCCCCAATAGAAAAATTTGGCGCAATAAACACCGGAGTCCGGTATTGATCAGACCACTGTTTTACAATCTCTAAATCTTCCGGACTAATACCAGTAGTCCCGATAACACAACCTACTCTGTTTTCAACAGCAATTTCAATATTCTTCATAACCGATGCCGGGCTGGTAAAATCTAATAATACATCTGGATTAGTATTTTTTATCACCTGATCTAAATCATCTTCCACCAAAATATTAACCGGCTGAAAACCAATCAACATCCCGATATCTGTCCCCTGGGAATTAATATCCACTGCACCGACGATGTCAATATCAGGTTCGTTCATTATTCCTTTTAAAACTGCACGTCCAGTTTTTCCGTTTACTCCGGCAAAGACAACTTTAATTTTTTCCGGCAACCCTGTCAACACCTTCCATTAAAAAATTTTTAACTTAACAATTCTCAATAAAAAACCTTGTAAAAAAAATCGCTTACAGCGATTTTAGGATATTCCACACCTATGGCAATTGAGCAACACCGCAGAATGATTTACCACATTTTACCGTGGCTTTCATCCAGATCTACAACAATTACCTCCGAACCAACTTTTTTTACGGAAGACCAAGGAATAACCAACTGCTGTTTTTGAAACCAGACATTTATTAAGTTACTTTTATTAGGTAGAATAATTGATTCTATTTCTCCGGAAAAAGGATCAATCACTAAGTCTGAATCTCCGACGGTACCAAGAATTCCTCCATCATATACGTTAATAATTTTTTTCCCAATTAATTCACTCAGCTTCATCAAAATCACCTCTTCCCTCTTTTCATATGAATATATGAAAATAAAAAGAAGAGTATTCCTCGTTCAATTAAACCCCAGTGTGCCCAAATCCTCCGGCATTTCTTTCTGTTTTTGAAATAGAGTCACATTCAGTTAATAAAATGCGGGTTACTTTATTTACCACCAATTGGGCAATTCGCATTCCCCGACTAATTATATATTTTTCCTTACCCAGATTAATTAGAATTACCTTGATTTCACCTCGGTAATCACTATCAATCGTACCGGGACTATTGAGAACAGTGATTCCGTATTTTAGCGCCAGACCGCTTCTAGGCCGAACCTGAGCTTCAAATCCTGGGGGTATTTCCAGACAAATCCCGGTCGGCACTAATGCTATTTTACCGGATTCAATAACAATTTCTTGTTCATTGGCCGCCGTCAGATCTATTCCAGCAGCTCCCGAAGTCTGATATTGAGGTTTATTGAGACCATGGTGGTGGCTCAAATACTTTACCTGCACCTTAATTTCTGCCATTATTCCTCACCCTAATAAATTATATCATTTATCATCTTTTGATTTAGACTTCCCCATTACTTAAATACCTGCCTTTTCCAACATCAAGGGAAAATCAATATTTAATTTGCCAGGCCCAATCACCGCCAGAGAAAATTTATCAATCTGAAAAATTTGCCGAGCTATCTCGATTACTGATTCGTTCGTTACATTTATCACTGATTCTATTACCTCTTCGGGCGTAATTATCCTTCCAAAACTGATTTCAGATTTCCCTAAGCGATTCATCCTGCTACTCACGTTTTCTAACCCTAAAAGAATGTTTCCTTTTATTTGTTGTTTAGTCCGCGAAAGCTCTTCCTCTGTTACTCCATGCTTTTTAATATCTTTAATTTGTTCCAGAATAATAGCGATCACAGAATTTACGCTATTGGGCCCGGTACCGGCATATATGCCAAAAAGGCCGGTATCGGTATATCCCGAATGATAGGAATAAATAGAATATGTTAAACCCTTTTCTTCTCTAACCTTTTGAAAAAGGCGTGAGCTTACTCCTCCGCCAAGCACACTGTTGAGAACTAATAACGCATAGATATTAGAATCTTGATTTGATAGTCCGGGATTCCCCAGGCAGAGATGTACCTGTTCAATATCTTTACTAACATAATTTGTTCCACCGGATATCTGAGGTGCAAGAAGATTAACCGGATTTGGGCTTCCACCAAACCTGTCAAAAAGAGTGCCAATGGTATCTACCACCTGATTCCGGGTGATTTTTCCAGCTACAGCTACCACCATATTTTGAGGAACATAGTTAACTTTGTAATAATCTAACAACTGCTCTCTGTTCAGGCTCTGCACTGTTTCAGCTGTGCCGATAATTGACTGCCCCAGGGAGTTATCTTGCCAGATAGTTCTGGAAAAAACATCATGTACCAGATCATCAGGAGTATCCTCATACATTTTGATTTCTTCTAATATTACATTTTTTTCTTTTTCAGTTTCATCTTCTTTGAAAAGAGAATGGAGAAACATATCGGTTAACACATCTGCTGCCAATCCAAAGTGTTCACTGAGAACCCGGGCATAAAAACAAGTAAACTCTTTTGACGTAAAAGCATTAATCTGTCCGCCGACTGCTTCTAGTGTTTCCGCAATTTGCTTTGCATTGCGTTTTTCCGTACCTTTAAACAACATGTGTTCAAGAAAATGGGAAATCCCGTGAATTTTTTTGTCTTCATAACGGGAACCTGTGCCCACCCAAATCCCCATAGATACGGAATGAACAAATGGCAATTCTTCTGTGATTACCCTGATTCCATTTGGCAGTGTGTCTTTATAGATCATTGTTGCCTCCCGAATAATCATTTACAATAAGTTTTTAGTCCAATCCAACAAATTAAGTGTTTAAAGGAATATCAATTTATCCGTCTTCTTCCGCCACGCTGGTAAATACATTTTCTGAAACGGTAACCAATATATATTCACGATTTTTAAGCTCCCGAATAATCTCCGGCAGAGCTTCCAACGTCGAATTAGTAGGGTGCATAAGAATAATCGCTCCATTATGCACTTTTTTAAATACTCGGTTGATAATTACATCAGGAGACGGGCGCTCCCAATCAATAGTGTCCACACTCCAAAGAATAGTAGAGTGTCCTAGCTCTGCTGCTGCCTGAAGCACGTGGTCCGCTCTTTCTCCGGAGGGCGGAGCAAATAGCCGAGTTCTCTTACCGGTAGCTTTTTCAATTACTGACATCGTCCTTGTAATTTCGCTCTTGTTTTGTTCAAGAGACATTTTATTTGGGCTGGCATGGCTAAATCCATGGTTGCCAATCTCATGTCCTTTTTGCGCTATGCTTCGGGTAATTTCCGGGAATTTTTGCGCCCAACGCCCGGTGATAAAGAATGTAGCTTTGACCTGATTACTTTCCAGGATGTTTAACATATCAGGCAGATATTCTTCTCCCCAATCTATATTTATCGCCAAACTAACCTGTTTTTTTTCAGATGATCCCTGATAAATTGGAATACGCTTGTCAGCGGTTACCGTAGTACTTTGCTGCCACCAGTTTCCAGCAAGATAAACAACAGTTAATAAACATAGTAAACCAATAGCCAAGTTTGTAAAGCTTTTTTTCGACAAGAATATAACTTTCATAATATTCCTCCCCTTATTTGCTAATTAATGTTATTCGGGGAAAGATTTATTTATGAAAGAGCTATATCCTAAGCAAAAAAGCACCGACGGTGCTTTTTACTCTTCGAACATTTTTCGTGATTCTTGGTCCCGAAGAGCTTCTTTCCGGGAAAGCTTTACCCTGCCTTGGCTGTCAATGCCAATTGCTTTAACCAGGACTTCATCCCCTTCTTTAACCACATCAGTTACTTTCGCCACCCGTTTATTCGCTAACTGGGAGATATGTACCATCCCTTCTTTTCCGGGTAAATCTAAAACCCCCGGAATCACTTCCACGAAAGCACCAAAGTCCATTACTTTAACCACTTTGCCCAGATAAGTACGTCCAACCTCTACATCCTGAGTAATATTTTCAATAATCTTCAACGCTTTTTCACCCATTGCACCATCTACGCTGGCAATAAATATCCGGCCGTCATCTTCAATGTCAATACTTGCCCCAGTGTCTTCAATAATTTTTTTGATAATTTTACCTCCGGTACCGATTACATCTCTGATTTTATCCGGGTGAATCTTTGTTCTAATGATACGCGGCGCGTAGGGAGAAAGTTCTTTCCGAGGTTCACTGATTACTTCCAGCATTTTTCCTAAGATATACATCCGGCCTTCTTTAGCTTGAGCTAAAGCCTGCTGGAGAACTTCTCTGTTAATTCCCGCAATTTTAATATCCATTTGAATGGCAGTTACCCCTTGGGCAGTCCCCGCTACCTTAAAATCCATATCACCCAAAAAATCTTCAATCCCCTGAATATCAGTTAGGACAGTGATATGCTCCTCATCTTTGATTAATCCCATTGCTACACCGGCAACCGGCGCCTTGATAGGAACACCGGCATCCATTAAAGAAAGGGTGCTGCCGCAAACGCTGCCCATTGATGTAGAACCGTTTGATTCAATTGCTTCTGATACCAATCTAATGGTATACGGAAAATCATCTTCGGAAGGAATAACCGGTTCCAAAGCCCTTTCTGCCAGAGCACCATGGCCAATTTCCCTTCGTCCAGGACCACGAATCGGCCTAGCCTCCCCAACACTGTATGGGGGAAAATTGTAGTGATGCATATAACGCTTTGACTCCTCAAGACCCAGCCCATCCAAAATCTGTTCATCACTTACTGCACCCAATGTACAGGCATTAAGAATCTGGGTTTGGCCTCTGGTGAAAAGAGCAGAACCATGTGTCCGGCTTAAAACACCCACTTCAACAGAAATAGGGCGTACCTCATTGATTTTCCGGCCATCAATACGTATTTTCTCTTTGGCAATTATTCGGCGAAGCACTTCTTTTTCTATCGTATCAACAATCGCCTTAATACTTTTATCTTCCTCAGGATACTCCTCCTCAAAATGCTTACAAATATCTTCCTTTATTTCTTTTAAATAAGTTTCCCGATCCTTTTTGGCCATTTTTTCCTGAGCACACTTTCGGATGGCAGCGTCTATCTGACTGGTGCCATAAGAACGAATATTATCTTCCATTTCTTCTGCAGGTTTTTCCGGAGTAAACTCTCGTTTCTCTTTAGCCAAGCCTAAGTCTAGCGCTTCAGAACGAAACTCTTCAATGAAGGCAACAATTTTTTTAATAGTATCATGGCCAAACATAATGGCTTCGAGAATTTCCTCTTCCGGCACCTCATTGGCCGCAGCTTCAACCATAATTACCGCGTCTTTGGTGCCGGCAATCGTTATGCGCATATCACTCTGGTTTCTCTGATCCACCGTAGGGTTAATAATAAACTTTCCATCTACCCGGCCTACAGACACGGCACCTATCGGTCCCTGAAAGGGAATATCGGAAATAGTAAGAGCGGCAGAAGCACCGTTCATTGCCGTAATATCGGGAGGATTGTTTTGGTCTACAGACATCACCGTAGTAACAACCTGCACATCATTTCTATAGCCTTTGGGAAATAACGGTCTGATTGGACGGTCAATCATCCGTGAGGAAAGAATTGCTTTTTCACTAGGTCGTCCCTCCCGTTTAATAAAACCACCCGGAATTTTCCCTACGGCATATAATCTCTCTTCATAATCTACCGTCAATGGGAAAAAATCAATCCCTTCCCTAGGTTCATTAGATCCTGTAGCAGTTGCCAGTACCATTGTGTCACCATATGTAGTAAAAACAGCTCCGCTCGCCTGTTTTGCCATGCGGCCGGTTTCCAGGGTCAACGTTCTTTCTCCAACCTCCATACTCTTTCTAAACGCCTGATTCTGCATAAAAAATAATTTAAACCTCCTGTTTTGTAAAAATGCTTATCTTTTCAACTAATTAAACTTCGACACATATAATATTATTTCCTTCTAATGCCAATACTATTAACAAAAAATGCATCCCATAAAATACTTTTGCCTTTAGGAGTGGAAATAAGAAAAAATAAAGAGCGGATAATCCGCTCTCCTTATCTCCGTAATCCCAGTGCTTCAATTACCTTTCGATACCTTTCGATATCACTCTTTTTCAGGTAGTTTAATAACCCCCTACGCTGACCAACCATCTTAAGAAGACCTCTGCGGGAATGATGGTCCTTTTTGTGAATCTTCAGGTGCTCGGTTAAATGGTTAATTCTTGTTGTTAAAATGGCAATTTGCACTTCCGGCGAACCGGTATCGCTTTCATGGATTTTAAATTTATCAATTATTTCCTGTTTCTTCTCTGATACTAATGTCACAGCAAACTTCACCTCCTTTAATCTTTCTAAACGCCGCCAGCCAAGAAAAACGTCGGAGTTTTCGTTAATCCTAGCAAACGGTTGATACCCATATTTATCATAAGGATTATAACCGATTTTTTTCACTTACGCAAGCTACTTTCCGATAATTGTAATAACCAAACGTCCACCTGGTATGTCTTTTGCCACAATATCAAAAATCCTGCCTGATTTTGCTATGTATCCCCGAAATCTTGTCGCCGTTGGTATTAGTCCGGGAATTTGCTGAGCAGCACCAATGATATCATCCCTTGTGATACTCCCCTGTCGGTTGTCCTTTAGCCTTTTTCTGGCATGACCGGAAATAACTACACGCAAACTATCCACCCTCTATGAAACGGGAGCATCTTCAACCTGCCGCTATTAACTCATTTGTGAAATCTTATGAAAAAAGGATATTTATTATTCCTTTACCACGTGACCTATTATTTAACAATCGGTAAATTGAAACTATTCAAGATAAATTTTGCTCTCTCAACATCTTCATAAATTTGGTGAGCTAGCTGCTCCTTCCCGGAAAATCTAATTTCATCTCTTAATCGGTCTACAAAAAAAACTTTGATTTCTTGATTATATATATTTAAAGTTCGTTCTAAAATATGAATTTCAATAGTTCGGGGAAGGTTATTGCCAATAGTTGGCCGGCAACCAATATTAGCAACCCCGTCAAAAACTCCTTCCCGCGTTAGTACCTTTACAGCATACACCCCATTGGCCGGAACAATTATTTCCGAAGAAAATGCCAGATTTGCCGTAGGGAATCCCATATCTCTGCCAATTTTATCACCATGCACTACCGTTCCTTTTATCTGATAATAAGAACCTAATAGCATGTTCCCTTCTTTAATGCGGCCATTGGTCAAACATTCCCTTACTCTGGTACTGCTGACACAGACCCCATCCACCATAACAGGAGGGAATATTGTTACTTCGCAACCATAATTGGCGCAAATTTCCTTCAACGTTTCTGCAGTACCCTGTGCTTTTCGACCAAAGGTAAAATTAAAGCCAACAAAAACATGCTTTGCCCCCAGTCCCTTAATGAGTATTTCCTTAACAAAATCATCAGGAATCATTTGAGCTGTGTTAAGATTAAAAGGATACAAAAGAAGAAAATCAACATGGAGATTGCTTATGATTCTCTGTTTATCTTCCAATCTGGTTAATAGCTGGGGACAATTTGCTTGATTCAATACTTTTAAAGGATGGGGTTCAAACGTAAATACAACGCTGATGCCATTTTTCCTTTTTGCCTCATTGACAAGTTGTTTAATAATATGCTGATG
This sequence comes from Bacillota bacterium, assembly GCA_050945755.1. Taxonomy (GTDB): domain Bacteria; phylum Bacillota; class Dehalobacteriia; order Dehalobacteriales; family Dehalobacteriaceae; genus JAQVXR01. Next base: position 57,799 of record JBMNTN010000002.1, on the reverse strand, counting down.
TCCAATATGGACTCCGTCAAAATTACCTAATGCTACTGAGACAAATTTTCCTTGTGAAGAAAAATCCTGCAAGCTGGTGATGACCTTCATGCTGCTCTCTCCCTTAACTGCGTTGTAATATTATTAAAAACCTCTTAATACAAAACTAATCTTTATTGAGATGCCAAGACTTTAAGCGGTTTAAGTACTGGTATTTTCAAGTCAGCACCTATCCTAACCTTTCCAATGGCTAAAAGCGTTTTCTCACCTGTTTCCACGCGGTAGATTTGATTTTCTAAAAAATTATTTCCGGATAGGGAAACCGGATTGCCATGCTTAATACTCTTGGCCTGAATATCGTCTACCATGATTACCGGTAAAAAACATATTCCCGCCTGCATAGGTTGAATAAATAACTTTTCTTCCTGCCGGTCATAATTCATAATTTCCTCTAATGTATAAGCATCCTGTATCTTAAAAGGTCCCGACTCAGTACGAATTAAATATGACATGTGCGCCCCGACTTTTAGCCTCTCCCCAATATCATGACAAAGTGTGCGTATATACGTACCTTTGGAACATTGAATATCTATTACTACTTTGGGATGGGTTAACCTCCAATTGAATTTTACCACAGTTAGGCTATATATTTTAATTGTTCTGGGTGTTCTATCTATTTCAATTCCTTCCCGTGCTAATTCATAGAGTCGTTTTCCCCCCACTCGCAATGCAGAAACCATGGGCGGTACCTGCTTTTGTTCCCCGACGAATTCCGGAAGGACTTGAAGAAATTTTTCTTGCTCCAACTGAGTACAAGCACAAACCCTTTCTTTTTTTCCGTAACTATCTTGGGTATCGGTGGTAATCCCCAGAGTAATTTCCGCTCGATAACACTTGGGTAGCTCAGTTAAATATTCCGCTAGCCGGGTAGCCTTACCCAGACAGATTGGCAAAACACCGGCGGCACCCGGATCCAGCGTTCCAGTATGACCAATTTTTTTATAACGTAAAATATTGCGCAGGTAGTTGACGGCATCATGGGATGTCATACCCGGTGGTTTAAGTAGATTAATAAAACCATCCATTCTTATGAACCCCCTAATGCTTTACGGGTTACCTCCAACACCTGTTTAATGGCTTTTTCCAGCGGACCATCTACTTGACATCCGGCAGCCAATTTATGTCCTCCCCCGCCAAAGAAATTCGCAATTTTATTGACATCTCTCCCGGTCCGACAGCGCAGTCCAATTTTAATGGTATTGTTCTCTGTTTCCCGGAACATAAGTCCCACTTGTACACCTGTAATTGAAATAGGATAATTAACTATACCATCACAATGTTCGGGTTTAACCTGAAGCTCATCAAGTGCCTCTTTACTAAGGCTTGTCCATGCTATCTTATTGTCCGATGAAACCTGCAGGTTGTTTAAAGCTAATGCTAAAACCTGCAGACTTTTTAAGGACTTATTCTCATATAAGTTTTCCCTGATAAATGAAAGGTCTACTCCCTGTTCCAATAGCCAAGCAGCTTTCCGCAAAGTATCCGGGGTAGTGTTTTGATACTTAAAGGACCCTGTGTCCATGACAATTCCGACATACAAGGCAGTAGCAATTTCCTGAGAGCAGGGAACGTTCATTTCTTTTAAAATTTGACAAATTATCTGAGCAGTTGCTGCTGCAGATCCGTCTACATAATTAATCTTGGCGAAATGTTGATTGCTAATATGATGATCAATGTTAATTATAACAGTATCTGTATTAAATTTTTCAAACCAACCGCTTCCTGCCCGAGAATATTCTGTACAATCCAAAAAGATTACCAGTTCTGGATTCTCCTTAAAAGAATCAGGCGAAATTATCCTATTGCTGCCGGCTAAAAAGTGATAAAGCTGAGGAATTGGATCTTCCATTACCATATAAACTTTTTTAGATAATGATTCCAACGCCATACCAAGACCCAATACTGAACCCATACTATCTCCATCGGGCATAATATGGGACGTGAGCAAAATATTGTCGCTTTTTTTAATTATATCAACGATTTCCTTTAGGCTATTCATCTTTTTCACCTTTTGTTAGGCATTCATCGAGTAATTTTGATATTCGGGTACCTTGGATAATAGAATCGTCATATACAAAGACAATCTCCGGAGTATATCTCAGTTGGATTCTTTGGGCTATTTCACGCCTGATAAACCCTGTCGCCTTTTTGAGGGCTGCCATCGTCTCTTTTACTTCTGTTTCATTACCTAAAACACTGACAAAAACCTTAGCATGCCGTAAATCACCTGACACATGAACGTCAACAATAGATACAAAACCAACTCTCGGGTCCTTGACCTCATCTTTAATAATAGAAGAAATTTCTTTTTTAAACTCTTCACCCAATCGTCCAAATCGATACTTGGCCATGGTACCCATCCTTCCTTACAATTCTCTCTTTATCTCTTCCATAATAAAAGCTTCTATGGCATCATTCTCTTTTACATCGTTGAAATTCTCTACCCCAATCCCGCACTCATAACCGCTAACCACTTCTTTAACGTCATCTTTAAATCTTTTTAAGGAGGAAATTTTCCCTTCATGAATGACAATTCCATCCCGAATCACCCTAACCCCTGCCTGACGGGTAATTTTTCCTTCCGTAACATAGGAACCGGCAATTGTACCAACTTTGGGAACTTTAAACGTAGCACGCACTTCTGCCCGTCCAATAACTACTTCTTTGAAAGTTGGTTCTAAAAGGCCGGCCATAGCAGCTTTCACATCATCAATCGCATCATAAATTACCCGGTATAATCTAAGATCAATATTTTCAGCCTCTATTACCTTCCTCGTATTTGTATCCGGACGCACATTAAAGCCAATAATAATGGCATTAGATGCAGATGCCAGCATAACATCAGACTCCGTAATAGTTCCGACTCCACTATGAATAGTATTAACCCTGACTTCATTAGTGCTTAATTTATTTAGCGACTGACTCAGAGCTTCAATAGACCCTTGCACATCAGCCTTGATAATAATATTAAGCTCCTTAACTTCTCCTTCTGAAATCTGCTTAAACAAGTCATCCAAGCTGACTCGCGCAGTTTTACCCAATTCTTCTTCTCGTTTTTTAATTTGATATTTACCTGCGATATGTCTAGCATCTTTTTCATCAGCTATCGCTACGAAAACTTCTCCCGCCGGTGGAACCTCAGAAAACCCTAAAACTTCAACCGGGGTAGAAGGCCGGGCCGTCTTAACCCTTCGCCCTTTATCATCTATCATTGCCCGAACTTTTCCAAAAGTCGTCCCTGCCACCACGTTATCTCCGATATGCAGTGTCCCTTTTTGGACTAAAACAGTGGCAACCGGGCCTCTTCCCTTGTCCAATTCTGCCTCTACAACCGTTCCACGGGCTAAACGGTTCGGATTAGCTTTCAACTCACCTACTTCAGCAACTAACAAGATCATTTCCAGTAATTGGGGGATACCTTCCTGCGTTTTTGCGGATACAGGAACCATTATTGTATCTCCGCCCCATTCTTCTGCTATAATGCCATGTTCCGTTAGTTCCTGTTTAACCTTTTCCGGATTAGCGCTTGGCTTATCAATTTTATTAATTGCCACGATGATTGGCACTTCAGCAGCTTTTGCATGGTTGATTGCTTCAATAGTCTGTGGCATTACCCCATCGTCCGCCGCCACTACTAAAATGGCAATATCAGTTACTTGTGTACCTCTAGCACGCATGGCTGTAAATGCTTCATGTCCTGGTGTATCCAAAAAAGTTATCCTTTTATTATTTATTTCAACTTGATAAGCACCGATATGCTGGGTGATTCCTCCCGCCTCGGTGGCAATAACATTAGCCTTTCTGATAGCATCCAGTAGAGAAGTTTTCCCATGATCAACGTGACCCATAACTGTCACAACAGGGGGGCGTTCGATCAAATCCTCCTCTTTTTCTTCCTGATCTTCCATTATTTCCATGGTTTTATCCACTCTTACTTCAACAGGAATAGCAAATTCTTCAGCAATTAAAACAGCAGTATCGGCATCAATTTCCTGATTAATGGTGGCCATTGTTCCCATTTCCATTAGTTTTTTGATTATTTCCGCCGAAGTTTTTCCCATACCTTTGGCTAATTCAGAAACAATAATACTTTCACCAATCACTACTTTTTTGGGTACAGCAGCAGGGATTTCGTTATTTGATAGATTTCCTTTTTTATATTGTCTTTTATTTCCTTTGCCTTTCTGATTGCCCTTACCCTTGGGAAGATCCATTTCTGATTTTTTTCTACCCTTGCCTCTATTATCTTTTTGCAGATCTTTTTGATTTAATTCCGTTTTAAATTGTTTTTTCCCAGAAGAAATAGTATTCTTTTTAAACTGCTGATCAGGTACTAAAGGTTTTGAAGTTTTTGAATCCGTTCCATTCGACCGTTGCCTTTTTTCATCGGACTTTTGACCTTGAGTTCGAGAGTGAAGATTATCCTTTTTTACGTCCAGTGACTTCTGATACCCGGTTTCTCCTCCCCTTACTAAAGGTTTATAATCACTGGTTTTTGATCCTTGATACCTTGACGGTTTTTGCTCATTAGTTTTTGAACCGGAAAACTTCTGCTGCCTGTTATCTCCAACCTGCATTCCTTGGTGTTTTTGCGTTCTTTGATCACCGGGTCTTGACCCTGGTTGCCGTTGCACAGTCCTATCATCTACCCGAGACCCTTGTGCCCTGCGTGGGCTATGCTCACTTAGTTTTGTTTCCAGCTGTTTATATGACGATTTATCGCCACTTCGAGACATTCGCGACTGTTCCCGGTTATCATTCTTTACTTTTTGTCTAGCTTCCTTCCTGTCAGGAGATTTTTCTGATCCTCTTTTTTCTGTTTTTTTCACCAACTGCTCAGTTTGAGATGGTGGTGTAAAAGTCCGGCTTGGTCCGGGCTTCACCATTTCCCTCAGCTGGTCAGCAAATTTATCATCAACGGTACTCATGTGATTTTTTAATTCCAACCCCATTATCCCGAGGCGACGAATTACTTCTCTGCTTTCCATCGACAATTCTTTTGCCAGTTCATATACTCTTAACTTGGCCATGAAACCACCCCCATAGTTGTTACTCAAATAGATCCAGAAAGCAACTTACCGATCGCACTGGCAAATTGTTGGTCTAACACCGCTGCAGCAGCGCGTGGAGACCTTCCCGTACTTAATCCTAACATTTGTTTCGTTCCCCATTCTACATATGGAATCCCATATGCAGAACTTAAAAAGCGCATCTCTTTTTTGGTATTGTCCGAGGCATCCATGGAAATTATCAAAAGATAAGCCTTCCCCTGTTTTATACTTTTTTTGCAACCTACTTCACCGGTAACAATTTTCCCGGCCTTTTGGGCGAATCCCAATAACACCTCTACTCTACCTTTCATTCTATCGGTAGTTGCTCCTTTAAAATATCATAAATCTCCGGGGAAATTTTTATTTTTAAGGATTTTTCTAAACCCTTAGATTTTATAGCTGACTCTAGACATTGTTCGTTTGGGCAAATATAAGCACCCCTTCCGGCTTTTTTCCCAGTAGCATCAATAATAACTGTCTCTTCAGGTGTTCGCACCACTCGAATCAATGATCTTTTCGCTTTCATTTCCTTGCACCCCACACACATCCGTTGGGGGATTTTCTTTATGCGCATTTCCCCATACCCCCCTTAAATCCTACTGTTCTCCTACTTGTGATTCACTTTTGATATCAATTTTCCATCCGGTTAATTTCGCAGCCAACCTGGCATTTTGTCCTTCTTTGCCGATTGCCAGCGATAATTGGTAGTCTGGAACAACAACCTGCGCTAATTTTTCTGATGCATTTACCATCACAGAAACGACCTTAGCTGGACTTAAAGCATTTTCAACATAGACTACCGGATCTTCACTCCATTTAACAATATCTATTTTTTCACCTTTCAGTTCACTCACAATTGCCTGTACCCGCATGCCTTTGGGACCAACGCAGGCCCCAACAGGATCAACGTTTTCAAATTTGCTGAAGACTGCAATCTTTGACCGAGCCCCGGCTTCCCTTGCTACAGATCTGATCTCTACTGTTCCATCATGGATTTCTGGAACTTCCAATTCAAAAAGTCGCTTCAGTAAGCCCGGGTGGGTACGAGAAACTAAAATTTGCGGCCCTTTGGTGGTTTTTTTTACTTCCAGAATATAAGTTTTTATTCTTTCTCCTTGTTCATATTGTTCCCGAGGAATTTGTTCGGATGGCATTAAAACAGCTTCTGTTTTTCCCAAGTCAATGTAAACATTTTTCATCTCATAACGTTGAATGATCCCGGTAACAATGTCACCTTCTCGGTTAACATATTCATCAAAAATAATAGACCTTTCCGCTTCTCTGATGCGTTGCACAACTACCTGCTTGGCTGTTTGGGCTGCAATCCGCCCAAAGGTACGGGGAGTTACCTCTGTTTCAAAAATATCACCTACTTCAAAAACCGGGTTCATCTTACGAGCATCTTCTAAAGATATCTCTATTCGAGAATCTTCCACTGATTCCACAATATCCTTACGGTTATAAACATGAATTTCTCCACTTTCCCGATCAATCTCTACCCGAACATTTTGTGATGAACCAAAATTTTTTTTGTATGCCGAAATTAAGGCCGCTTCAATAGTTTCCAGAAGAATATCTTTGGCAATGCCCCTTTCCTTCTCCAGTTCTCTAAGGGCGTCAATAAATTCCACATTCATCATTAAACCTCCCTATGAAATTTTAATCTTAAAACCAATACCTCTTTAACTTTTGCAGCAAATTTTAAAATTCATAAACCAAATGAGCTTTGGCGATATGGTCAAGTTGAATTCTCTTTTCTCCATCGCTAGTTTCAATTACGAGATAATTATCATCTACTCCGCACAGTTCCCCGGTAAATTCCTTTTTACCGTCAGAGGGAACAAAGAGCTTAATTAAAGCTTTTTGGCCGCGAAAGCGGAGAAAATCGTTTTTTGTCTTAAGCGGTCTCTCAATTCCCGGGGATGAAACCTCAAGCAAATATTGATGAGGAATAGGATCCTTTTCGTCCAGTATCTCACTCACAATATGACTGACATGTTGACAGTCATCCAGGTCTATACCCTCTTCGTGATCAATAAAGAGCCGGAGGACCCAGTTCTTTCCTTCCTTTTGATATTCGACATCAACCAGTTCAAAGCCATCAGTTTCAATTAATGGCAGTACCAGTTCCCGCACGACCTTTTCTGTTTTGTTCTCTTTCGACATCCTTATCCTCCTAAAACCTCTTTACCCATGTTATATCATTACCCCTGCACCTGGTAAAATATTCTTGACTAAAATAGCGGGGTCAAAACCATTTCTACTGAAAACAGTAATCACCGATTTAAAGGAAAAAGTGGGCTTAAACCCACTCTCCTTGACACAATCTTCTTCAAATATATACCTTAACCATTATAACACAAATTGGAAGTTTGACAAGTGTAAAAATGGCGCGGTCTAATAGCCAATCTTTCAGATAAAATAGCGCATAATAGAATTATGCTACGGGAATCATTTTAATAAATTAAACTCATGGAGGTATTGATAATGTCTTTAATTCCTTACGAACCATTCCGACATCTTGAAAATATGCAAAGGGAATTAAACCGTTTCTTTACAAACGATTTTATCCCCGGAAAATTCGGACAACAATATGGTATTCCCAACGTTGATATTTACAAAACAGATAACGAAATAGTTGCTTCATGTGATATCCCAGGCATTGAGAAAAAAGAAGACATAAACATAGACATTGATAATAACGTCTTAACCATCAGTGGAACTATTAAAAGGGTTAATGAAATTAAAGAAGAGCATATTCATAGGCAGGAGCGCTTTATCGGTCGTTTCCAACGATCCATTACTTTGCCTTCTCCTGTTTCTCCTGAAAATGTTAAAGCTACATACAAAAACGGAGTTCTTGAGATTCGCATGCCCATACAGAAAAATCTTCCGGAAAAGAGAATTGATGTACAGTTTAATTAAATTTTTAAAAAAAATCGGTCACATTTTCGAGCCGGTTCTATTATCTTACGATACTACTTCCCTTGTCCCATTGAATAGTTTTTACAATGATACATAATAAATCTCATCTTCCCTTTAACTATAAAAAAGGAGGATATCATCATGAATCATAAAGAAAATAAACAAAAGCTTAGCATCCCTGTTGGAGATACTATTGCCGGTCCGCATAATTTAAACGTTGAATTTTTGGGCATGCTGGAAGTACCGGAACCTGACATCATCCCCTTAATTAATTCTACAGATCTTATTGACGATACCGGACATGGAACCGCAATGGACGCCGGAACCGAAGAAGATATATGAAGAAGGATATAAAAAGTAACTAACTGCTAGATATTTTGCAAAACCCTAATACAAATAAAGAGTCGCAATCTTTTGCGACTCTAAAATTTTACTGGTCGGAGCGACACGACTTGAACGTGCGGCCTCTACCACCCCAAGGTAGCGCTCTAGCCAAACTGAGCTACGCCCCGTAACGACACTGATAATTTTATAACATAAAATCAACCCTGTCAAGAATTAAAGCTACTTATTCTCTCCTAATTCAAATGCACTGTGCAGTGCCGCTACCGCTTTTTGCGCAAATTCAGCTTTAATGATGCAGGAAACCTTGATTTCCGATGTGGATATCATTTCAATATTAATATCGTTTTCTGCCAGGGTTTCAAACATTCTTGCCGCAACACCGGGATTTGTAATCATTCCGGCCCCGACAACGGAGACTTTTGCCACATTATTTTCATAGGAATAATTTCTGCCACCAATGATATCTTTGATTTTTGCAATCACTTCTTTAGTCTTTTCCCTGTCATCTCTTGTCACAGTAAAAGAAATATCATTAATGTCATCCCGCTGCTGGCTCTGGATAATCATATCAACGTTAATCATATCATCAGCGAGAGCGCGAAACAATTTACTGGCAGTTCCCGGTTTATCAGGAATATCGAATATCGTAAATTTAACAACATTTAAGTCTGAAGCAACACCGCTTACCACTATTTCCTTTTCCATTTGTTGTTTCATTTCCCTAACCTCCTGAACAATCGTTCCTGGATTATGATTAAAACTTGATCTGACATGTATCTTGACACCAAACTGTTTAGCCACTTCTACACTACGGGGCTGAAGAACAAGTGCTCCAAGACTTGCCAATTCTAACATTTCGTCATAAGAGATCGTCTCAAGCTTCCTGGCATCAGGGACAATTCTTGGGTCTGCAGTATATACTCCGTCAACATCGGTAAAGATTTCACATACATCTGCCTTCAGCGCTGCCGCCAAAGCAACGGCGCTGGTGTCTGACCCGCCCCGGCCTAAAGTAGTAATTTCATTTCTTTCCGTAACCCCCTGAAATCCGGCAACAATCACAATATGATTTTGGGTTAGCTCTTCTTCCAAACGTTCACAATTTATCCAGAGAATCTTTGATTTGGCATGCACTTGATTGGTGAAAATTCCTGCCTGCTGACCTGTTAAAGAAACTGCGGAATAACCCAGTTTGTCTAACGCCATAGATAAAAGGGCAATTGACTGCTGTTCGCCCGTAGCAAGCAGCATATCCAATTCCCTCTTAGGAGGATTATCTGTAATCTTACCGGCCAAATCTAAAAGATAGTCTGTTGTATCTCCCATGGCCGAGACCACGACAACAACCTTATGCCCATCTTTAAATGTTTCTCCTACTCGCTTTGCAACCCGTTTAATACACTCTGCATCGGCAACAGAACTGCCGCCAAACTTTTGTACAACAATTCCCATTGTGTTATCTTCCCCCAACTCCATATTAAGTTTATTCCGGTATATTTCTTTTTCTTACCGGTTTTATTTAAGCATCACTACTGCGCCATCCCTTTCGGGAACAAGATATATAGTTCTGCAATTAATATTAAAATGAGCAAAACCATCTTTCATAGCCTGAGCGATTTGTTTTTCCTTTCCCAAAGTAAAAGCTATTAATGTTGGTCCTGCGCCGCTGAGAGTTACAGAAATGGCTCCTGCCTTTTTTGCCGCCGCAAAAACTTTCTCCATTCCGGGAATTAGTGGTGCCCGGTATTTCTGATGTATTTTGTCTTCCATCACCTTTCCCAAAAGATTAAAATCAGATTTCATCAGTGCTGCAACTAATAAAGAAGCATGCCCAATATTAAAGACCGCATCAGACAGGGAAACATCCTTAGGTACTGCCTCCCGGGCAGTTTTAGTCGCCAGTGGAAAATCGGGAATGGCAGCGACTGCGTTTAAACCAAGGGGCGGTTCAATTTTCATATACTTAAGCTGTTCATTCATTCCGGCAGTTACTACAACGCCGCCCAAAAAGGCGGGAGCTACATTATCCGGATGTCCTTCCATTTTGATGGCCAACTGTAATAAGTGTTCCCTGTCCAGTTTTTCTCCGGAAATAATATTGGCTGCCATCAATCCCCCTACAATGATCGATGCTGAGCTGCCCAACCCGCGCGCGACCGGAATATTATTTTCAAGTAAAATTTTTAGACCTTTGGGATGATAATCTACCTCCTGAAAAACCTGGCAGGCAGCCTGGAAAACAATGTTATCATCGTTTAGAGGAACGTCTCCTTTACCTTCTCCTTGCACCAAGATGCTTAAATCGGTTCCGCTCTCTTCCATTGTAACATAGTTATAAAGGTTAAAAGCCATTCCCATAGTATCATATCCTGGTCCAAGGTTTGCTGATGTTGCGGGAACTCTTACTTTAACCATTTTTTCTCTCGCTTTCTCTTACTGATAGAAAACTAAATATTATCTTCTACCCGAATTATATTTTCAATACTCTCAACGGTGGAAAGACCTTTTATAATAGAAATAGCATCTCTAAGATTTTGTTCTTCTACCAGGTGGGTAATAAATACCAGTTCTGCCCGACCTTGCTTGTCCGTACGTTTTTGTACTACTGTAGCTATGCTAACATTTTGGTTTCCTAAAACTGCGGCAATACTGGCAAGTACTCCGGGTCGATCCTTGGCCATCAACCTTAAATAAAACTTAGCTTTTACTTCACCGATGGGCTTTATCCGCTTATTTTCAAAACAGGTGCAGCCAAGACGACCGCATGAATTATATTGAATATTGCGCGCAGCGGCAATAATATCACCGACAACTGCACTGGCTGTGGGTAGTTCTCCCGCACCCCGGCCATAGAACATGGTTTTGCCCACGGCATCCCCTTCCACAAATACGGCATTAAAAGCATCATTGACCGCACTTAAAGGATGTTCAACCGGAATCATAGCCGGGTGTACGTGTACTTCCACCTCATTGTTTTCTTCTTTTGTCATACCAACCAGCTTAATAACATAACCTAGTTCTTTTGCATATGCAATATCCAAACGGGAAATATTAGTGATCCCTTCAACATAAACCTGGGCATCAGTGATGCGCGTATTAAATGCTATTGAGGCCAGAATCGCCATTTTTCTCGCCGCATCAAAGCCTCCCACATCTGAAGTAGGATCAGCTTCTGCATAGCCCAATTCTTGCGCCTCTTTCAACACATCTTCAAAATCTTTTCCTTCTGCTGTCATTTTTGAGAGAATATAATTAGTGGTTCCATTGACAATTCCTACAATTTGTTTGATATGATTCCCCGCCAGGCTCTCTTTTAAGGATTGGATAATGGGAATCCCTCCGGCCACACTGGCTTCAAAAAACAAGTCTACATGCTGTTTTTTGGCTACATCAAAAAGCTCTTTGCCGTGGGAAGCAATCAAATCCTTATTAGCGGTGACAACGCTTTTTCCCACTGCTAAAACCTGCATAATGATACTTTGGGCTGGTTCAATCCCACCAATGGTTTCCACCACAATATCAATTTCCTGATCATCAAGGATATCCTTTAAATCATTGGTCAATATGTCCTCATTTAAATTTAAATCTTGAATTTTAGGAAGAACACTTTCCATGTTTTTGTCCAAAATCTTTTTGACTTTAATTGTAGCGCCAACTTTTTGGGCGATACTTTCCTGATTATTTAATAAAACCTTTACTACCCCTGAGCCAACAGTGCCCATTCCCATTACGGCCACATTTATATTTAGTCTCTGCAAATTTTGTTCCCTCCTTAGGTTTTTAAGCAACATGAATCCTATTAACAGTTTTCTCCCAGGATAATTGCTTCTATTTTTTTAGACACTCTGCCCGACAAGTTCCGCTTTTATAACACTGTTTAGATTCTGCAGCATTGCAATTAGTCCGGGTATGTCAACCTGCATGCCGGCTGTATCCAAAGAAAGGGTAAGATTAGCCATACCTTGCAAGGGAAGACTTTGATTAATAGTTAAAATGTTGGCCTGGACCGAAGCAATAGTATTTATGACGTCGGACAGAGCACCGTAGCGGTGTTCCAGTGTCAAATTAATTGTAATAATTTTTTCTTTTCTTTCTTGATAAAAAGGAAAAATACCGTCTCGGTATTTATAGAAGGCGCTGCGACTGATTCCTACCTTTTTTACAGCCTGGTTTATTGTTGCTGCTTTTCCTTTTGCTAATGCTTCTTTTACTCTTGCTGTTTTAACCATTGCCTCAGGGAGTACTTCCTCCGAAACAATAAAATACTGAATATGTTTTTCCATAGCCTACCCCCTTTCTTGTGTTTGCATATAGCGCACTTTTATCCGTTTACTGCGAACAGTATACAAAATAATTGTTTTTCATGCAAGATATTTTTTGTGACAGAGCTTTACTTTAATAAAAGTTACAAAAAAAGGGGGCACATGCCACCTTTTTTTGTAACGGTATCATTTCCTAGGGGTTAGGCAGTATTCAGACTGGAAATAGAATGTTGATAGTAAAACTTAATAACCTCTTTTCTAAGTCGTAAGGCGGCTGATGCCGCCTTTTTGAACCGGAACATTTTAATTTATTATATCCAGACGTCTACTAAAGTATAATGCAGATGAGACCTCCGCCTCCATCATTCACAATACGTTGAAGTGTTTCCTGAAGTTTAACTTGAGCATTTTCCGGCATCCGGTAAAGCTTCCCTTGAATCCCCTCTTGAACAAGCTCGTGGAGGGACTTGCCAAAAATATTGGTATTCCAGATTTTTTGCGGGTCATCTTCAAATTCATCGAGAATATACCGAACCAATTCCTCACATTGTTTTTCTGTACCAATTAAAGGAGTAATTTCTGTAGAGATATTTGCTCGAATCAGATGAAAACTAGGAGCGCTGGCCTTTAACTTTACTCCAAAACGTCCTCCCTGTTTAATCAGCTCAGGTTCTTCCATAAACATCTCATCCAAGCGCGGCGTTACTACTCCGTAGCCATTAGTTTTGACTTCTTCCATGGCACTTGCCACTTTACTCCATTCTCGATTGGCATAGGAGTAATCGGTAATTAAGCGAAGGATCGTATGCTCACCTTCAATTGCTGTTCCGGCAATCTCTTCCAGAACTCGATAAAATAAACCTTCTTGAGCGGTCAATTCAATTGATGCCACACCGGTACCCAGATTCATATGCCTGAGAAAAACGCTTTCTATAATTTCCGGTCTTCCCATCTCTTCAAGAGCCTTGTCAATATCACGCAAACGACGGACGCCCGTTATGGCAGTTTTCACACTGTCTTCAAATTGAGAACGCAGCCAATGTTTGCTATCCAATTCTTCTATCCACCGGGGAAGATTAATGTTAACTTCAGTGACAGGAAACTCATAAAGCGACTGCTGAAGAATCTTCATTATATCATCATTGTCCATTGCACTGGCATTAATAGGTATCACTGTCACGTTGTACTTATCCGATAAATTCTCAACCAGGGATAATGTCTCAGGTGCATAGGGATGTATAGAGTTTAAAAGAACCAAAAACGGTTTGTTTAATTCTTTTAGTTCAAAAATTACCCGTTCTTCTGCTTCAATGTAACTTTCTCTACTAATATCTGTAACACTGCCATCTGTCACAATGACAATGCCAATGGTTGAGTGGTCAGCAATCACTTTTCTGGTACCAATTTCTGCAGCTTCCTGAAAAGGAATCTCCTCATCAAACCAAGGAGTGCGTACCATTCTTGGTCCTTCCTCTTCCTCAAAGCCAAGAGCACCGGGAACAGCATAACCAACACAATCTACTAACCTAACCCTCATCTCAATACCGTCCCGGACAGCAATTTCCACTGCCTCAGATGGAATAAATTTAGGCTCCGTAGTCATAATGGTACGACCGGCACCACTTTGGGGCAGTTCATCTTGCGCTCTTTCCCGTTCATGGAATTCTTCAATATTGGGAAGGACAAGCAATTCCATGAACCTTTTGATGAAGGTAGACTTCCCTGTCCGGACAGGACCTACTACCCCTAAATAAATGTCACCCCCAGTTCGTTCTGCAATATCACGCAGAATATCAAACCTTTCCATTAAACTTTTCCCTCCCTTTTCTAAAACATAAATTTTTTTTAGATAAATTACTTTCTTTAGAACTATGAATTCACTCCACCTTAAAGGGCGAAATGTCCGTTGTCCCGTTGACATGCTTTCAATTTTATGTATATGATTAGCTTTGGAAATTATGACCAATAAAGAAAAACTTGGCTTGCGCCAAGTCTTTGACGCAGACGGAAGCCCTAGTTGTGCATATACTATCAACCTAGATAAACTTATACTTCCTGATAACACAAAAAAAGCATGGAATTATTTCCATACTTTTTATGCCTATAGGGGTTTAATTATGAATATTTTCTACTTTAAACCGATTAAATTATTTGACCTAATTTGCATTAAGCATATCTTTTTCCCCTTCATGACTTCTATCCCTTGTCATCAAACTAACTACAGCCTCACGGGCATTTTTTCCCTCAAAGAGTACTTTAAATGTTTCCGTAGTAATTGGCATTTCTACCAAATACTTCTTCGCTAAAGCATAAGCAACCTGAGTAGTGTTTACTCCTTCCACAACCATGCCCATATTTGCCACCACCTGATTCAAAGGTTCTCCTCGACCTATCTGTATCCCCGCACGGCGATTTCTACTATGCATGCTGGTACAAGTAACCACCAAGTCGCCAATCCCCGCCAAACCTGCAAAGGTAAAAGCATCTGCACCAACAGCTATACCCAACCTTGCAATTTCAGCCAACCCTCTGGTGATTAAGGCAGCCATAGTATTGTCCCCATAGCCCAGGCCCTCGGCAATTCCTGTTCCTAAAGCAATAATATTTTTTAAAGCTCCGGCTATTTCCACCCCAATTAAGTCCGGATTTGTATAAACTCGAAAATATTTATACATAAAGGTATCCTGCACCGCTTCTGCCACCTTAACATCAGGTGCCGAAACGACAACAGCTGTAGGAAGCTCCCTGCCTACTTCCTCTGCATGACTTGGCCCGGATAAAACAGCAATTCTTTGGGAGAAACCTTCCATAAGCTCTTCCTGCAAGACTTGAGACATGCGTAAGAGAGATCTGTTCTCCAAACCCTTAGCTGTATTAACTATTATTGTTTCAGAGGGAAGAAAATGTTTAATTTCCCGAGCAACTTCCCGAATACTGTGGGACGGTACAGCAAGCACAACAACATCTCTTCCGTTTAGCACTCTTTCTTGATCAAAATCAACTTGAACCAAAGGTGGAATATATACACCTGGAAGATAGCGCCTGTTTATCCGCTCGTTTTGACAAGCGCTAGCTAGTTCCGGATTGCGCGCCCAAAGGTTAACCTGGTAACCCTTTTGACCTAAAAGTACGGCCAATGCAGTTCCCCAGCTACCCGCTCCCAACACGGCAATACGTTTTGTCATCCCTAGTTCCTCCTCTATCTCATTTTTTCTGTCCAATTTTGTTTTCAGTCCCATTTAACAAACGAGAAATATTTGAGTGGTGTTTAAAAATGACAAATGCGGAACCAATTACACCAAAAACAATATAAGCTGTATCTAAATTTAACAAAATAGATGCAATAGGCACAGTCAAAGCACCGATAATCGTGGCTAGTGACACATACTTAGTAATTGCAACAATGATCCCCCATACCAACACAGCAAACAATGCCACTCCGGGAACTAACGCCAATAGAGCGCCAAATCCTGCTGCCGCTCCCTTTCCTCCTCGGAAACCTAAAAAAATGGAAAAATTATGACCCGCAACTACTATCAAGCCGGCAAGGACAGCCAGAGTCGGACTGCCAAAATTTTTCGCAATCAGTACGGCGGCAATGCCCTTTCCAATGTCCCCCACCAGTACAAAAAATGCAGGTCCTTTGCCGATTGTACGCAAGGCATTGGTAAACCCCACATTACCACTACCTACTTGTCGGATATCTATTCCTTTTGTCCGTTTGGCAATCAAGAATGCCCAGGGAATAGCACCCAAAAAGTATGCTAACAACAGCACAAGTGCGTATTTCATTTTGCCTCTTTCCCCCGCTACTCCTCTTTATCTCTTTTTCTAATTATAAACCAAATGGTAGTACCTTCAAATCCAAAATTCTGCCTAAACTGATTTTCTATATACCGACGATAAGAAAAGTGAAATAGTTCCGGTTCATTAACGAAAAGAACAAATTTAGGAGGTTTGACTCCCGCTTGGGTACCATAAAGAATTTTTAATCGTTTGCCTTTATCTGAAGGTGGAGGAGTGATCATCACCGCTTCATTAATTACCTCATTAATCCTGGATGTAGGAATTCTTAAAGCGTGTTGTTCCCCCACGAAATCTACAATCTCCAAAATCTTTCCCACTCGTTGACCGGTTAAAGCAGAGACATAAAGAATCGGGGCATAATCGAGAAATTTAAGTTCTTCTCTGATTTCCTTATCAAACCGATTCATAGTTTTATCATCTTTAAGAACCAAATCCCACTTATTAACAACAAGGATAATCCCTTTTCCTGCTTCGTGGGCATATCCGGCAATTTTTTTATCCTGCTCGGTAACACCGTCGGTGGCATCCACCAGCATTAAAACTACATCACTTCTGTCAACAGCTCTTAAGGAACGAATAATCATGAAGCGTTCTGTCGGTTCAAATACCCGGGATTTGCGGCGGATTCCGGCAGTATCAATAATGACATAATGTTTTCCTTCCCGGGTAAACAAAGTATCAATTGCATCTCTGGTTGTCCCCGGCACATCAGAAACAATCACCCGCTCATGCCCCAAAATATTATTTACCAAAGATGACTTGCCCACATTAGGCCTGCCGATAACAGCAATTTTAATCGTTTCCGGGGAATACTCCTCTTCCCCTTCCGGCGGAAAGTGAGATACTATTTCGTCTAAAAGATCACCGGTATTCATTCCATGGGCCGCCGAAACAGCAATGGGATTCCCTAGTCCCAAGCGATAGAATTCATATGATGGAGACACATCTTGAAAACTTTCAATTTTATTAACAGCCAACACCACCGGTTTACTACTTTTTCGCAAAAGTTGAGCAACCCCTTCATCATCAGGAGTAATGCCCGCTTTCCCATCAACGACAAAAAGAATTACATCCGATTCTTCAATCGCCAACTCCACCTGCTGTTTTACTTTGTTTTCAATGACCCCGCCCTTACCATAAAATTCAATTCCGCCGGTATCTATGACGGTAAATTCCCGGCCGAGCCATTCAGCCTCCCGGTAAAGACGGTCTCTCGTTACCCCCGGTATATCCTCAACAATTGCAACCCGCTCCCCGGTAAAGCGATTAAACAAAGTTGACTTTCCGACGTTGGGCCGGCCTACTATAGCCACAATCGGCTTCATTCATCCACCAGCCTTTCTAAACCCCTACTCGTTTTCCACATGACATTTGTAAAATTGTCTTGACAATTCCTTCTCCGGTAGGTTCAACTATGATAATTTTTATACCCAACATTTTCTCCACATCTTCTAAAGTTAAACCGTCCAAAAATACTCTTCTTTCAAATTCTAACATAACTTTAGGCAAAAGAACTAATGGCCGTACATCCGTTTGTTTCTGACGCCATCGGGTTAGACCGGTTACAATATCGCTCCCTGTTAACAAGCCGGCAACGGTCACCGTGGAACCGAAAAATTGATTATCAAGAGGAATCAAGTTAACAGTCATATTTTTAATTTGGTTAATCCGTTCTACTATCGGCTTTAATACAGGTTCTGCCAATCGACCTGTGACCAAATTTGCCCTACACGGACATTCTATCATTTGGGGCAATTTTTTGGCCGCGTAGTCAAAATTATGCCATAGCAGGCGAGTTAACCCAACACCGTTTTCAATTTGGGGAAACCCCTCATAATGTTCATATGGCGGGATCTCCCAACCTGCCATCAAATAAAATTCATCTGCCAGGTAAACAAAATTTGTCCCTATTTTGTTTTGAAAAAAAGCCTGGTGTTGAGAAACATCCTCAATTATTGCTCGCGCCTCCTGGAAGCGAAAGACACGCAAATTTTTATTTTTTTGAAACTTGGTAATACCCACCGGAACTACAGCCACTGATTTTATCTTTGGCCAAAGTTCCGCCAAGCCAAATAAAGTTTTATCAAGTTCCTTTCCGTCGTTTATCCCCGGGCAAAGCACAATCTGGGTATGCATGTCTATTCCTGCATCGGCCAGTTCCTTTATTATTTTTAGTACTTCACCAGCCTTGGGGTTACCCAGCATCCGACATCTCATAGCTTCGTTGATAGTATGAACTGATATATATAATGGACTGATATGTAACTTCTTTATTCGGTCTAAATCCTTTTCAGAAATATTTGTTAGCGTGATAAAATTTCCATAGAGAAAGGACAGCCGGTAATCATCATCTTTTACATAGAGACTGTCTCTCAATTTTGAAGGCATTTGATCGACAAAACAAAAAATGCATTTGTTTTTGCACCTTTTTATGCCATCAAAAGTTCCTTTGGTAAAAACAATGCCCAAATCATCATCAACATCTTTTTCAATCTCAAAAACAATCCGTTCTTGATTCCGTTTTTCCACTTCCAATTCTATGTACTCATCCGCAATGGAAAAACCGTAATCTATTAAGTCAACGGGAGAAATGCCATTAATAGATAAAAGGCAGTCTCCTTCACCTAAGCCTAAATCTTCCGCAATACTGCCGGGAACCACACTGGAGATTTTTGCTTTCATTGCATTGGCTCACCGCTTTCGCTAATTTCTCCCCTATTATCCTCTATCAGGAAAGCCAAGTCAAGCCAGGGATTTATTTAGTAGACAGAATAGTAAAATTAATACTGCCCTCTTAAATATCCGCATTATCTATCAACCAATTGTTTATCGTCCAGATATTGACACATTCTTTCATAATCCCCTAAAATGCCATGTAGAAAAAGCCTGGTCCCCAAATCGTGCATTCCTAGGGAAGCCAATCTCTCACCAATCCGGGCTTTTCTTTTTAAGGGAAGCATGGTATTTATCAGTTTAATCTCTCCCTCGATTTTATAAAGTCTAAGAAAGCTGATAATAGACTTGGGTATAAGTTTTAGTTCGCGGCCAACACCTAAAGTGAAGAGATCATTACCCCGATAATCTTGACCAATATAATTCAATTGGTAAAGTACCTGAGATGCAGCAAAAAGGGGCAACCCTGCTATTTGAGACCGCTCCATACTTTTGTAACGTGGTAATGTGCCAAGATGGATAGCAGCAGCTATAACGGCAGAATGTACCCCTGTATAACTATAAAAAATAATTTTCATTTGTCTCTCCATTTTTAAAGGCTTTCTTCCTGACTGCGAGCAGCCAATTTAATCTTTACCCGGTTGACCATACCGGCCATTGTTAAAAAGGCTTTTTGAGTGCCAAAAGAGACAATGGGTCTTCCTATAAAAATAATTCCCAACCTACGGGAAATGTATCCGCCCACCATCATTATAAAATTCACATACGGCATCGAGTCAATAATTACCAATTCCTGCTGGTTAAGAGCAAATAGACTGGCTACCTGGCGGATTATTTTTTCAAAATTTTTTCCCAAATTATGCTTTCCGACAATATAAACTTCTCGACCTAGTTCATCACAGCCCATAAATCGGAACAGGCCGTGATCTTTGGCTGTTTGCCGTTCAAAAAAAGGTATGTTCAGCAATTCCTGACGACTGGGAATCCGGGTGGAAGAAAGCATTCCTAAATGGATAGCAGCTGCTGTCACTGAAGAATGACTTCCTCCAAAACAACAGTAGATTATCTTCATTGTTTATTTTTGCCGCCGCTTTCCAAATTCACTTCCGGTAAACTCTTTAATCTTTTTCCAACTTCCGCCCACTGAACCAGTACTAATAATTAAAAAGGCTATTCCACCAACAACCACTGCGCCTAAAAGCCACCAAATTGCCGGCCAGGAGCCGGACCTTGATCTGTTTACGTCCGGTGCAGAGATTTGTTTTGTTTCAGGTTGAGAAGCCTTATTCTGGTAAACGCCCAATGCCTTTGGTACGGCATCAGCAAATAGTGCGACACCTTTCTGAGCTTCTTCCCGAGAGTTTTTATCAGAGCCGACCTCAATCAACATCATACGTGGTCCCAGATCCTGGTTATAATTTCCCTTTGCTAAAAATATTCCTTCAAATAAGCCGGGATTTGTTTTATCCATTGCTGCTTTCATAGTTTTGGCAAATTCCAAGTTAGCTTGTTTATTTTGGTTTTGCCTGCCCACTACCAGCTTAATTTTAGTTACAGCTTGACCGCCAATTTCCGCTGCATAGACGCTGGCCGGTACTGCATCCCGGTGCACATCAAATTGAACTTCCGGCTGTTTTTTTAATAGTTTTACCGCTGTTCTCCGTGACCGGTGATAAGCACCTGCATCATGAGGATCATGGGGGGTTTTATCATGGTAAACATTGAAACCCATGCTTTTTAATTTTTCACTTAAAACATCCCCCACCTTAAAAATGCCCCCGTTCGCCCTAATACTGGATGTCCCGTCAGTGGGCTTGTATGATTCATCAGAATGAGTGTGATAAATTCCAATAGTTGCATTACCTGTTTGTTCCCCTTGAACGGGAATAGATGTAACAACCGGAATATCATCCCATTCTGCCTTCCAAGCAATATCTTCCGTGCCAAGGTATTTGGCATAAGCCACATTATCCCTAACCTTGGTTACTTTATAGTGTTTGTTATCTGGAGTCCAAAATTCGTCGCCGATATGGACAGGGAGAGCAGTCATTGTTAGAGTATTACCATTTTCATCGACCATTTCATAATACTTGCCGTCTAACAGTTCAGTTTCATAATTAACACCCCAGAAGCGCAAGAGACTTGCAGCGGATACTACCCCCCGTTCCTTTTGTGATATAAATACTATTCCAAGCAAAAAGACAGTTAACATTATTCCGGCCAGCACGCGTTTACTTTTCATCTGCCTCTCCTCCTTTTTCGTCATGAGAAGGATTCCGTAAGTTTTGTAAAAGATTTTCAGGTCTTCCTTCAGTAACAGGCCCACCCTGTAGCCTTTCCCTGAACTCTCCGATGAATTCCGCTAAAAGCACAGCAATTACTCCTGCAATTACCAGAGAATCCAAAGCACCTGCTCCGCCAATATCTACCCTCCCCGGATACCCGGTGGCATAAAGCCAAATCAAAAATGCAATGTCTGACAGCAATATTCCTAAGGTTGCTGAAATAAATGCACCACGTCGC
The DNA here is from genome assembly GCA_050945755.1 of Bacillota bacterium. Classification (GTDB taxonomy): domain Bacteria; phylum Bacillota; class Dehalobacteriia; order Dehalobacteriales; family Dehalobacteriaceae; genus JAQVXR01. The sequence goes on along the minus strand of JBMNTN010000002.1, from coordinate 36,174 downwards.
GAACGTCCCAAGAGATAGGCAACTAGGCCTGCGATAATTGGAAAAACCCACAAGGGATCAATCAACATATTTTCCGGTTCTTCACTTAATAAAGTCATTGCTGCAACAAGCAATCCTCCGGTAACTACCGTCCCTAAAAGGGATCTACCCAACTCCTTTGACGTTCCGGCAGATGCCAAAAGATAAATGGAAAATCCTACCGGAATGATAGCCCCGCCAACATTGATACTAGAAGCAATTTCTCCGGATGTCAGAGGGATATCAATAAAGCTGCCGACAATAATTGCAGCAATTACTGCTAACGCCCCTTTGTCGGTCAACCTCATCCGATCTAACACCCTTTGCGCTAATCCGAAATAGATCAATACCGACAATACTACCAAAACTATCATGCCAATGGGAACCCTCGGCATTTTTTTATCCTCCTTTAACAGAAAAGATTCACAATTTTAGGCTGTGCTTAATTTCCCCTGAATATACAAAAAAGCATGACACAAGGTCATGCTTTTTTGTAGTATTTTTTGTAATATTATTCTTCTTTTATGTTTCCGACCATATCGCCGATGGAAACCTGTAAACCTGTATCTTCCTCAGGTTCTTCTTGAGGAGTTTCTTTTTCCGCTTTTCCTACACCAACCGCCTCTTTGATACTTAAACTCATTCGTTTTGCCTCAGCATCAACACTGAGAATTTTTACCTTTACATCGTCTCCTGGTTTCACTACATCCTCAGTTTTTGCAACTCTTTGGGTATCAAGTTGGGAAATATGCACAAGGCCTTCAATTCCTGGTTCCACCTGAACAAATGCACCAAATGGAGCGGTACGAACCACCTTGGCTTCTACAATAGTACCAACCGAATACTTTTCTTCAGCGTAACTCCATGGATTAGGCAGGAGTTGTTTTAATCCTAATGATACTTTTTCTTTTTCGTGATCTACACCTAATACATAAACATCAAGAACATCCCCCTCTTTTAGAATATCCGATGGATGTTCAACCCGGAACCAAGCCATTTCCGAGACATGGAGAAGGCCGTCAACTCCTCCGATATCAATGAATGCTCCAAAATTAGTCAAACGGCGTACAACACCCTTGATCGTTTGACCCTCCGCCAGTTTTTCCCATGTTTCTTTTCTCTTTTTTTGGTATTCTTCTTCCAAAACTGCTTTAGGTGAAAAAACTAATTTATTATGGGAGCGATCACACTCAATCACTTTCATTCTAAGTTCTTTACCGACATAAGAATTTAAGTCTTCCACGTAACCTAAATCTACCAAAGAAGCAGGAACAAAACCTCGAACTCCGTTGTTTACTAATAAACCACCTTTAACAACTTCCGTCACTTTGCCGGTGACAACTTCACCAGTCTCAAATGCACTACGCATTTTATCCCAGATTATTTCCTGATCAACACGTTTTTTTGAAAGAACAGGATGACCTTCTTCATTTTCCCGTTTCAACACCAGTACTTCTATTTGATCGCCCACCGTTATGGTTTCGCGGATATTTTCAGCTTCATTAGGGGAAAGTTCTGATCTGGGAATGATTCCTTCCGATTTACTTCCCACGTCCACAAGAACTTCGGTATCCCGAACCTGGACTACAGTCCCGGTAACCCTTTCGCCTCGGCGTACTTCCCGGATTCCCCGATGATACTCTTCCTCAAAAGACGAGTCCCCGTCATTTTCATTATCAACTGCTTCTTCAGGGACTTCTTGACTGTTATTTTGCTCAGATACTTCCTCCGGCATGGTCTCTTCCAAGTTTTTCTGTTCTTCCTGATCCTTAATTTCCATCATCTTCTGTAATACCTCCTCAATAATCCAATCTGGCGTGGAGGCTCCGGCAGTAATACCGACCTTTCCCACACCTAAAAACCAGGCAGCATCAATATTTGATGCTTTTTCTATGTGATAAGTGGTTGTACCCGCCTCCGTGCAGATACGTGCCAACTTCCTGGTATTGGCACTATTCAATCCCCCTACCACTAACATCACGTCAACCTGCTTTGCCAGTCGGGCTGCTTCATCCTGGCGCTCTGCAGTTGCGTGACAAATTGTATTATAAACTTTAAGGTTCTGGGTCTTATCTTTGAGAACTCTCACTACTTCTTGAAAGTTTCGATCAGTTTGCGTCGTCTGCGCAATAACCCCTATCTTTTCACTGTTTGGCAGTTTTTTTGCTCCTTCACAGTCTTGCACCACTACTGCTTTTCCGTTTGACCAGCCCACAATACCTTCAACTTCCGGGTGATCATTATCTCCCACAATCAAAACCAGATATCCATCCTTTGCCAAGTCCCGGGCATGACCTTGAGCCCTTTTAACAAACGGACATGTTGCATCAATTATTTTAAGATTTTGCGTCAGCGCCTGGTCAATTACCTCCGGAGCTACCCCATGGGACCGGATTATTACATTTCTGCCAACTACATGCTTAAGGTTATCCGCCTCCTTAATACCGCATTTACTTATTCTCTCAACCTCCTGAGGATTATGTATCAAAGGGCCAAGAGAATAAACTTCGCCGAAACGTTTAGCAGCCACTTCGGCAAATTGCAGTGCCCTTTTCACCCCAAAGCAAAAACCTGCATGTTTTGCCCGGAATATTTGCACCGGCATCTCACTCCTATTATAGTTTGCAAAATTTAGCTAAACATTATTTCAATTCGGTAAGAAAAGGATTATTCCTGCACAATTCTAAAAAAAACGTTACTCAGGAAAAATATACATAAAACATTTCTTTATGCTCCAAGCAAAAAGGCCACTGCCTGACGGGACTGTTCAGTCCATTCTTCCAACTCTTCAGAAGAAGGACGTTTTATAACTTGGGGGAATAGCATAGGTTTACCAATCTTTACTTCGACTGGTTTCCACCAGCCAATCAATACCTTTTTTGAATTAATTAAACCAACCGGCACAATGGGACAACCAGCTTTATAAGCAATCATGGTAATCCCTGTCCTAAAAGGAAGCAAGCTTCCTTTTTTGCTGCGTGTCCCTTCCGGAAATACTCCCAGTACCTTTCCTTCTTTAAGCAGGCGAATAGCTGTCCGGAGAGCCTTATGATCCGAATGGCCTCGTTTAATGGGAAAAGCACCTAGTCTTTTGAGAATATTTCCAAATATGGGGATGGAAAACAACTCTGCCTTAGCCATAAAGTAAACCTGTCGATTCAGTGCACATCCTAAAACGATAGGATCCCAGTAACTAACATGATTGCAAACAACAATTACCGGTCCTTTATCAGGGATATTTTCCTGCCCTGTTATTTTATATCGGCCCAACACTATAAGTATAATTTTAAAAAGAGCTTTGGCAAAGGCATAAAGCATTTATCTCACCCTTTCGCAATACTTTATAATAGTTTCTACTACCTCAGGCACGGTTAGATTAGAGGAATCAATCACTATAGCATCAGGCGCACAAACCAGCGGGCTCGCTTTTCTCTGGGTATCCATCACATCCCGGCGGCGAATATCTGCCTCCACTTGTTCATCTGTTATTTGAAATCCATTTTCTTTTAACTCCCGGCATCGACGCCGAGCCCTTTCGGTTACGGAGGCAGTTAAAAAAAACTTACAATGAGCATGAGGCAATACATGAGTAGATATATCCCGTCCATCCATGACAACTCCACCCGAATCCGCCATAGATTGCTGCAACTCCACCAACCTTTTCCGGACACCGGGAATTGCTGCTACTTGGGATACATAATGGGATACCTTTGGTTGGCGAATTTCCTCAGTTACATCTTTTCCATTACAATAAACAACAATCCTACCATTTTTATTTATTAATGCAATTTCACATTTCTGTGCTAATGCAATAAGCTCTTCTTCGTTATTCATTGATATGTTTTGTTCCATTGCCAGCAGAGTTAGCGCTCGGTACATCGCACCTGTATCAATATATAAATATCCAAGGCGATCCGCTACCAACCGAGCAACGGTACTTTTTCCGGCACCCGCCGGCCCATCAATAGCGATAATTTTTTTACCCATGATTTTCTCCAAAAGCCCTTAATGAGTTATTATTATTAAAAAAGACGACCTATGGCTTTGCTAATTTTCTTCAGTTCCTTCATAAGAAAGATGAAATTGTTTTCTGTCAACGATTGTATTCCATCGGAAAGAGCTTCTGCAGGATTCGGATGCACTTCCACCATTACGCCATCCGCACCTGCAGCAATTGCCGCTTTTGCCATAGGAGTAACCAACTGCCATTTCCCTGTTCCATGGCTAGGATCAACAATTACCGGTAGGTGGGTTATAGTTTTTATTATAGGCACAGCACTCAAATCCAGTGTGTTTCGCGTAGCCTTTTCAAAAGTCCGTATTCCACGTTCGCATAAGATAATCTGCTTATTTCCACCCGCCATTAAATATTCCGCCGCCAATACCCATTCTTCAATGGTCGCCGACGGCCCTCGCTTAAGCAAAACAGGTTTACCTGTTAATGCAACTTCTTTCAGAAGAGCATAATTATGCATATTACGGGCACCAATCTGGATAATATCCGCATATTCCGCAACTAAATCTACGTTTTTTGTATCCATAACTTCAGTTACTATCGGCATCCCAGTAGCTTTCCTCGCCTCAGCAAGGATTTTTAGCCCTTCCTCTTCCAAACCCTGAAATGAATATGGTGACGTGCGCGGTTTAAATGCTCCGCCTCGTAAAATACTCGCCCCGGCTTTTTGAACTACCTGAGCTGTTTCTAACAACTGTTCCCGGCTTTCCACTGCACAGGGACCGGCAAATACCTGAACTCTGTTGCCACCTATTTCCAAACCATTGACATTAACAATTGTCTTTTGTATTTTATAATCTGCACTGGCGGTTTTATACGGCGGTAAAATTGGGACTACCTTATCTACCCCCGCCATCGCTTCCACACCTGTTTCAGCCAACCTTGTATTTTGTCCTAAAACGCCTATAATTGTACGTTCAACCCCTTTAGATACTTCTAACTTAAACCCGTCCTGTTCAAGTCGGGATAACACAGCGTTAATTTCATCTTCTTCTGCTCCGTGGCGCATAACCACGATCATTCAGGTAACCTCCTAAGACATATTATCATCATTATATCCTTTTTCTGAAAAATAACGCAACCACAAGGCTGCTAAAGCACTAATAGGTTGCGAACCAGTTCTCGTCCGGCCTCCGCCATAGGTATTTTTACGGCAAAGGGCTGAAAGTCAATTAAGATATTTTTCCACCAATCATCGAGCTTTTGGATACCGGATACAATCAGCTTTTTATCCTGCGGAAGCATAGACCGCATTAGACAAGTCTCCCGATCAATGTTGATGCATACTGCTTCTACGGGATACTGAGGTATATCTTTAACTTGCTCAGCAGAAAAATTTTTAATTAGATGCTCAGAATAATCTTTTAGTTCATCCGGGGTTTCACTTCCCGTATAATGAACAGAATCTAAATGACAAAAGGTAATAAGCTCCTGGATGTTATATCTTTTTTCGTTGTTAAAAATACCTACCCGGGATACAAAAAGAGGTATGCTCATAAAAATTTCCCGGGCCTTTTCCGGGTGAACATCATCCAAACCATACCCGATTCGCAGTCCAACCGCACTGGCTCCCCATTCTATTGCCAATTGAGCTTCTTTAGATTCTTTAATATCACTAATATATACGCGCATTTATTACCTCGCATTTCCAGGCAAAACCCATCCTATTTTTATCAAATTTAATTATTCTACTATTATTTCAGAATTCTTCATCCTCCGCATAAGATCCAAAAACTATATATAAAAGATAATTTATTACACCATATTGTCATAAAATAAATCAAGTTACCGCCCGATGTGCCAGCGCCACTGCTACTTCATCAAGGTGAATCATGCCAATCCCAAAAAACACAGCAACACTGATATGGTCATTTTCCTTGGCAATACCGATTTTCCCCCCGATATTCAGACCCATAGCCTTAGGCATTATTTGGGACATGGCTTCATGGGTAGCACCAGCAACAGCTCCTTCATCAGGGTGAGTGTCTTTAATCACTCCTTCTCGTTTGGCGGCTACCAGAGCCCTTTCAATTACCCTTGGGACCGAAGAGAGAAATTCCCCGCCATAATCAACGGCTGCTGTACGAATGCCTTGTTCCAGGTAATATTTTTTTAATTGTTTTTCCTCTTCCCGACTCTCTGTCAAAGCCATTTTTAAGGCAACAGCAGCCACTTTTTTACTTCCGACAGAAACAGTCATCTTCAGAACCTCCATATAATAATATTAAAAAACTTTATTACAAAAAATAAAAACACTCCTGGTAGGAGCGTTCTAAATCAAGATGTTCCTTGAAGCTATCCTGCCCATCATGCCACACAACCTTACCTAATTTATTACCTAATATTATAATTTACCAGCAGGCACATTTGCAAGATTTATTTAAACTTAACTTTTCCTAACAATACCACGTTTGAGTTGGTTTGTACCTTTTGATTAAGAACCGGTTCCTGAATATTTGAGGATGTGCGCACCACCTTAAAACCAACCTGACGCTGGTAAAATGAACCATCTAACTCAATAACATCACCGGGGTATACTTTAACAATTACTTTCTTGTTGCGAAAATCCGCAACTTGTTTACCATTAATTAAAAGATTTGCCTTTGCTAAAGAAGAATAATCTTCTAACTCAATGGTGAGATAAGCAAAAATCAGGGACTCTGCTTCCATCACTCGGGCAGATCCTTGAGACCATTCCTGATATGGCTCTCCTTCTAATCTTTCAGCCCAGCTTAAATAAATCCGCATAGAATCGGTGGTCAAGAGAGATTGGGCAACAACCAAAGCGACCAGGCCAAAAATAATTATGCGAAATAAAATCTTCTCCCATTTTTCCACTACCCGCCAGCAGGTTTCTTCCCAATTCCTCCGGGACATAAGCATCACTTCCACCAAATTTATCCGTATAGGATATGCAAAAGCTTCTACTTTTATTCTTGGGCTGCATACATCCCTGCTGTATAACCGGTGGAAAAGGCCGCCTGCAGATTATAACCCCCGGTAAAACCGTCAACATCTAAAACTTCGCCGGCAAAATAAAGACCTTTGATTAGTTTAGATTCCATTGTCTTGGGATTAACCTCTTTAGTATTGACTCCCCCGGCGGTAACTATTGCTTCAGTAAGAGGCCTTGATCCTTTGACAGTCAGTGTCAAACCCTGCAGTAGTTTTATTATTTCTACCCGTTCTTCCCGCGTCACTTGGTGCACCGGCTTTTCCGGAGCAAAAGAAAGGAGACGGATAAAAACGGGAATTAAAGATTTTGGGAGTAGCTCTCCAAAAGCATTGGAAACCTGTTTCCGGGAAAACTTTTCAAAATCTCGCTGCAAACGATGATCCAGTTGATCAAAGGACAAAGCAGGTTTTAGGTTTATTAAAAGCTGAACCAGCTGACCGGGATTTTCCACCCAGTATCCGGTGATACTTTTACTTAAAGTAAGAATAACCGGCCCGGAAACACCAAAGTGGGTGAATAACATCTCTCCGAACTCACTTCCCAGTTTTTTTGACCCCCCCCAGGCAGAAACTTCAACATTCTTTAATGCCAATCCCTGTAATTCTCTTACCCAATCCTCTTCGGTAACCAGGGGGACAAGAGAAGGTCTTAAAGGTACGATCTTATGCCCTGATTCCCTGGCCATCTGGTATCCGTCTCCAGTGGAACCTGTGCCCGGATAAGAGGATCCCCCCGTTGCTAAAATTACCGCATCTGCCGGAATCATTTTTCCCTCTGCCTTAATTCCCTTAATCGTTTTCTCCTCGATAATCAATCCCTGAACACTATGATTAAAAAGAATGTCAACGCCCATACTTCTTAAATATTTTTCTAATACACCCACTACGTCCGAGGCCTGATCCGATACTGGAAAAACCCGTCCGCCCCGTTCCACCTTTGTAGGTAACCCTAGTTTTTGAAAAATTTCTATAACATCTCTATTGGAAAGTTGGTTTAGTGCACTGTAAAGAAAAACCCCATTGCCAGGGATATTTTTAATAATATCGGGTACGGCAGCAATATTGGTCAGGTTGCAGCGCCCTTTTCCCGTAATTAATACTTTCTTTCCCAGCCTATTATTCTTTTCGGCAATCGTAACTTTAGCACCGTTTTCTCCGGCTTTCATTGCAGCAAACATTCCGGCGGCGCCCCCTCCAACGATCACTACATGCTTTGGCAAGAGACTCCTCCTCTTTTTACCACTCTGTTTGTTAAAGTGCCGATCCCCTCAATAGCCACCGTAACTTCATCTCCTGGACTGATAGGAGAAACTCCTGACGGAGTGCCGGTAATAATCACATCCCCCGGAAGTAGCGTCATGATTTTACTTAAATAACTAACCAGATATGGAACATCAAATATCAGGTTTCGTGTATTAGAGGATTGCTTAGTAACACCATTAACGGTACAGGTAATACTGTGCCCACCTGGAGATATCCCGGATACAATCCAAGGACCAAGAGGTAAAAAAGTATCAAATGATTTAGACACTGTCCACTGCCCGTCTTTAGGCTGCATATTTCTGGCGGTGACATCATTTGCACAGGTATAACCCAAAATATATTCCTCAACCATTTCAGTTTCTATATTTTTTGTCTTTTCTTTAATTACTACGGCAAGTTCTGCCTCATAATCCAACCGTTTAACAAAGGAATTAGGATATACTATCTCTTCTTCCGGTCCAATCACGCTTGTTGACGGTTTCATAAAAATAACAGGCCATTTAGGAATCTGTAAATTCATTTCTTCCGCATGATCCCGGTAGTTTAACCCCACACATAGAATTTTACTTGGTTCACAAGGGGCCAATAATTTTATATCATTTAAAGAATATTTTACTGGCAGCAAACTATAGTCTGCATAAATCGATCCCTGGATAGGCTGTACTGTTCCATCTTCTAAAACCCCATATAATATTTTATCCTTTAATCTAAATCTGACAAAATTCATCCTATGTATCATCCCTTTTAATATTCTATCCCTTTTCTGCTCCCAATTCCTAGTTGATAGGGATGCTTAATTTCTTTCATTTCTGTAACCAAATGAGCCCTTTCAATTATTTCCGTTGGTGCATTTCGGCCTGTTAAAACCAGTTCTACATTTTCCGGCTTTTTCTCAATGAACTCCAACACTTCTTTAACAGTAAGTAATCCAAAAAACAACGCATTGTTGATCTCATCAAGTATTAAAATATCCGTTTCCGGTTCAAGCATCATTCTTTCAGCATGATTAAGTGCATCATGGGCCAGAACAATGTCCTCAGGCTTTACACCGTTACGATGAATAAATCCTTCCCGTCCATAAGAATAAACCTCAACTTCCGGACTGAGACGCTTTAAACCGGTTATTTCACCATAGTAATTTCCGGTTTTCATAAACTGAATAATAATAACTTTAAACCCATGTCCGGCCGCCCTTACGGTAAGGCCGAAAGCCGCTGTGCTTTTTCCTTTTGCATTCCCAGTATATACTTGGATTAGCCCTTTCTCTAGTTTTTTATTTTCCAAGTTTAATCCCTCCCCCTTAATCTTAATTCAATATTATATCAGTAACTTCCTCTCATGGTAAAATATTTCTCAAGGCCAAATAATACTTGCTGACCCACATACTGCGCAAGTATCAAAGTATTCTCGAGGGTTTTCAAATGCACATTGTAATAATTCATTGTGGACCCCTAAATTCTCCAAATATGCTAATTCCTTACCTTCAAACTAGCCGGTCAATCCATTAGCCCATGGCGTAATATTGGGCATTCTGCTGCTTGAAAAAGTCATTTTATTTCCACACCTTTGACACTTGGGCATCTGTACTACTTGTTCATTATTGTTTACTGGTCTTTTGCATATTAAACCCGGTTTTATCCGATGCTAATGATGGAAAAACAATAAGGGAAGTGAAAAAATGAGCGCTCGCATTACGGTAATCGGCGTGTTTACAAGTTACCCTCAAGCAATCAAATCTTTAGAAAAAATTGATGCCAAACGGCTGGCCAACAGTGAGATTTCCGTTGTAAAAACACTGTCTGATAGTTTTCGTGTAGAAATGGCGCAAGAACTCTTTCCTCTGGAAGAATTAGAAGGTGTTTTAGTGTCTGCAGGTACAATCGAACTACCTGATTTGGGAAAGACAGCAGCAGGCGGCCCTTTGGCCAAAATATTACAAAAACAACCGGAACATGGAATAACTCGGGCATTAATGCATTACGGCTTATCGGATACGAAAGCAAATTTTTTTAGTAAAAAAGTCGGTGAAGGAAAAACCCTTGTTCTTTGTGAAACCAATAAAGAGAAAGCTAATCAACTTGCTAATGTTCTTGAGGAAGCAGGAGCACAACACGTGGAAAAATGGAATAAAAGCCTTGATAAACCAATGTACCCAAACCGTTGAAAAATACTTGCGCAAAAACCGGCAGAGTGCATGTAGATTTTGAAATGGCATTTGAGTTTTTACGCTAGCAAGGGTTTCAGACAAAAAATTTTGTATGAGTAAGTACTAAAAGGATTGGCGCAAACTCGCTTGCCTTAAACAAGCGCCAATTCTATTTTTATAGCACCCGCACTCTTTTTCCATTTTTGCTAATGTTCCACTTTTAAAATTTAAATACCTTTTTAAAAGAAAAATATTTATCGAAATTAATGCAGATAACGGTTTTTTATACACCTGGAATTTTAGTTTTATCTTTTTAATTTCTTTAAATCTTCCACCTCATGTGGACGTAAATAGCGCCACTTGCCGGGTGTCAATCGGTCCAAAGTAAGAAATGCAAAAGCCACCCTCTTTAGCCTTAAAACAGGATATCCTAAAGCATCAAACATTCTTTTCACCTGTCGATTCTTCCCCTCATGAATAGCAATTTCAATAAGGGCATTTCTCCCCTGGATTTTTTTGAGACAAACCCGGGCTGGAGCCGTTTTACCGTCTTCTAGAAATATTCCCTTACTTAAATGGGATAGTTCGTGCATAGAGGGTATGCCTTTTACCAAGGCATGATAAACCTTCTCAACTTCCCGGCTGGGGTGAATTAATTTATTAGTCAATTCCCCATCATTTGTCATCAGTAGCAGTCCGGAAGTATCATAATCCAGCCGTCCTACCGGATAAATCCGAGCTTTAATATCCTTAACTAAATCTAGAACTGTCGGCCTGCTATGAGGATCATAGACTGTGCTGACATAACCGGAAGGTTTATATAATAAAATATACACCGGTTCCTCTTTTGACTCGATTATTTTACCATCTACCTCTATACAATTCTTATCCGGATCAACTTTTGTCCCTAGTTCCCGGACAACCCTGCCGTCCACTTTAACTTTGCCAGAGAGGATCAATTCTTCGCAAGCTCGCCGGGAAGCCACTCCAGCATGAGCCAAAATTTTTTGCAGCCGTTCTTCCAAGTTGCCACCTCATCTTATGGGATTTTGGCAAAAGTATAACAATTTTTCCCTCGTTATTCAATTCGACTTACCCGAATACCAGATGACAAATAAAAACGGAAGCAAGAAAACTGGTAATATCAGCAGCTAAACCCACTGTTACGGCATGACGAAATTTTTTAATTCCTACGGATCCAAAATATACCGTTAAAACATAAAAAGTAGTGTCTGTGCTGCCCTGCATCGTAGACGCTACTCGTCCGATAAAAGAATCCGGCCCGTATGTTTGAATCAGTTCTGCCGTGATACCTAATGCACCACTGCCGGATAAAGGCCTCATCAACGCCAGGGGTAAAACCTCTCCCGGAATTCCCAACAAAACTGTAACAGGATAAATAATTTTTATAAGATAATCCATAGCGCCGGAAGCTCTGAATACTCCAATCGCTACCAGCATTCCCACGAGATATGGAAGAATCCTCACTGCAGTAGTAAATCCCTCTTGTGCCCCCTCAACAAAGACCTCATATACATTGACTTTTTTTATATAAGCATAAGCAGGAATAATAAATAAGAGCACGGGAATTGCCCAACGGGATACTTGGGTTAAAAGATCAATCATAATTCTCACCTCTTATCTTTCTTCCGGTAATATCGCTTACGGATAAATCGGTCTAAAATAATTGCCACTACTGTTCCACAAGCTGTGGCGAGGATAGTAGTGCTGACAATTTCTACAGGATTTGCCGAGCCTGCCGTTACACGCAGGCTGATGACCATGGCCGGAATCAATGTGATACAGGAAGTATTTAAGGCAAGAAATGTAATCATAGCATCAGAAGCCTCTTCCTTGTTTGGATTCAGTTCCTGAAGCTGACTCATTGCCTTTAATCCAAAAGGGGTAGCTGCATTACCTAATCCTAAAATATTAGCACTCAAATTCATAATTATTGAACCCAGAGCCGGGCTGTTTTTGGGGATACTGGGAAATAGGATTACTGCTATGGGACGAACCAATTTTGCAATAATTGTTACCAGACCGGATTTTTCAGCAAGCTTTAATAAACCCAGCCAGAGGGTCATTACACCAATAATCTCCAAAGCAGTATTTACCCCAGTCTGTGCAGCCCGAAGGGCCGATTCTGTAACAATTTCAATCCTACCAGACATACCTGCCACAATTATCCCTGTTAACAAAAGGAACAGCCAAATTAGGTTAACCAACAATGCCCTCTCCCTGTAAATATTGCTTTCCAATCCTTATGAGGACAACCGTTTAATTATGCACAATAAAAAATGAGGCCGGAAAATCCCGGCCTCGTTCATGTGTTATGACAGAAAAAATTGAAACACATTTATGATTGTATACCAAAGAGAAGCCAAAAATGAACTTTGCTTAACACTTTCGTCGGCAATCAAGTCAGCCCGTAAAAAAGTATCGGTCCCTACCTTTACTGTTACAGTACCTAAATTTTGCCCTTTTTCAATTGGGGCTTGTAACTTCTCAGGTAGATTGATTCTTTGTTCCACTTTATCCCTTTCTGCTTTTTGGACGGTAGTCGAGATGCCACGAGCGGCTACTACTCTTACTTCACTTTTCTCACCAAACTCTACAGGGATCTTTCCAAATACTTTTCCTTTGGAAAATAATTGTTGTGCCTCATAGTTTTCGAATCCATATTCCAATAGTTTCGCTGTTTCATCATACATTCCATTAGAATGAAGAACTATCGCAACCAACTGCATCCCGTCCCGGGTGGCAGAACCAACCAGACAACTGCCTGCTTGTCGTGTATAACCGGTTTTAACTCCATCTGCTCCGTCAAATGTATCCAAAAGCTCATTCCTATTATGTACCACCCGAGAATATTCATGTCCCGGCCAAGGTAAAATATGTCTATCTGTAATAATCATTTTCCTAAATTCTTTGTAAGTCAGGGCTTCCCTCGTTATCATCGCCAAATCATATGCAGATGAGTAATGGTTATCATCATGAAGACCGTGAGGATTGACATAATGAGTATCTTTCAAACCTAATTCCCTGACCTTATCATTCATTAATTGAACAAAGCCAGCCTCCGATCCTCCAACTGCCGTAGCAATTACAGAGGCAGCATCATTTGCTGATCTTAACAGGAGGGCATAAAGGAGATCTTCCAAGGTATGTCGTTCCCCCGGCTCCAGCCAGATTCCTGCCTCTCCCGGATTAATAAAATCTGCCGGTACAGTAACTCTTTTCTGCAGGTTTTTTTCTCGTTCTAAAGTAATGAGTGCGGTGGTTATTTTGGTGGTACTGGCGATAGGAAGTCGTTCTTGGGAATTTTTTTCAAACAGTACTCGTCCTGTCTCGGCATCAATAAGAATAGCTGCTTTGGCATTTAATTCCGGACCTGCAAAAACAGCAGCAGGATATAAGAAAAGTATTATACATACGATAATCAGCATGTTGATATTTTTTTTCAATGGGCACCTCCATAAACTTGACCAAATTCAAACAAATATATTTAATTCTTTTTATCACGGTAATAATCCTTCAAGAAAAAGTTAGAAAAAATGTTAAAAGGAAACCTAGTGCCTTGCACATGATTTCCTTTTCCAATGCTTGTTTTTTATAGATTTTTAATTTAGTAACGGCTGCTTAAATACTACCCCCTGCCATCGTAGTTGTCCCGGTGGTTGTACTCCCATTGTTTTTATTTTTTCCAAAAAGAGATTGTACCTGATTTAGAACTTGGGGTGCGACATCAATTAACCGATCAATGACCATGTTGCCGTCAACAGGCAGGAGTCTAATTTGGTTATTACCCACAACCAAAAAACCCATCGGTTGAACAGATACCCCTGCCCCGCTCCCTCCCCCGAAGGGAAGCTTATTTAACTCTGTTTTGTTTTCCGGTGCTTGAGTGTCATACTCCCCTCCTCCGGCAGCAAAACCACAGGAAACACGGGAAATAGGAATAATTACTGTCCCATCCGGAGTCTCAACCGGGTCGCCTACAACAGTATTTACATCCACCATTTCTTTAATACTTTCCATCGCTGTTTTCATCAAACTTTCAATGGGATGGTCGCTCAAGGCCTCTACCCCCTTTTTTAATAAATAAATACCACATCATTTTTATCCCGCCAATGATAATATGACCGCAGGAAACATCAAATATGCAATCCATATCCCAAGCCAAAACCGAATTCTGAAAGTTGGGAATTATATTGATCTTCGAAAAACGCGGCATCCTACCCAGTGATTTCTGCAAAAAGCCATAGATCAGAGACTTAGCTGACCAAAGAAGGCCAATCATAATTCCCGTTTTTGCCGGTTCACTGGTACCAAATTCTGTGACCCATTTAAAACTTCGTATGTAAACTTTCCCCATAAACCACATTAACACTCTTTTTACTTCCCTAATTTTTCCCACTACATGAGGCAAAGCTATTACTGTTCTTTTTATAAAATCCGGATCAATTTCTATGTTCTCTCGTTTTTCCTTTATTAACGATCCCTTTTCTCCCTCAAGCTCAGCAACCATACGAAAAACAGACCCCAAAAATTTTGGTTTGATTTGAATAAAGGGAATTTCTATTTTAACCCCCCAGACGCCTGGAATCGCCTGCCAAGCGACATCAAAGGTAATCATCCTTTCCTTTTTTATGGTAACGAATATGAAACCGGAAAGGCAACACGCTTAAAAAAAAAGCCACCGTAATAATTATCAAAATAATTTTGATTATTGTCATCCCTTTACACCTTAGAAGATTTTTCTTGAGGTTATGTTATATATTGCCACTGTTTCTAGAGACCTATTCTTCAATTAACGTTGCATCTCATATCTCGAATTACAAAAAAGAAATCCTAATCCGAAATTCTTATTTTGCTTATTTATTATTTAATTCTAGCTTAAATGCAAAAGCCAAAAATCCATAATGCTAAATCAAAATATGCCAAAATAAATAACGGGTATTCTCACTCCAAGCGGGGGAATCTTGGTAATTCCAGAATCGATTTTGGCTACTCACTGTATGAGCATTAACCAACGGCTGTCCTTCTGCATTATGCCCAACAACAACTGTATTATGTTGCCACACTCCATCCCCATCCCAGTCATAACAGATAACGTCCCCGGGTTCCAACCGGTCTGGAGAAACCACTGCTTCCACCGGAATATGAACCTTACCGGAGGCCAAATACCAGCGCAAGCTATGGGCTACAGTCCAACTATAACTCCATTTATCGCTCTCTTCTCCGGAGCCCAGATACCACCATCCTGAATTTTGCTTGCCTGTAAAATTCATAGGCATCCCCCCTGCATACAAAACTTGAGAAACATAGTTTGTGCAATCAACCGAAAATGCTCGAAAAGCCGGATTGTTTCCGTTCCACCAGCGATGTGCATAATCAACGGCCGCCTTCCGGTCAAACTTGTAACTACGAAAAACCCCATAACCTATTTTTCTCAATGGTTCTCGACAATCAAACTGCATTTTACTCGGGCAAGGAATGGTAGCTACTTGAGGTTCAGTCCGATAATTATCATCTTTAATCAGCCAATCTTTATTATTAGCTTCTACAGTTAACTGGTGATCGTACTGTTGCCTTTGAGCATACAATCGGTTGTACTCCTGATACCACCAAGTTACTGTTTCTATTACCCTCGCTTTAGCCAAATTTCCGGACCATATTACTCTTCCCATAATAGTTTCTGTTTGCTGGGAATGATACTTTGCCTTTCTTTCTTTTGCCGCCCGTTCTTTGGCATAAAAAACTTTTTTTTCTGTTTCAAGGGCTTTATTATAACCCTTTTGTTTAATAAATAGCTTTTCCAATTCAGACAATCTTCCTCTTAAGAAAGCATTGTTTTTGGCATTCAGTAACGATTGGACAGTTGCTGCAAGCTTCTCTCTAGCCATGCAGAGCCTCCTTTGCCATCAATTTAATATCAATATATGTCGGAAGTAACTGTCCGGGTGTCATTACGCTTACTTGATCGGTTATCTCTAAAATGAATGTTTCCTGAATATACTAGCTTGCTTTGGAACTTGGCTTAAAGAAAACAACTTCATTTGGTAACCCTTTTAAAAATAAATAAAAAAGAGGCTCTGAGAAGCCCCTTTATTATTAAATAATAAGATATTAATTTTGGATTATGTCCCTGTCGCTAAATCGTCTGGGGAAGGCAGTTCCTCTAAAGTATTTAAACCAAAATAACGAAGAAATTCAACAGTTGTACCGTATAAAATAGGTTTTCCGGGAGTACTTTTCCGTCCAACTTCCCGCACCAAATTCTTTTCCAGCAAAGTGCTAAGGACGCCATCAATTTTAACGCCTCGAATACCTTCTATTTCCGCCCTGGTAACCGGCTGTCTATAGGCTACAATAGCCAATGTTTCCAAAGCTGCCTTTGAAAGAGTGTCTACTTTTGGGCGATAAAGCTTTTCCACAAAACCTGATAACTCAGGCCGTGTACACATTTGCCACCCGCCTCCAATCTCTACCAATTCAAATCCTCTGCCTTGGTCATACTGCCGGATTTCTTCCAACAGTATCTGAACATCTTTTGGAGAAATTTCTACAATCTCGGCAATTTTCTCAACGGATAACGGTTCATTGGCTACAAACAAAAGGCATTCAATGGCTGCCTTTATATCATCGCTGAAGAGTACGCCCATTTTAGTCCACATCTTTCCCCCATAGAAATATTTCATCACTTCATTAGTTTGCAATTATTTTTATTTCTTGTAAAGATCATAATTTCTCCCCAGGTTGCCGACTGCCGAACAGTAACCATCTGAAGACGTACTAACTCTAAAAGTGCTAAGAATTGAACAACAATCTCAGTTCTTCCCGCCTGATGAGCAAAAAGAGCTTGAAAACTTACTCCCTGTGAATGATCAAGAATATCAATGATCTCATCCATCTTTTCTTTTATCGAAATCTCTTCACGAGGTATTTCTTGGAACTGCTCTTCGTGTTCCTTTTTTGTCCATACTTCCTGAAGTGCTTTTACCAGATCTAAAAGTGTTAACCCTTCTAATGGATTAGTATCATCAAAAAGGCTGATAAAAGACTCCATGTCGTTAGGGCGGGCAAAAACCTTTCCTTGTTTTGCCTCTAAACTTCCTAAGTATTCCGCCATTATCTTATATTTTTTATACTCCAAAAGCCTGTCAACCAATTCATCACGGGGATCCACCCCTGTATCGTTACTATCACATCCCATAGGCTTTGGCTCTTTTGGCAAAAGCATTTTTGCCTTAATAGAGAGAAGAGTTGCCGCCATAACCAAAAATTCGCTGGCCAGTTCGAGATCCAATTTTTGCATACTATCCATATACTCTATATATTGGCGAGTAATTTCAGCAATTGGAATATCGTAAATATCTACTTCGTTTTTTTCGATCAAGTGGAAGAGAAGGTCAAATGGCCCCTCAAACACTTCCAGCTTCACGTGATATTTCATTAAATTTTCATCGCTTCCCTGACCATAGCCATTGTTTCGGCAGCTTTTTTGCGAGCTTTTTCCGCCCCATGTTCTAATATTTCATCAACTAATCTTGGCTGTGCTGCCAATTCTTCCCTTCTTTCCCGGATTGGTTGAATAAATTGATCCAGTTTTTTTGTTAAGTTCTTTTTGCATGCAACACAACCAATACACCCGCCACAACAATCTTCGCGGATATTTGCCTGTTCTTCCTGATTATAAAAATTGTGATAGGTAAATACGGTACAAACATCAGGATGTCCGACATCTGTCTTGCGAATCCTAGCCGGATCGGTAATCATTTGGCTGACCTTTGCCTGGATTTCTTTAGAATCAGCGTTTAAAGAAATATCATTGCCATAACTCTTACTCATTTTCCGATTGTCAATCCCGGGAAGCAACTTTACCTTAGCCAAAAGAGCTTGTGGTTCAATCAACACATCTGTATTAAATAAATAATTAAACCGCCGAACTATTTCTCGGGAAAATTCTAAATGAGGAAGCTGATCTTCTCCTACCGGAACGGCATTAGCTCGGTAAACTAAAATATCTGCTGCCATTAATAGCGGATAACCTAAAAAACCATAAGTTGAGATATCTTTCCCCTTTTGCCCAAACTGGTGAATTTGTTCTTTATAAGTTGGCACCCTTTCCAGCCAGGAAAGAGGAGTCGTCATCGAAAGAAGCAGATGCATTTCCGCATGCTCCTTCACATCCGATTGTACAAAGACGGCACTTTTCTCCGGATCAATCCCAACGCTAAGCCAATCCAAAGCCATATCCCGAATGTTTTGTTTGATTCGTGATGTATCTTCAAAACCGGTTGTCAGAGCATGCCAATCAGCAATGAAAAAATAGCAATTGTATTCTTCTTGAAGGCGCACCCAGTTTTCCAAAACACTCAAATGTCCCAGATGCAATTTCCCTGTAGATCTCATTCCACTTAAGATTGTTCCTTTACTCATTACTTTTTCTCCTTTTCACTTTGCTAAAACCTCTTGCTCACATATAAGAGACACCTGTAGCTAAAAATATTATGCGGACAAGGGCACTGACCACAGGGCCAAGAATCATACTTGTCACCCCGGTAATAATTAATAGCATTAAAATAATCGGGCCATACTGCTCCATACGATAAATACTCATTGCCGTGCTCCGAGGAACTATCCCCGCTAATATTTTTGAACCATCCAAGGGGGGCACCGGAATCAAGTTAAATACCGCTAACACCAGATTAATCCAAATAAAAGATATACCAAATTTCCAAAAAATTAAATTAGCCGGGATTGTGCCTCGGTCCATCAATCCTAAAAATAACCCTCCAAGATAAGCCAATAAAATGTTTATAAAAGGTCCGGCTAAGGATACAATCATCATCCCACGCACTCGGTCTCCCTGAAAATTAAGAGGATTAACCTGAACAGGCTTTGCCCAGCCAAAATTGGCAAATAATAAAAGAAGTGTGCCCAGCGGGTCCAAGTGAGCGATAGGATTTAGAGTTAACCGCCCCTGATATTTCGGAGTAGGATCACCCAAACGGTATGCAACTATGCCATGAGCGTATTCATGAAATGTCAGTGCGATTAGCACTGCCGGTATATTAATTAATAAATCAGAGAAGTTTCCCATTATATTCATCCATTTCTTTCATTTGCAACCATCCTTAAGATTAGTTTGATTTCATCTTCTTTATTATGCACTAAACCGTCTAAACGGGCAGCTAAAATCACATCTAATAGCTTCCGATATTTAGGACCGGGCTTTAAACCAAAATTCATTAA
The DNA here is from genome assembly GCA_050945755.1 of Bacillota bacterium. Taxonomy (GTDB): domain Bacteria; phylum Bacillota; class Dehalobacteriia; order Dehalobacteriales; family Dehalobacteriaceae; genus JAQVXR01. The sequence goes on along the minus strand of JBMNTN010000002.1, from coordinate 16,516 downwards.
GTCTTTGCCGGTTGTTTCCATTACCACGGTTTTTCTGATAGCTAAGTAATTTTTAATTTTTTCTCTGTTTTCATTTTTGCTTATCAGATATAAATAACTAATGCTTTCTCCCGGTAAACTACCAAGAAAATTGTGCCATGCACTTGGTATTTCCAAAGAAGCGGCAAGCCCCTGACCGACAAAAAACTTTCTTTTGATATGCCCAGTATGATTAATTATTCTCTCATAATTCTTTGGAAACTGCATCCGGTTGACAATCTGTCCAATCTCTTGTTCCGAGAGGTCGGCACATAAAATAATTAAGTAATATAATAATTTATCAATTTTCGGAAAAAATATCCTCATCTCTTTTAGCACAACGGTTGCTTCTCGGAAAAAGGATTTTATCTCTTCCGTAAAGGAAGTCTCCGGGAAAATTTGCTCCCAAATTCCCAAATCAACCAATCTTTCCAATGAGGGAGCCGGATCTGCTTCTTCTATAAGTAAAACCAGTTCCTCTTTTAATCTGGCAGAGGACAATTCTTCAATCATCTTATTATTAATCGCCTGATAGGCAAGGTATAATGTTTGTGGTTCAATCGTAAACTTGTATCTTTGCTCAAATCTTACTGCCCGGATAATACGAGTCGGGTCTTCAAGAAAACTTTTTTTATGTAAAACTCGTATAGATTTCTGCTCCAAATCAAACTTGCCGGAGAAAAAATCTATTAACCGGCCAAAATTGGATTGATTGATCCCTAGAGCCATTGCATTGATGGTAAAATCTCTCCGGAAGAGATCCTGTTTTAAAGATCCATTCTTAACTATAGGCAAAGCCGCCGGATATGGATAAACCTCTGTCCGGGCAGAGGCTACGTCGATTTTCAAACCCTCTTGAAAATAAACGCTCGCTGTCCTAAATCTTTCATATATAGATAGCCGTGCCGAGAAAGCTTCAGATAAGTAACGGGCAAAGAACAGTCCATTTCCCTCGACAACAATATCCAGGTCTGAACCGGTAACACCTAAAATAATGTCCCGAACAATTCCTCCTACTAAATAAATACCTATATTTAACCGGTCAGCGAAAGCACCAACTTTTTTTACTAAAGCTACATTCTCTTGGGGAAGAACAGCTTCCATTCTTGCTTTCAGGTTTTCTTCCCCGTCCATTCCCCAATCCCCTTACTCGGTATTATTTGTTAATTATATCAAAACTTCTAATCAGAGTCTATAATACTTAATCCTTCAAATCCTGAGAGCGCGATCTAAAAAGGTTAAATAAAAAATTTAGCCTTCCGGCTAAATTTTTACATTATGCTTCAGCTAATTCCTCATTTATCAGACTGCCATTTAGTCCGGACCATTTCCCGCATCGGTCACCCCACCTAGCCAAAACTTGGCTTCCCCGCTGAATGGCAACTACCTCACACTGGTTGGGACAGCCACTACATTCAATGCTCTTTGAGTTAAAATCTACATCCAAGGTACTAAACCCACGGAACATAGTGCGTCCGTTTTTCGCCGCATATTCTCGAGCAAGAATAGCTGCCCCAACCGCACCCATCACACCAAAGTACTCCGGAACAATTATCTCTGTTGCCAACGCTTTGGCAAAGGCGTCACGCATCCCCACATTAGCTGCAACTCCGCCTTGAAAGACTATTGGTGAAAGAATCTCCTTTCCTTTTCCCAGGTTATTAAGAAAGTTTCTGACAAGCGCCTCACATAAACCGGCCCCAATATCCTCCAAACTATACCCCATTTGCTGTTTATGAATCATGTCTGATTCGGCAAAGACCGCACAACGTCCGGCAATCCGTACAGCTATAGTAGCACGCCGGGCCATTTCACCGAATTGTTCTATTGGTATTCCCAGTCGGGCAGCCTGTTGATCCAAAAAAGAACCTGTGCCTGCGGCGCACACCGTATTCATCGCAAAGTCGGTTACCACCCCGTTCCGTAGGATAATTAGCTTGGAGTCCTGCCCACCGATTTCAATTACTGTCCTTACCCCCGGCACCATGGATGATGCGGCAACAGCATGTGCTGTGATTTCATTTTTAACTGTATCAGCTCCAACAATGACAGACGCCAAATGGCGGGCGCTGCCTGTCGTGCCTACGCTTAACACCTTTAACCCCGGAAATTTTTCCACTGCCATGTTTAAGCATGTTTTAATCGCTTTTATTGGCTGCCCTTGGGTACGCAGATAAAAACTATCCTTAACAGCACCGGATTCATCTAAGACTACCAAATTTGTACTGACTGAACCAACATCAATTCCCAAAAACCCATTCATTATCCTTACTCCTTTTTAAATCAACTCTGCGTTCAAGCAAATCAATAAATGCTTCCAGCCTGGTTAACATGCCTGCTTCACCGGTCTGCTCATCAAAATAAATTGTCATGGTTGGAAAATTTTCTTTTTCGCTCACTACCGGTAAAATAGACTGAGCGACAATTTCCGGCATACAAGTAAGAGGAGCCAATTGAATTGCTCCGTCAAAACCGGTTCGGCTATATTTCACGGCGCTGCCCACTGTTTCCTGACCGTGACCACCAACAAAATGACCAAGATAAGGAGTCGCCATTTTGATATAATCTTTTGTACTTCTTATTGGGAAAATTTTCATAAATAAATGATCGTTAATCCACTCGCTTAAATAAATGGACCTGCTCACCTCTACTCCTAATCTGCCCAAGTGCATTTCGATGTTTTGATTAACATATGGTTCGAGAATCGTATAGATCTCGCCGATTACCGCTACCTTTAACACCGTCTTATCTTTATCTACCGGCACATCATCAAGATTTACCAGTGCATTATCACGGGCTTTCAGCACCCCCTGTTTATCCTGTGCCAAATCAATATGCTCCAGTGCTTGACGATAAATAATATCGGCCTTCCCCTTTTTCAGTTCCCGTGCTCGTATTTTTTGTACCTTTTGTTCCACCATATCAACTGCCCGGGCTTTTAACCATGCGAACTTAATGGCGCCGATTATTTGCCACCAAGGTTTCCCTTGACTGATCAGCTTAATCTTTTCTATTACTTCCGACCAATGGCTATCAGGAGGCTCAACCACTATCATTTGATAATTATAACCAAGGTCCTTTAAAATCTCCCGTTCCACTTGGGCATAATATCCAAAACGGCAAGGGCCCACCCCTCCCGCCATTACAATAGTATTTGCACCAAGTTCTGCCGCCTCAATAAAATTTCCCATATTAATTTTTAAAGGAATACAAGCAAATTCCGGGGAGTGGCTTAATCCCAAACTAAGGGTGCGCTTACTGATAGGCGGGGGAACCACTACCGGCACATCCAAATACTCAAGAAGTGCCTTAGCTACAATATGTAAGTTACCCATATGGGGAAAAGTGACTTTCATTAACTCACCTTCCGTTTAATCATATCCATAAATGCTTCAATTCTGGTAACAAGGCCTGCTTCACCTGTATGCTCATCAATGGTAATTATCATAAAAGGCTTTTGCTCGCCCCTTTTTGCCCAGCGTTCCAACAGTTCACCAACGATAGAATCCGGTCCACAACCAAAAGAAGCTAAAAATATGATTCCTTTAATCTTCGGGTTGTCCAAATAATATAGTCCGCTGCCTAAAAGTTGTTTACCAAAAGTCCAAAACATTTTTTTGGGCAAGCTGCCAGCATATTTTTCAATTAATTCGTTGGAAACCATCTCTTTTGTTTTAATATCTGCTCCCAACAGTTGCAGTTTTTCAATTAACTTCATGTTGATATAATTATCAAAAACATTATAGCCATGACCCAAAAGGGCAATTTGATAAGAAGAATTATTTTTCTCATGCCCAAAGGGCAGATTGCCTAAAACCAAATTTGACCGATACTCTTCCTGTTTTTTTTCTGCCCACTTCCAGGCGGCCCAAGCACTTTTATGAGAAACGCCAATAATTTGAGCCATTTCCCTCAGAGCTTTATTCATGGTAGAATTTTTGTTTCTCATATTGATGTTAACATCAATTAACACTGTTTTAGGAGCAAGAGATGCTTTGATCATGTCTGGCAAGCCTAAAAGCTTGGGGCACATGTATTCTCTTTTTTCCGTGCTCACCACTCTAGGGAGAAACAAAAAATCAACTTTTTCAGCTAACTCCTGTACATGACCATAAAAGATTTTGACCGGCAAACAAGCCTCGTCTACAGCAGAACTAATACCTGCGTTAAGAATTTGTTTATTTGTCTCGCCTGAAAATTTTACTTGAAAACCCAATCTTTCAAAAAATGATTTCCAAAGGTAATGATAATAGTAATAAAGCATGGCCTGGGGAATACCCACTGTTTTAGTTTTCATCTTTCCCTCCTCCGTTTTCTTCTTCTCTCTTAGCGGAATCATCCTCCCCCTTTGTCATCGGCTTAAAAGCCGGAGCAGGTTTTACTGTTTGCCGGGTAGGATCTTGAGGGAAGAGAAAACTTGGCCTTTCTCTTTGAGCTGGAACAGGCGTACGAAGCAATATGGTTTTTAAAGCCGTATAGTTAAAAGGAACCAGCGGCCATAGATAGGGAACGCCGAAGGACTTTGTCAGACCAGCAAAAAGGATTAAGAATAGTGTCCCGATAATAAAACCCGGGATTCTGAAAAAATATACCGCAAATAACAGTAACCATCTGGCAAGCCGATGGGCCATACCTAATTCATAGCTCGGTGTGGAAAAAATTGTTGTCGCCGCAACAGCTGTATACATTACCACTTCAGGGGCAAATAAACCAATATTCACTGCAAAATCTCCGATCATTAATGCCGCGATTAAGCCGAGAGAGGTTGTGAGAGGAGCAGGGGTGTGAATAGCTGCCATGCGAATTACGTCTACAGCCCCCTCGGCAATAACAAATTGGCCAATTAGTGGCACCTTGCCAACTTTGTCAGGACCAATATATTTTAAAGAAGCTGGAAGCAATGATGGTTCAATGGAAACCAAAAACCAAAGGGGCAATAAAAAAATTGATACAAATATGGCTGCAAACCTAATCCATCTTAAATATGCCCCTACTGTCGGATTCTGCCTATATTCTTCAACATGCTGAATATGATGAAAATACGTTGCCGGCAGAATTATAACACTGGGGGAAGTATCAACCATCACGATAATATGCCCCTCCAATATATGTTGGGCAGCAACATCAGGGCGCTCCGTGTAGCGAACCTTGGGAAGGGGGTTCCAGTAACTTCCCGGGGTGATTAATTCTTCCACTGATTTTTCCGCCATGGGCAGACCATCTATATCAATTGACCGCAGTCTCTTTTTTATTTCTTCCACAAGGTGTAGATTCGCAACATCCGCCAAGTAGCTAATACAAACGTCCGATTTAGACCTGCGGCCTACCTGCATTACTTCCATGCGCAAGCTGCGATCTCTAATTCTTCTTCTTAGCAGCTGGGTGTTGAAGACAATTGTTTCGGTAAAGCCATCCCGCGAGCCACGCACAACCTTTTCCAGATCAGGTTCTTCCGGCATTCTGGCTGCATATTTACGCAAATCAATAATGATGCCTTCAGTTTCACCTTCTACCAAGAGAACACACATACCCATCAGAACAGCATCAATCAGCTTATCCGTCTTTTCTGCCATATCCAACTGCATGTATGGTATATGCTGCTTTTTTAATTTTTCTAGGGTGTTGGGTACTATATCTTCCCGTTTTGTCCTGATGAGGTTAGCAACAATGTGTGATAAAACTTCATTATCTACAAAACCTTGGATAAAAAACAAAACAGCTTGTTTTCCACCAACGATCATTTCATGGGAAATCACATCATAACTTGGTTCCACACCCAATTGTTCCTTAAAATAATCAAGATTTTGTTTATAATTACGTGAGAGTGTCTTTAAGCTTTCTTCACTCATATAGGAAACCCGCTCCTTTTTAATATAAACTTTACCGCCTGGGTAGTGATTTTTGCCCCCCGATCATAACGGTCATAGCCATGCATTTTCCCAATGTCACCAATTCCTACAACCGTTGGAATATTTAAGGAGTCCAGAACTCCCACTGTATCCCCTTCCAATATTTCATGTCCCGGGGGTTCCGGCATTCCTTCTTTATCTACCGGACCATTAACGATTTGCCCGGTCATAGTAATTGAATGTTTTATTTTAATACCATGACAATGCCTGGTATTAGCGGCCACAGCAACTACACCTAAAACCTCAATATCCTGGTGTTTGGCAATGTATTCCAAAGCTTGCTCTCCTCGTCCTTTACCTCGGCACCCTTTATCATCCAACATAACCAAAATCGGTTCTTTCCATGCAGTTTTAATTAACTCTACAATTTTTTCGCCGTTTAAAGGTGTAGGGTTTCCCGATGTTGCTGAAATACAGCATCCACCTATATTTTGTGCCACGGTTTCTACCGTCTTTTTGGCAACTTCATCACCGTCTGTTATTATAACAACTCTTTTTTTCATCATTTATTTATCATCCTTGTGGATTAAATAATAATGCCATCAGGTATCCTAAAACTACAGCTGCCACTACTCCAACAGCAGTAGCTTCCACTCCCCCTCCAATCGCACCTATCAATCCGTTTTTATCCGCCCCAGATATAGCACCTTGGGCTAGAGAATGGCCAAAACCACTCAGAGGAATAGTTGCACCGGCACCGCCTATATCAATTAATGGTTGATACCATCCTAAAGCACTAGCGAAAGCTCCTCCGATAATAACAACTACAAGAATATGAGTCGGAGTTATGGAAAAAGGGGTCAGATCCATTATTAACTGTCCCAACAGACATATTGATCCTCCGACTAAAAAGGCAAAAAGTATTTGTTCCATGTAATTTACCCCTTTTTTTACCAGTTTAAAGCAGCCTATTGTTTAAATTATTTTTTTTAAAAAGTAACATTTTCCAAAGAGACAGCATGGGCAATACCGGGAATTGACTCCCCTTGCTGGATGCTGGTAGGACTAAGCAAAGCACCAGTACCAATAATCAGTACTCTTTGAAATTTTTTTAACCGAATACTATCCAAAACATATCCGCAAGTAACAACAGCGGCACAGGCACAGCCGCTTCCCCCGGCATGGGTATCTTGTGTAGAATCATAAATTAAAACCCCGCAGTCACTGTATTTATCCCCTAACTTATAGCCCTGCCGCTCAGTCAACTGCTGCATTAAAGATTTTCCCAAACCACCTAAGTCACCCGTTAGTATCAAATCATAATCATCAACAGAACGTCCGGTGTCCTTAAAATGAACTGCCAATGTATCAGCAGCGGCTGGTGCCATTGCCGAGCCCATATCGTGAGAATCTTTTACCCCTAAATCAATCACCTTGCCTATAGTAGCATATGTAATACAAGGGCCGTCTTGTTTTGGACCAACCAGAGCTGCCCCCGCTCCTGTCACCGTCCACTGGGCTGTGGGAGGCCGTTGGTTACCTAATTCTGTAGGAAAACGAAACTGCCTTTCTGCAGCATCATGATGACTGGAAACTGCAGCCATGACATGCATGGCATATGTGCCATCAACCAAGACAGCTGCTAAAAGAAGACTTTCCGTAAAAGTTGAGCAAGCACCGTACAAACCTAAAAAGGGGATTGCCAGCTGCCGAGCAGCAAAATTTGCGGAGATTGTCTGATTTAATAAATCTCCCGCCAGTAGAAAATCAATCTCCTCTATCTTTAAGTCACTCTTATTTACAGCACTAGTGACTGACTCCTGAAGCATTTTGCATTCAGCTTTTTCCCATGTTCTTTCTCCAAATAAATTGTCTTCAAGCACCAAATCAAAATTTGTTTTTAATGGCCCCTGGCCTTCTTTGGGGCCAACTATAGCAGCTGCTGAAATCACTGCCGGGGTATTGGAAAAAACCAGTGTCTGCTGTCCAATCTTTTTCAATTAGGCCCCCCCTACTGTAAAAAGTAATAAACTATTCCAATAACTACCGAGGAAAGAATCCCGTAAACAAGAACCGGTCCAGCAATTGTAAACATTTTTGCTGCTACCCCAAACAGATAGCCTTCACGTTTCCATTCCATAGCTGACGACACAATCGCATTGGCAAAACCGGTAATCGGGATCAGAGAACCGGCCCCGGCAAACCTGCCGATATTATTATAAACTCCCAGTCCGGTAAGTAATGAACCGATAAAGATCATAATAATCACTATCACCGTACCGGCTTCTCGCTGGGTCAGCCCTGCCTGAATAAACACATTGGTGATTGCTTGAGCAAAAGCACAAATAAAACCACCTACTGCAAAAGCAGCCAAGGCATTTTTTAGTACAGGCGGTTTTGGCTTTATCTGTTGAACTAATTCCTGATACTCTGCTTGTTTGTATTGTCGAATAGAATCTTCAATTTCCTTTTTTAGGTCCTTCAAAAAGTTCAACCCGCTTTAAAAGGATTATTCCTAAAAATTATTATGGCCGAAATTCAAAAAGCTTATTCCCAGCACTTCCATTCATTGGCAAGGAAATTATAGCTACAACCCAGCCGTTTTGACACTGTGCTTTTTGACTATTTGTAGTGTGTTTCAATTTTTATTATTATTAAAATTACAACTTTTTGTGGTATGATAACATATTAATAGTTTATTATTGACTATAATTTATTTTGTGATATATTCCTAGCTAAGAAGGCTAATTAGTATATCACAATTAATTAGCTTTTTGTTTAGTGTTATATCTTTTGTCTGAAAGAAGGCGGATTAATGAGCGACAATAATTATTTGGAGAAACTGGGAATCATTAATTTACACCACAAATACCGGAACCTTTCACCGGCAAGGTTGGTGGAAGCTGCCCTTGCCAGGGGGGAAGGAATACTGGCAAACAACGGGGCATTGAGTGTCAAAACCGGTAAATACACTGGGCGTTCCCCTTTAGACAGGTTTATTGTAGACACACCGTCAGTACATAATAGCATTGATTGGGGAGAAGTTAATCAGCCGATGAGTGAAGATACCTTCTGGAAAATTTTTTACCGGATGACTGCTTTTTTGGAAGGAAAAGACGTTTTTATTTTTGACGGTTTCTGCGGTGCTGACCCAAACTACAGGATGCCGATTACCGTAGTTAATCAATATGCCTGGCAAAACCTATTTGTACACCAGCTCTTTATCAGGCCAACTGAAGAGGAGCTTTTAGACCATGAACCTAAGTTTACGGTAATCTGTGCTCCCGGTTTTAATGCAATTCCGGAAATAGACGGGACCCGCTCCGAGGCCTTTGTTGTACTTAATTTTGACCAACGGATTATTATCATCGGGGGTACATACTATGCCGGGGAAATAAAAAAATCAGTATTTACCGCTATGAATTACCTGCTTCCGGAATTAGGTATCTGCCCGATGCACTGTTCCTCCAATATCGGAAGTAAAGGGGATAGCGCACTTTTCTTTGGACTTTCCGGTACCGGAAAAACAACTCTTTCCGCTGATCCTGAGCGGCAATTGATTGGTGACGACGAGCACGGATGGTCGGATAATGGAGTGTTTAACTTTGAAGGCGGTTGCTACGCCAAATGTATTAAACTTTCCAAGGAATATGAACCCCAAATCTGGAATGCTATTCGGTTTGGTAGTGTTTTGGAAAACGTGATTATCGACGATACCGAAAGAACAGTTAACTTTGATTGTGACAAGATTACCGAAAACACCCGGGCAGCGTATCCGGTTGACTATATTCCCAATTCGGTAATTCCCGGGGTGGGTGGCCACCCGCATACCATCATTTTTCTTACAGCTGATGCCTTTGGGGTATTACCTCCAATTGCACGGCTTACTTCAGAGCAGGCTATGTACCATTACCTTTCCGGATATACTAGCAAATTAGCAGGTACCGAGCGGGGTATTACAGAACCTGAAGCGACTTTTTCTACCGGTTTTGGCGAACCTTTTCTACCTAAATTCCCCATTGTTTACGCGGAACTATTAAAGGAGAAAATAGAAAAACATCAAACAAAAGTTTACCTGGTGAACACAGGCTGGACCGGGGGACCGTATGGGGTTGGTAAAAGAATGGATTTGAATTATACCAGGGCGATGGTTCGAGCTGCTCTGAACGGCGGTTTTACAGGTGTAGAATTCATACGTCATCCGGTATTTAATGTTGCTGTACCTCAGTCCTGCCCGGATGTGCCAAATGATGTATTAAATCCCAAAAACACCTGGGCTGATGGTATGGAATATGATAGACAAGCGGTAAAACTTGCCGGCTTGTTTAACAAAAATTTTGCCAAATTTAATGGCATGCCGGAAAAAATAAAATCTGCTGGTCCTGTGGCAGGATAAAAAAAGTGCTTATACCAAAAGAAACGGGTTGGATGATAATCCAGCCCTTTTCTTTTAATTTACCTAGAGATGATGATGGGACCGATAATGGGAGATATTTTAAGCGGCCTTATTGGTGTGAGAGGGCTATTTATCTTAGCGGCACTCCCCTTTCTGTTCACGACATGGTTTCTAGAACATACTTACCGGGGTAATGGAGAATTCAGGAATCAAGTTGTTTAATTTCTTTATGAAAAAATCGCAATTACCCAGCTAATAGCTTAGGATAAATGCGATTTTTTTAGCTCGTGTTAATTAATTTTTAAAATTAGAGAGAAATTTCGTCATTATAGGCTACTTTAACATTCGCTTTATATTCAAAGAGCCTTCCGGAAGATACTCCCGCTGTGAGATTGTATACTTCTACGCCGCTGATATTCGGCACAGTTTTAGACGCTTGTTGTACTGCATTTTCCACAGCATCTTTCCAACTGCTATCTGATTCACCAATTAATTCTATTACTTTTACCTGCATTTACTACTCCTCCTTATTTTTATTTTTTATTGTTCTATAATTATTGTCCCACTAATCCTTTCTGTTATACCTTTTAGTATTCTCCAAAAAATAAAAAAAAAGCGCTGCTTTGCGCTTATAGCCGGCTGGAGCTAATTTTATTTTTAGAAAACATTTTAATTACCAAAACAAATTTATAAAATTAACTACCATTTTCCATTAATAGTTGTCGTAGTAATTTTAATGCCTGACGTTCTAATCGAGATACCTGTACCTGGGATATACCCAATCGCTGGGCAACTTCCACTTGGGTACGATCCTCAAAAAACCTTAATAAAAGGATTTTCCTTAATTTAAGTGGCATCCGCTGCATGACATCTTTTATATTCATCTTATCAAACCAAATCTCATCCAATTCGCTTTCTGATGCCAATTGATCCAGTACGTAAATCGGATCTCCTTCATCTTGAAATACCGTGTCGTGTATAGATGTAGGAACTTGTACTGCTTCTAATGAAGTCACAATATCCTCTACCCCTACCCCTAGGTTATGCGATAATTCACTAAGCGTCGGTTCCCTCCCCAGCTCTTTGGCTAAGTTTTCTTTTGCTCGGTAGACCTTTATCGCTAGTTCTTTAAAAGATCTGCTAACTTTAACAGGATTATCATCCCGGATAAAGCGCCGAATTTCTCCAATAATCATGGGTACAGCATAGGTAGAAAACTTGACAGAAAAAGCGGGGTCAAATTTGTCAATGGCTTTCATTAAACCAATTGTTCCAATTTGGAACAAGTCTTCTAACTCATAACCGCGATTTTGAAACCTCTGTACCATATTAAATACCAGTCTGAGATTACAATTGATTAATCGCTCCCTCGCACTTATATCTCCCTGTCTGGATCTCTTCAATAAGTTTTTGGTTTCTGTTTCAGACAACAGAGGAAAACGCGGAAGGTTCATCTCCGACAACCTCTGCTTCATGATTCCACCTAACTTTCCTTTCGAAAAACCAATTTTTTCACCATGGTAATTCTCGTACCTTTATTTTGTTCTGAATTGATTTCTACGTCGTCCATAAATTCCTTCATAAACGCAAAACCTAGTCCCATATGCTCATAATCAGCAGCTACGCCTATGCATTCAAGCTCCTTATTAACATCCCCTATCCCAATACCTCGGTCAATAACCTGAATCACAAGACGGTCATGATACATATCTACTTGAAGCTCAACTATTTGACTCGGGTTGTTATTGTAACCATGAATAATTGCATTTGTCACCGCTTCGGAAACTGCAACTTTTATCTCGTCCAGTTCGTTCACTGTCATATCAACTTGGGCTCCTATAGAAGCAACAACCACCCGGGCTAATGAGACATTTTCCGGAATACTTTTGAACTGAAGGTTGACGGAATTAATTAATGCCGCATCCATTTCCCTGCCTCCTTACTCACCTTTCTCGCCTGCTTCTTCCCTAGTCTGGGTAATTTCTATAATTTTGCTTAAGCCGGATATCACCAGTATTCTGTATACCTGTGGACTTGCGTTTTCCACACGCACTGTTCCTCCCACTTCCGTTAACCGTTTATACCTACCCAATATTACACCTAAACCGGAACTATCAATAAAAGAAACATTAGAAAAATCCATAATTAAGTGCCTGATTTGCTTTGTATTCAAGGCATTATCAAGTTCTAGCCTAATTTGGGGAGCTACAGAAAGATCAAGTTCCCCTTTTAGTCGAGCATATAACTTGTCCTTTTCATATTCTAAATTTAAGTCCAACGCTAATCCCCCCATAATGTTTTTCTTCTTATTCTACAGCTTGTTGTTTATGTCCTGCTAAAAAATGGTACTAATACTGTCACAACGTGCAAAATAGGCACGGTCTAAACGCCGTGCCACTTTTAAAATATGCTTTATGATATACTGGTACCTTTGCTTTTTGCAAATTTTATTTGTGGTTTCTTATACGGCCAATACTACAGTGCGTAACATTTTTACAAACTGACGAAAGAAGCCACATTTTTCCACGTCCTGAGCAACTAAGAGATCTACCCGGTTAACCTCCTGACCTTGTTTTAATACGACAACCTCACCTAATTTATCACCTTTTTTAAGCGGAGCTTCAACATATTTTGCTATATCTAGTCGAGTATCAAGTTGAATATCTTCTCCTTTCATTTTTGTGATGCCCACATTTTTTGCCGGAACAGCATCCACTGTATCACTCTTTCCTTTGCCCACCCGAACATTAGCTATTTTATCCCCGGATTGATATAAGCCGGCAAATTCAAAGCGGTTAAAACCATAATTCATTAACTTCATCGTCTCCGTAAAATGCCCATTCACTACATCTACTCCCAGCACTACGGAAATCAAACGCAGTCCGTTTCTTTCTACAGTGCATACCAGATTACGTTTAGCCGCTGAAGTAGATCCTGTTTTCATTCCATCTGTTCCATCGTACCATTTTAACAGTCTGTTGGTATTCCATAATTTTAACAGCTTCGGTTCCGGACGGAAATCATATTCATAAATTGATGTATAGTCTAAAAATTTAGGTACCTTAAGTGCATAGAGAGCCAGTTTTGCCATGTCGGCAGCACTGGTATAATGATTATCATCGTGGAGCCCATGACAATTGACAAAATTTGTATTCTTCATCCCTATTTCTTTTGCCTTTTCGTTCATCATTTTTATGAACTCGTCATTTGATCCGGCCAGATACTCTCCAACTGCCACACTGGCATCATTTCCGGAACCAACCGCGATTGCAATCAACATTTCATGAAGCGTCCTGGTTTCTCCGGCATAAAGATACACCTGGGAACCACCCATGTCTGCCGCATATTCACTGGTCTCTACCGGATCGTCTAAAGAAGCTTTGCCGCTTTCCGTTGCTTCCAAGGCTAAAATCATAGTCATAATTTTGGTAATGCTTGCAGGATACCATTTCTTTTCCGGATTTTGCTCATAAAGCACTTGCCCCGTTACCCCATCCACTAAAATACAGGCTTCCCCTTTAATACTAATATCAGGGGTACTTGTTGCCAAAGCAGTCTGTGTAAATATAAACAAACTTATAATCACTAAAATTACCGGAATCACTCTTTTTTTAAGCATTATCTATTCCCCCCTTGGTTGTCTCAATACTATTTTCATTTTATGTTAGCCTGGAAACAATATGCATAAAAAAAACAGAAATAATAGAATTACTTCTGTTTTTCTCAGGACGCCAAAAGACCTTTCCTGGCGGTGGAAAGGTCTTTTAGCTTGAACATAAATCCTGAGGCATATAACCTCAAGAGTTAAATCAAATTTTTTATTTTTGGTAAGGAGTGACAATCCACTTGAGGCAATTATCCTTTTTGCCTCCAAAAATATCATAGCCCTTAACAATGTCATTTAACGGAGCATGATGGGTGCACAGGAAGTTGGTATCGATTTTGCCGGCTTGAATCAACTTAATCAATTCAGGAATCCGGTTTGCATTTACCAGACCCATAGAGATAGAGATATTCTTTATCCAAAGTGTATTCATCGCCAATTCCTGTGGCTTTTCAAATACGCCGATCAAAGAAACACGACCACCCGGTCTAACAGCGTCTATTGCCATATCAAAGGTTGGTTTGAAGCCGTTGGCTTCAATCGTTGCGTCAGCACCGCGGCCTTCGGTCATTTCTCTAATTGCATCACCGGCATTACAGTTAAGAGGATTAACGCCAACGTCAGCAATGCCTTGCTTAACAGCAAAATCCAAGCGTTCCTGATTGATATCAACAGCGACTATTTTGGAAGGTCCCCATAATCTTGCTGTTGTCATAGCGCACATCCCAACAGGACCGCAGCCCATTACCGCTACAGTATCACCGGGTTCAATCTTCGCATTTTCTGCGCCAAAATATCCGGTGGAAAGAATATCTCCAACAAAGAGGACATCCTCTTCAGTTAATCCATCCGGGATTTGGAACATGCCCAGGTTAGCATGAGGAACACGAACATATTCTGCCTGGCAGCCATCAATCATATTTATTGTACCTCCTGCTCCATATTATGTCAATGCCTTTTATTATTGGAAATTTTTGATTAATATGTCATAATTGGTGTAATTTTATCTATTTTTGTCGATTTATGCTACCATTACCCATAATATTTTTAAAGCCATCCAAATAATGCTGTACAGCTGCCACAGGGTGTTCCAAAAGCATCCGTGGTCCGGAATATCGCATTACCCGGCGAATTCTTTCACGCATTTGAGGTTGATAACAGTGAACGGTACACCTATTACATACCGGCTTTGCCGCTTCAAACCGACATTTATCCAATCGGTTGGCAGCATAATTAAGGAGTTCACGACATTCTTGGCACAGTCCTTTTTTTGTTCCGTGTTGTTTCCTGCAGTAGATGGCAATCATTAATTCAATAGTTTTCTTTTCCCGCTGGATCCGGGTATTTGATATCAGCATTAAATATTCTCCCTCCACAGTCCTCCTGTTGTTGCTTCGAAAACTTCAAAACAATAGTTTAGTTCGACTTTGTCATTCCCGCTATACTTATCAAAGGTTTTGGCAACATCACCTCTGAGATATTTTTAATTGTTTCAACTTTAAATATAAGATATACACAAATTTAAGTCATGCTTAATTGTTTATCGAGTTACCAAAATTTACTGTATACATTTGTATAATACAGTGATATCATTATGGTATCTAATTAATACTAAGGAGGTCCCGCCTATGTCAGAATATCCTGCTTGGAAGATGAACGGATTTCTTGCTATCCTACTTTTAATTGCCGCTATTGGCGCAGCAGTCTATGCTTTCATCACCTTTAAAATTGTCATTGGAGTCATCCTGGTTATCTTAGTAATCATTCTTTCCAGCGGAATCTTAATTGTTCAGCCCAATCAGTCCAAAGTACTTACCTTTTTCGGGAAATATATCGGATGCGTCAAAGACAGCGGCATCTGGCTTGTTATTCCCTTTTCCTTGCACAAAAAGGTATCCCTCAGGGTACGCAACTTTAATAGTAAAACGTTGAAGGTAAACGATGTAGAAGGAAACCCTGTGGAAATTGCCGCAGTGGTTGTGTTCAAAGTGATTGATTCTGCAAAAGCTGTTTTTGATGTGGACGATTACGAAAAATTTGTGGAAATTCAAAGTGAGACCGCTCTCCGTCACGTGGCCACCCGATATCCCTATGATACTTTTGAAGAAGGTGGTTATTCCTTAAGAGGGAATGCTGATGAAGTAGCTAGTGAACTGGCACGGGAACTGCAAGAGCGTCTCTCGGTAGCCGGGGTTGAAGTTCTGGAAGCACGCCTTACCCACCTGGCTTACGCCACCGAAATTGCCAGTGCGATGCTCCAGAGGCAACAGGCAACAGCTATTCTTGCCGCGCGGCAAATTATTGTGGAAGGTGCTGTAGGCATGGCCCAAATGGCCATTGCCAAACTGGAGAAAGAAGGCGTAGTTGAGCTGGATGAGGAAAGAAAAGTAGCAATGATTAATAATTTGATGGTAGCCATCGTTTCAGACAGGGCAGCGACACCGGTAATCAATACCGGCAGCCTGTATTAAATATAGATCGCTATGGCTGCCAAGAAAAATTTTCCTTTAAGATTAAATCCTGAACTGTACGAAGTGCTGGAACGCTGGGCTGCTGATGAGTTCCGCAGTGTAAATGCTCAGATCGAATATATTCTCCGGACAGCTGCCTTCAAGTCCGGACGGCTTTCCAAAGACAAGGATATGAACG
>JBMNTN010000001.1:0-116588 GCA_050945755.1 Bacillota bacterium | reverse complement strand
TTGAAAACATTTTATCAAAATGCAGGGGTATAAGAAAAATAATTTAGTTGGTTTAATTTGAAAAATATCCTCCATTTTAGGAGGGGATAAAGAGGCAAGCCACACGAATAACCCGGGAACTGTCCGAGAACAAAGGTAAGGTTGTTTTTGATATAGTGAACACCGTTGAGAAGATCGAGGGTGGTTGGCGCGTCTCTACTGAGAATGGCAACAATTTCACAGCGGAGCATCTTGTGTTGGCAACTCCCGCCAATGTGACCAGAGACTTGCTGGCCACTGTAAGGGAAGTAAAACCGTTAAAAATAAGAAATGCATCCGTATTGCATGCTTATCTAATTAAAGGGGAAATGAAAGCGCGCTATAGGAAGCACATCGTGCATATCTTTAATGATTCGATCCCTATTATTTTTACCGCGCGAAAGCGTCCGGGCATCTACGAAATTTTTACAGAAATACCTTTTGAGAATCACTTTGACAAGTACTTTGATGAATGGGAAGTATTGGGACATAAGCATTTTGAGCATGCGTTGTTTACAAACCCAAACCTGGTACTTTCACAGAACCTGGCGCCCGGATTAATCATGGCAGGCGATCATAATGGCCTGGGAATGGAGCCTGCGGCGATTAGCGGCGTGTATGCTGCCAACAAAATACTTGGCAGGACGCGGGACTAAAGCCTGGAGCTTACAGCTTGTTCCGGGATTTATCCTGGGCAAATTATATAAAAATAACTAATCTGAAGATGGAGGGAAAACGTAATGGAATTGATTCAACCATTTATTATTAATTATACCGGTTGGTTCATACTTATCTGTCTTGCAGTATTTGGAATTTTATTACTTGCCGGGTTATGGATATATGGTTTAGGGCTGCCTTTAACAGCAAAAGAGAAACAAATGCATCTAGCCGGTGATGAATTGCTGGAAAAAGATCAAAAAATGCGGCTTCAGTTAGCAATTACGATTAACGCCCCGAGGGAACTAGTTTGGCCTTATTTGGCGCAGCTTGGTCAAAGACGAGCGGGATTTTACAGTTTCGGAGTTTTAGAACGGATTTTTACTTTCCATATATATAACACGTATAATATTGTAGACGAATGGCAAAATAAATATCCTGGTGAATTTATGTTTTATCATCAGGATGGAATTGGCTCTGAAATCAAAGAAGTCAAGAAAAATGAATATTTCACATCCATTTCTGATTCACGTAATCCATCTAAGTTCCAAGGTGCAATAGGTTTTATTCCTCCATTCGCCTTGAAGTATTTTGCCTGGACATGGAATTTCCATCTATTAGATGCAGGTCAGGGAAAGACACGCTTTATTACGCGCTGTGATTGCAGCTTTGCTCCTTTTAAAGGCTGGCGGAAATTTCTGATTGTCTTTCTACTTGGAACCCCTTCCTTTGTAATGTCCAGAAGAATGATGGAAGTAATCAAAGCTTGTGCTGAAGGTAGAATTAAAGATAAAAGATTTTTTAGTAGATTTGGAACATCTGCCTCTAATAATTTATAAAAAAACAAGCTTTGTTACTCAAAATATTAATTGGATATGACGGCAATAGTCAATCGGTTTAAAGTTAATTAACAAAAAGGCACATGGATTACAGTATAATAAACCAGGTCATCTAGATATGATATCTCTAAAGTAGCAATTATTACTGAATCTATAGTACTTGTTTCGTAATAATCATAATAGATGAAAGGAACTGAAGCTATGGACGAAGTGAAGGTTATCGAAATCAAAGAAAGTATCTTTGAGAACAATGATAAGGAAGCTGAGCGTCTGAGGAAACGTCTAAAAGGGGAGAAAACATTTCTCTTAAACTTGATGTCTTCACCTGGTGCAGGAAAAACCACGACACTAATGCGTACCATTGAAAGATTAAAAGATGAAATGCGTATCGGAATCATGGAAGCGGATATCGATTCCGTAGTAGATGCAGAAAGGATTGCCACCACCGGTGTCAAATGTATTCAGCTTCATACCGGCGGCATGTGTCATTTGGATGCAGGTATGACCGAGCAGGGAATAAATGAATTAGGTACAGAAGACCTTGACTTTGTTGTTCTTGAAAATGTCGGTAATTTAGTCTGTCCGGCGGAATTTGATACCGGTGCATCTAAGAATGCTATGATTTTAAGCATACCTGAGGGAGACGATAAACCTTTAAAGTACCCGTTAATGTTCGAGGTGGCCGATGTCCTGATTATCAACAAAATTGATGTTCTTCATTATTTTAACTTCAACCTGCAAGCGGTTTATCAAAGAGCTAAGAAATTAAACCCGGCGATTGAGATCTTTGAAGTATCGGCCATTACGGGGGAAGGATTTGATGCCTGGGTGGATTGGATACGACGAAATGTGGCAGAGTGGAAAAAATGAGTTTAGCAACTTGTCTTTCGTATTAATTTTATGTCTACTGAGATAGCGGTGGAAAAGGATTTAAACCGCATAGAAGTGGGTAGCCGCACAGAGTTTATTAGCATCTTATTTAAAAATCAAATCGTTTCGTCCTAACCTTAAAGCCATATAAATATTGGTAAATCTGGCCTCTCATACTAAAGTGTGAGAGGCTTTTTTGCGATTTTATACTTTAGGTTGATGATAAATTTTCTACTATGTCTTACATTACCTTTTCCGAAGAATATTACAACGATACCGAGAGAGAACTCTCTTATTATATGATTTTTGAGGTAGATTTCTATTCCTTAAAGGTTCCCAATGAGTTGATTGGGGCTTTTCCCCCGGTTGGTTAATTTCTTTCAAGAGGGGAAAACTAACCTTGGAGGTGATACTTTTGCAAAATACTATATCTATTTTTAACCAGATACTGAAAGGCGAACATATGGCTATGGATATTTATGACTCTTATATTAACAATATTGAGGATGAAGGCCTTAGAGAAAATCTCCAAAAACTCCAACAAGATCATAAGAGTCATGCTATGAAACTTTCTACATATATTCAGGACCTTGGCGGAGCACCCCAAGAAAACAGAGGATTTGCTGGGGTCATGGCACAAACCATGGGGATAACTAATACCTTTTTTAAGCAAGAACCAAAAGAAATTTTAACGGAACTTTACAATGGAGAAGATAAAGGAATTGCTAAAGTCGTAGAATTAACAGAAGGAAAGCTTGATGAAAAAAGCAAAGGTTTAGTTGAAGAAATCCTAGCTAAGGATCATGACCACCTTAAGAAACTTTCAAACTTAATCGGACAATACTCTTGAACCACCTTCCTCATTCTTAATCTCTGGCAACTCCAATCTTTTTCAACAAAAGCCCAGGCAAATTAGCGCCTAGGCTTTGTTTTCAATTTTTTATTTCATTTTAATAGTTTTCTTAAACTTTAGTTTTGAAAACATCATTTCCTCATTATTTAATGTTTCCGATGCTTGGGGTAGTTTCATCATTAAATTCTGATCATCGGATAACTGAACAATATATGGAGTTTTGATTTCAAAATCCTCAATTTCCAGTTCAAAATTTTCTTCACCTAATTTTTGAGAAATATTTTCCTGGGCTTTTTTAAAAGAAGCAGCAATGCCGGCTGCAAAGTCTTCTAATTTTATATTAACTAAAGCTGGCATTTCAATTACATTTTTGCGAAAAGCTTTTACCGGTCCGTCATATAAAACTATTGACAATGGCTGATCAACTTCACCTGCCATTAGAGTAACAATTAAATCCCCGATACTTTCTTTTATTAGGCTTTTGAGAGTTAATTCTTCTATGATAAGGCTGTTATTCTTCTTAGAGATTTTAAAATTCAGGCTGGCACGGGGTAACTTTGATGTATTATCATATATGCTAATATATATCTGCCAAGTTTCCCCAACTCTTTCCGCTTTTACTTGGTTTGGTTCAATTCTTTGAAAAGTGTTACTATCTTTAATCATCATACTTCCATTCCCAGACATTCCAATGTAACCCGATATTACCAACGAGCGTCCTGGACTAATTTCAATTTTATTTGCCATTTAAAATTCCCTCCGTTTTAGGTTAAGTACTAACTGACAAGACAATTTTACATTTTCTTTCTTTAATCCCCTGCTGCATGAATCGCTAAGTCTTTCTATCCGTCCCATGGGTTCACTGATTTTTTGATATATATCTAATGTAAAGGGAATTTCCACAGAAACCTTTTTTAACTCCATGCTTTTTTCTTTTGAAATCTCTTTTAAGGCTTCCATAACTGAATAGTATGTTGTTTCAATCAGCTGAGTAAAATTGATATACATTTAGAACAACCCTTTCCATTAAATCTACGATAAAAAAGTAATCAACACTGAAGCCTGAAGCCGCTATATAGTTTACTTGTTACTGATAAAAGAATTAATCATTCAGGGTATAGACCGGAACAAGGGTAGCCTTAACTGTAATACCAAAATGCTGCTTGTAATCGTAAGTCAGCTTTTCTTTTAGGCTTATCCGCCATATGTTGAGGGATATTTCCGTCTCGCTTTTAAACTCAGTATCCGCCGTAATATTTACTTCAAAGGAAAATTCCTTAATAACCATCGGATCAGAACCAGAATTCATGATGGCCTGGGCTGCTTTAGCGGAAGCAGCTGCTGCAATAACTGTTTGGGCAAGTGTTAAAGTCTGAGCAGGCATCGTTATCACCTCCTTTACAATTACCTAATTAGGTTGGCAACCATTTAAAACTTCAGTGTTGATTTTTGAAAACATTACTGAACCGGCTTAAACTAGTTATAATAGAAAAAAAATAACCGCCAAACAGCAATTACCGTTAGCGGCTAATTATTAATACCAAAATTTCCGATGGACAATTTTGGTATTAATCTACTATTTATCGGTAGCTGGCTGCCATAGGTATAGACCCTTAGGCCCTTTAGTTTTGCGTCACTGTTTTTAAACAGCTTTGCCTTTTCTCATGTTTAAAGAATAATTAGATATACCATATATTACCAATCCCTGTAATTGGTGTCAATAAAATTATCCATAGCTTTTTAAAATGCGGGATTCTCACTTTTGCTAATTCCTTATCTTTGAGAAGTGCGCAAAATATTTAACAAGAAGCCATTAAAAATGTCTTGTGAAATTGTAGCTTCTATATATAATAAATATAATTGATGCCATGAAGGTATCTGTTATTGGGTGTGTACCACGAAGTTTCGTTTTTTGAAGAAAAGAAGCTATTCGTTGAATTTTTATAACAGGAGTAGATAAAAATATAATAATTAATAATTTAACCATGAAGGTTAATGACTGGGATTGGATTCCGGCGTTACTTCATGGTTTTTTTGTACTATTTTATTTATTTCTGATATTAAAAAGTTTCCGGTTTACTTGGCAGGACCGGAGGACTTCCTTCTTTGTGGGAAATAAAGTTAATTCCAGAGATATTAAATTGGAGGCAAAATAATATGCAGAAGCGGATCGAGAATTATTGGCAGGGCGAAGCTGCCCGTTATAGTGAGAATATTTGGAAGGAAATGAATGGGTTTAAGAAAGCTGCCTGGCAGACTTTGATTGCAGAATATCTGCCTCAGGGGCAGCCTTTGAAAATCCTTGATATTGGCACCGGCCCCGGATTTTTTGCCATGATTTTGTCTGAGATGGGGCATAAGGTTACAGCCATTGATTGTGCTGATAATATGTTGGAGGAGGCAAAATACAATACACAAAAAGCAGGTTTTCAGGTGGAGTTTTATAAAATGGATTCTCATGTCCTTGAGTTTCCGGATAATAATTTTGATGTATTGATTTGCCGGAATTTAACCTGGATCTTACCTGATCCCATGGCAGCATACCGGGAGTGGCATCGGGTCTTAAAACCTAAAGGCAGACTGCTGATTTTTGATGCTAACTGGAATTTGCGCTTCCATGATGCCTTGATGCAGAAACTATATGAGGAAGACCAGGAAAGGGCGAAAAAGCTTGGTATTCAAAAAAACGATCATGTGGACCCCGAGGAATGCGACAACATTGCTAAGGAACTGTTTTTCAGTAAGACACTTCGTCCCCAGTGGGATGCACAAGCTTTGCTCAACATCGGTTTTCGCCGTCTTTGGATCGATGCCAATGTTTCAGACAGGATTTGGGATGAAGAAGAAAATATCCTTAACCGGTCAACTCCTATGTTTTTGATTTGCGGGGAAAAATAAGCAGTAATCTTTCAAGATCTCATCATAAGAGGAACACAATGAGAAAAAGTACTGATAGTAGCTTAAATTGAAAAAATAGTAAATAAGCCTTTTATCAGAAAGGAGTAGGATCTCATGTCAAATGTAGAAGAAAAGCTTGCAAAGTCATTGACTGCAGAAACTATAGAGCTGATTCCCTACCTGCCATATCTATTGCAGGATTTATGGGAACTGGGATCATCACCAAAGGATATTATCGATATGACTTTAAAGCATATACAGATTTCCGAGAAAACAAAGGTGCTTGATTTGGCTTGCGGCAAAGGAGCTGTAAGTGTTCATTTTGCTAAAGCAACAGGGTGTAAGGTAAAGGGCATTGATATCATTGCTGACTTTATCGAGTTTGCTGATAAAAAAGCTAGGGAATATGGTGTAGAGAAATTATGTGAATTTAGGGTGGGAGATATAAACGAAGCTGTAAAGATTGAAAAGGATTATGATATTGTTATCCTTGGCGCTGTTGGGGATGTGCTTGGAAATCCGGAAGAGACCATACAAAAGTTAAAAAGCACAGTTAAAAGCGGTGGGTACATATTTATTGATGATGCTTATGGAAAAGACGAGTCGGATGAGAGATATCCCACAAGAGAAAAATGGCGTGTGATTTTTAAAAATGTCGGTGTGAAGCTGATTGATGAAAAGATAATTGGAAATGATGAATTATCAAGTATTAATGATGAACAGCAGACATTTATCGTAAGGAGAGCCAATGAGCTAAAAGAAAAACATCCGGAAAAAGTGCATCTCTTTGAAAGCTATATAAAGAGTCAGCAGGCTGAATGTGATGAACTGGAGAATGATATTTGGGGGGTTACTTTACTTTTGCGGGTTATTTAATAAGCTATTGAATGCAAAGCTTCTCGTTTTCTGCGCCAACTTTACTTTAAGCACTAGTAATACTGCTACCTGATCTCCGTCTTCAAGGTTCAATCCAGATCTTAAATGCACTGGGGCGATGAGTTCGATCACGTCTTCCGGATATCCGGGCACCAAGGGTAAAACGGCAGCTGCCATTATCTCTGCCAGCTGTCCGGGGAATAGCATTCCCGCACGATAATCTGCATTTGGCGGTGTTAGCAGCAGCCCTTGTGTCTCCCGGCGCCACTTTTGCCATTGTAAAAATTCTTTTCCATCGACACGAATGTTCAGTGTTCCCGGGTAGGGTGCAAAACCAACCAGCTGCATGCACTGCTCCTTTACCCAGTTCAGACCGGTGAATAATCCGGCTTGTTGAACGCCGCTGCACACTGTACCGTTAATAACAGTCGATTTTTGCCGGTAAATACTCATTTCATCTCTCTCCCCATGATGGTTTAAAATCGGTAAACCAAATTCCGAATTTCTTTTATATCTAATTATCATTAACTCCAAACGTATTTTATATTGTCTATAATATCATTTTTCCACATTTCTTATAAGTATCAATTGTTTCCCAGAACTATTGAAGATTAATCCCAGTCTGAATTAGTGCAAGAGGTGCGCAATTTAGTTTTAGTACAGGATAACAGAAACGATATGATTTAATGCGGAAAATTAGCATGGGTTTTGATCTTTATTAAGCTGAAGAGATTTACAAGCCATATATTTGGAAAATAAAGGAAAATAGGCGCTGTTCATTATGTTAGAGAAATAGTCGGCAGACTGGGCAAAAATACTCGGTCTACTACAAGATAAGACCTCTGTACGTCTTTTGCCCGGGAGTTTTTTTTATATTATAATAAAAAACATAGCTTATAGACGTGCGATGCCGATTCCAGTAGGGCATTCTATTATCCCAACCATACTATTTGATGCTGGATAGTAAGGAGGAAATAATGACCCCAGATGATGTTTTGAAGGATATTAATGAAAAAGGCATTGAGTTTATTAGACTTCAGTTCATAGATATTTTTGGTATTATGAAAAGTACATCAATAATGGTTAGTGAATTGGATCGTGCCTTTGCAGGTGAATTGATGTTTGACGGTTCCTCAATTGATGGCTTTGCCTCTATTGAGGAGTCAGACCAATGCATTATCCCGGACCCTAATACCTATGCGGTTATGCCTTGGAGACCCCAGGAAGAAGGGGTAGCAAGAATGATCTGTGATGTATACACTACTGAGGGAAGTCCCTTTGAGGGTTGTTCTCGCTATATTCTTAAAAGAGCTCTTCGTGAAGTTGAAGAGATGGGTTTTGAATATAATATAGGGCCGGAGGGAGAGTTCTTTCTTTTTCATGCCGATGATAAAGGATATCCGTTGTTCGATATCCACGACCAAGCGGGATACTTTGATCTGGCACCGGTTGACCTAGGAGAAGACACGCGACGTAATATCATTCTTACCCTCAAAAAAATGGGATTCAGTATAGAATCATCACATCATGAGGTAGCACCTGGACAGCATGAAATTGATTTCAAGTATGGCGAAGCGCTGCAGACAGCCGATAATTGGATAACCTTTCGTGATGTAGTTAAGAATATTGCCTGTCAAGCAGGGCTATATGCCAGTTTTATGCCTAAACCTCTGACCGGTGAGAATGGTAGCGCGATGCACTGTAACCAATCCTTGTTTAGGAACAAGGTAAATATGTTTTATGATCCTTACCAACCGGACGGCCTAAGTGAAATCGCCAAATTCTTTATCGGAGGTCTTTTGAAACATGCCCGGGGCATGGCGGCCATTGCTAATCCCATTGTAAACAGCTATAAGCGGCTAAAACCGGGATATGAAGCACCGATTAATGTAGCATGGTCAACAAGTAATCGCAGTACTCTGATTCGCGTTCCGGCCGCCCGTGGAAATAGTACACGTATTGAGTATCGCAGCCCTGATCCCGCCACCAATCCATATATCCTTTTTGCGCTTATGCTGAAAGCTGGACTTGATGGTATCAAAAACCGGATTATGCCCCCTGAACCTATGCACGAAAATGCTTACTGGATGGAGGCATCTAACCCAATTGGCAACAGCCTGGAACGTTATCCCCGTGACCTGCAGGAAGCCTTGGAAGAAATGACC
This sequence comes from Bacillota bacterium, assembly GCA_050945755.1. Taxonomy (GTDB): domain Bacteria; phylum Bacillota; class Dehalobacteriia; order Dehalobacteriales; family Dehalobacteriaceae; genus JAQVXR01. Next base: position 107,412 of record JBMNTN010000001.1, on the reverse strand, counting down.
CGTGATCCACTGGTTGTGGAGACGATGGGGGAATATGTTTTTAATTGTTATTTGATCAGCAAACAAAAGGAATGGGATCAATATGCCGAATGCGTAAATGGATGGGAAATTCGTAAATATCTCCGACGCTTATAATAATAGCAACAAAAAATAAATTCGATTTTAATTAATGATTATATAGGAAGAAGATAATAAACTTATACGTATGTATGGTTCATAATTGATTAAAAGGATAACGCCGCAGAAATTTCTGCGGCGTACTATTTTTCTGCCGATGCTATTTTGCTGTAAACACCCCATCTCGATAGTGCAGGGTGTACACCATTCCTGAATCGGTTAATAGTGTTGAATAGATCGAGTCGTCTACTATAGATAAACTCCTCCCGCTTTCATTGATCTTATATAAACCCAAATCATAGCCTTCTGCTTGATAAAAGACTCCGGCTCTGCCCACAAAAAAGCTGCTGACCGATTTATCACTTAACTTTGTTTCCTGCCCGCTGATGAGGTTGTATTTATAAAGTTTCCCCAGCTCGGCATTGCGATCGTTCTCTTTAATTGCCGTATAATAAATATTCTCGTTATAAAACTTAATGTTAATAATTCTTTTTTCCACCAGCGTCATTTTATTGTTCCCTTCCAGATCTACCCGAACCAGATAGCCAGTTTCAAGATCAATGTAATAGATATTATCTTCTACCAGCCAAAAATCTCTAACCGGCGGGGTTAGCCTTGTTGGAGTTTTATCTTTTAAGTTGATTGTATAGACAGAACTCTTATCTTTTTGGTCTGTTTCCCGATATCCTACCGTATAAAGATAATCGTCCCGGATTTGAATGTCACTGTTTTTGCCATAGCTGACGCTTCCGTCATCATATATTCTGCGGGAAATGCCATATGTGAAATCAGGATCTCCTATTGCCTTTTCTTCGCCGGTTTTCAAGTCCACTTGATAAAGATTGTTGCTCCAGCCCATCGGATGAAAATCTGTATAGTAGATACAATCCCCGGCGCGAGCCAAACTAATAAAACTTTTTGCCCCGGTAATTTCTTTTAATGAGCCATCTTCCAGCTTGTATAGTCTCTCCCATCCCATGGTCAGGTCTCCTGAATGAAGGATGATATAAAAATCATTGTTAAGGTACTCCATATTAGCCAACCAACCGTCATCTACATGCCAATCTCCTAAAGCGCAGAGCTTTCGGGATTTATTATCGGCAAAATTGAAAATATGCAGCTCACTTTGACCGTCAATAGTCGACAGATAATAAAGCTCATCATTAATTATTCTATAATTGGCAAAACGTTTTTCCCCTGGCAGGGCAATTTTAACTTCCGGTTCATTTGCCGTTTTACTGTAAAGCTCTTCAATTTGGTCGGTTTCAAGATATCTGGTTTTAATGTAATAAACGGTGTTTTCGTATTTGGCGATGGGGTTAACTCTTTTTTCAAAGTCTACTTCTTTTCGCTTATCAGCTAATTGTCCCTTGATTCTTTCTGCAATCTCTAATGTTTGGGGATTTTGCAAGTCTAGGGGCTCATTACCAAGGATAATCAAACCGTTAAGCCAGTCAATATTTTTACCCAATGCTTCTGCGGTACTTCTCAGGGGGAGAACGATTCTTCCCCCAATTTTTTGAGGAGCAATATCCAATGTTTTAGGCTCGTTGTTGATATACATGGTTTTATTGTTTACTTTTAACTTTACTGTTTTTTGCAATTGATAATTAGACAAGATAACGTCGTTGGGTTTTTGCGAGTCCCATGTCACTTGCCAATAACCACCGTCCGGGTCTACCTGATCAGCCAGGTATCCCATTAACCTGATCGGAACCAGCACACGGCCGTTTTTTTGATATAACTTGTAATCCCCGTAAACATCAGTCTTTTTCCCGTGCAAAAACACCTTTTCATGATAGTCGAAAGGAACAATCACAGTTTTTTCAAAGACTTGGTCCAAAGATTTTTTGCCGGATTCCTCCGCCCAGACAATTGAGGTTCCGGCTAGCAATAGAGTTAATGCTAATGTTAAAATTTTTAAAGCATTTTTCATTTCAGAGGCAGTCCCTTCATGTAATTTTTATTGATCCCGGCAGTTAAATATAAAATACTCCCGACGGCAATAATTATTGATACAATTGTATTTAAGAATATAGACTTAAAATAAACAATAAAAGTTCCCTTTGGAAAAACCATATACTCCTTATTGCTTAAATACCTTTGTTGCCTGTGGTAAAATAATGGCAGATTTAAAAGAAATTAGAGAGAAAATATTAAGGATGAGATACATGAAAGGTGGATTTTGGTGAAGAAGCTTTATATATATATTAAACCCTATTGGAAGGCAGCGTTAGCGGCACCATTATTAATGTTGATTGAGGTGGCCGCCGACCTGATGCAGCCACGATTGATGGCGAAAATAGTTGATATGGGGATTGCCACCGGCAATATGGAATTAGTGATCAGGACCGGATTGTTAATGATTGGAATAGCGCTTTTAGGAGTATGTGGCGGTATCGGCTGTATGATTTTCTCCAGCATAGTGGCTCAGAGTTTTGGAACCGACCTAAGGCTGGATCTGTTTAAAAGGACCCAATCATTTTCTTTCGCCAGTTTGGATAAATTAAAAACGGCATCTCTGATTACCCGATTAACAAACGATGTGGTGCAGGTGCAGTCTCTTGTTTTGATGCTCTTAAGGATTTTTGTCCGTGCTCCCTTCTTAGCTATGGGCGGAATGATTATGGCGATGATGATTAATTTTCAACTGGCTTTAATTTTGATTTTTGCCATACCTATATTGGCTGGTGCCTTATTTTATGTGATAAAAAAAGGCTTCCCTCTTTTTTCTAAAGTTCAAAAAAGATTAGATAAAGTAAACAAAGTGATCCAGGAGAATCTTACCGGAATACGGGTAGTAAAGGCTTTTGCCAGGTCCGACTTTGAAAACAGCCGCTTTGGAATGGCTAATGATATGCTTGCTCAAATCAATATTAAAGCTTCCCGCACAGTGGGATTGCTGATGCCTTTAATGATCCTGGTGATGAATTTAAGTATTGTGGCGGTGCTCTGGTTTGGCGGGATAAAGGTCAATAATGGCAGTATTCTGGTGGGGGAGGTTATGGCTTTTATCAATTATATGGGCCAGATTCTATCATCCTTAATGATGCTGGGCTTTATGCTGATGATGGCTTCTCGGGCGAAAGTATCAGCCGATCGGATCATTGAAGTGTTAGAAACAGAGACGGACATCAAGGATGCTCAAGATGCCAAGGATCAAGTGATAACAGCGGGACGGGTAGATTTTCAGAATGTATCATTCCAATATCAAGGAGCGGCAGGAGATCCCGTGCTCAAAAATATTTCTTTTACTGCCAACCCTGGTGAAACGGTAGCTATTATAGGTTCAACAGGTTCCGGTAAATCCACTCTGGTAAATCTTATTCCCAGGTTCTACGATGTTACCGCGGGAAGCATTATGGTTGATGGGACAGATATCCGGGAGCTAAAATTGGAAAATCTGCGGGCAAGTATTGGGATGGTTCTTCAAGAAACCATTTTATTTTCGGGTACCATTAAAGAAAATATCAAGTGGGGGCGGGATGATGCCACAGATGAGGAAATTATTCAAGCGGCAATCACTGCCCAGGCCCACGATTTTATTATGAAGTTGCCTGAAGGTTATAATGGGGTTTTAGGCCAACGAGGAGTGAATCTTTCGGGAGGTCAAAAGCAGCGCTTGGCAATTGCGCGGGCACTTTTAAAGAAGCCTGTTATCCTCATTTTGGATGACAGCACCAGCGCACTTGATTTAGGCACTGAATTTCGCCTTCAACAGGCGCTGAAGAAATACCTTACTAATACCACCTGTTTTGTGATTGCTCAACGGATCAGCTCGGTTCTGGAGGCTGATAAGATACTTGTGTTGGAAGACGGGCAGATCGCCGGTATTGGCAGACATGAGGAATTGATCAAGAATTGCCTGGTTTACCAGGATATTTATTGTTCACAAATGGGTGAGGAGGAGGCGGTTTAAATGTCTACGCAAAGAAATAACTCAAAAGAACAACCGCCGTTTTCTTCACAGAGAAGGGTGGGGCCGTTCGGGGGCGGGCACCGGGCGGGTTTTAAGGGCCCCAAAGTTAAAGCGAAAGATTCCCGTAAAACACTTAAAAAACTCTGGCAGTATTTAAAAAGACAAAAGAATGGCTTGATCATGGCCTTGGTGCTGGTTATTGTCGGTACTGTCTTAAGTCTTCTTGGTCCATATCTCATCGGCCTCGGTGTAGACACAATGCTCGGCCCGGGCAGGGTGGATTTGGCAAGGCTGGGGACAATAGCGTTGTGGATGCTGACAGCTCATGTTTTGAGCGCTTTAATGGGAGCAATGCAGACTTATGTCATTGCTGGCGTATCCCATCATACGGTAAGGGAATTGAGAAAGGATTTATTTGAAAAAGTACAAATGCTTCCCGTGCGTTTTTTTGATCAACATTCCCACGGGGAGTTAATGAGCCGGTTGACTAATGATATGGAAAATGTCAGCAATACCCTGACTCAGAGTATTACTCATGTACTATCCAGTATCATCACGGTGGTGGGTGCTCTCGGGATGATGCTGCTGCTCAGTCCGATATTAACGGTGATCAGTTTGATTTCTCTTCCCTTTGGGTTAGCTTTAACGGGAAAAATTGCCAAGGGGACGCGTAAGCATTTTCTCGCTCAGCAGCAGGAATTAGGAGCTTTGAATGGAGTAATTGAAGAAACTATTTCCGGGCAAAGGGTAGTCAAAGCATTTAACCATGAAGAAAAGGTGATCAGGTTATTTGAGGGTGTCAACCAGAAGTTGAAAAGTGCCGGAATCAAAGCGCAGATATATTCCGGAGTGATACCTCCATTAATGGGTGTGGTTAGCAACCTTAGTTTTGCTTTGGTGGCGGGAGCTGGAGGTTGGATGGCGCTCAAAGGGATGATCAGCATTGGGATTATTGCCAGTTTCCTCAATTATTCCCGATATTTTGCCCGTCCCATTAATGATATTGCCAATCAGTTTAATCTGATCCAATCGGCCATTGCCGGTGCGGAACGGGTATTTGAAGTGATGGAAGAAGAAGCAGAGTTTGAAGAGGAGGAAGGGAAGGCATCGCTAAAAGATGTATCCGGTAAGGTGGTTTTTCAGGATGTTACCTTTGGTTATCAAAAGGACCTAGCGGTACTAAAAAACATCAGGCTGACAGCGGAGCCGGGACAGACCATTGCCCTTGTAGGTCCCACCGGTGCCGGTAAAACAACCATTGTTAACTTGCTCACCCGTTTTTATGATGTGGAAAACGGCTCAATTACCATTGATGGTAAGGATATTCGCGGGTTAAAAAAAGAAAGCCTGAGAAAGAAACTGGGGATTGTGCTCCAGGATGCCTATCTTTTTTCAGATACGGTTCGGGAAAACATTCGTTTCGGGAGATTGGATGCAACTGATACTGAAGTAGAGAGGGCAGCAAGAATGGCTAATGCGGAGCAATTTATTTTAAGATTGCCTCAAGGTTACGATACTTTTCTTTCAGAAGAAGGAGGGAATCTTAGTCAAGGCCAGCGGCAGCTTTTAACCATTGCCCGAGCGATTCTTGCCAATCCTTCTATCCTGATTTTGGATGAGGCAACAAGCAGTGTAGACACAAGGACCGAGATGCATATTCAAGAGGCGATGCTTTCCCTGATGAAAGGGCGGACCAGCTTTGTTATCGCCCACCGTTTAAGTACAATCAGAGGTGCTGATTTGATTTTGGTCATTAATGACGGAGAGATTGTCGAAAAGGGTACGCACTCTGAACTTCTGGAAGCACAAGGGTTTTATCATCAGCTTTATCATAGCCAGTTTAAACGAGGAGCCTAAAAATAAATAATTATTGCAGGTAGGAAAGGTGTTCTTTAAACCAAAACTGATGAAACTCTTCCTCTACGAGAAAATGCCAAAGATTTTTTGTTAATCCAGAGAGGTTAGGATCATTATGTATGAGAGATATAAAACTTTCGTACATTTTTATGGCCTCATTTTCAAATGTGATCGCCAGTTTGTATCGAGATTTTAAATCTAAGGCATTAAGTGATTTTCCTGTTAAATATCCTGCGGCATTAAAAACAGCTCCGGTCAGGGCGGGCAATTGAAAGCCCATTTTTTTAATTTGCCCGGTAAAGAAGTCCACATGCATTTTCTCTTTTTCAATCATGAGTTCGTAGGCATTGATAATGTGTGGGTCTTCAAAAGCATTTAATTGGGAACTGTAAAAATAAACTTGGTATGCTTCAAGAATATAAAATTCTTTGAGCTTGAAAGAAAGTTTGTTTTTCATGTTCTTATCCGCCATATTTAAATATTTGAGCCAATAGTTTTATTTAATTATTTCCATATAGACGAGGACAAATGCAAACACTGACGTTTTGTTTCCTGCCAATACTTTTTGGGAAGCTGCTGATAAAAACTTAAGGTTAAGCCCGGTAAAATAAATTTACATTTATTGGCAGGAAATAATTTTATGATGTCAAAACATTTGAAAGAAGTTCCTAATTTTGGAGAAGTTATATGCAGGATAAATTGCATGAAGGCCATCGGGGCCGGCTGAAAACTCGTTTCCTCGAGGAAGGTTTGGACGGATTTGAAGATCATCAAGTACTGGAGCTTTTGTTGTTTTTCTCCATTCCCAGGAAAGATACTAATGTAATCGCTCATCAATTACTGAAAAAATTTGGGTCATTAACAGGTGTTTTTGATGCCGATCCAAAAGATTTGGCGAAGACCTCAGGTATCGGGGAAAATTCCTCAATCCTTTTATCTTTAATTCCCTCTCTTACTCGTAGGTATGCTTTGGACCGCTGGGGTAAAAGACCGGTTTTGGACGGTACTGCCAAAGCAGGAGAATACGTACTGTCTTTATTTGCCGGTCGCACTTATGAGGCTTTTTATATTATTTGTTTAGACTCTCAGCTGGGCGTAATTTTTCCTGCACTGTTAAACGAAGGTACAATCAACCAGGCACCGGTTTATCCCCGGGTAATTGTAGAAACTGCGCTGAGGCATAAAGCCCATAGTGTTATTTTGGCGCATAATCATCCTGGAGGAAGTACTAAGCCCTCACAGCAGGATATTGAGGTTACCAAGCGGGTAAAAAGGGCTCTGGAAAGCATAGAGATATCTGTGTTAGACCATATTATTGCCGCAGGGACTCAATACGTTAGTCTTGCCGAAAAAGGTCTGGTCTAAGACTAAAAAATAAACCATGATGATATGGGAGAAGATCATGGTTTTTTCATACAAAATATTATTAATAAATTCAGAAAGGTGAGACTTTTTGGTTTTGGGCATTTCTTATTTAAATTTAGTGTTGCTTATAGTATGCTATATTTGTGAAGCATGTTACAAACCAAAGCTTATTATAATAAATGTTATACCTGATATATAATAAGCCCTCAAAAATTTATGGATTGGAGACTTGAGAGATGTTCAGGTTGACACCGAGAGAGGATAAGTTCTATGATCTTTTTATTGATTTTTCTCGAAACATTTTAGACGCGGCAAATATGCTGCGTAACTTTGTTTATGATTTGAGTGATCCGGAAGAGAAATTAAAAGAGATCAAATACATGGAGACAGAGTGTGATAAAAAGCTGCACATAATTTTTAAAGAGCTGAATAAAACATTTATCACTCCTATCGACCGGGAAGATATTTATCTGATTGGCAAACAGATGGACGAAATTGTGGATTTTATTGAAGCAACCGCCTGTAGGTTTGTCATTTTTCATGTTAATACATCTACTCAGGAAGCAAGATTATTAACCGATCTGATTATCGAAAGTGCCCGTCAGTTTATTGTTCTAATGGAAGAATTTAAAAGCATGAATAAAAGTGAAAAATTAATTCCGGTAATTGTGGAGATTAATCGCTTGGAAGAAGTGGGTGATGACATTTACCGGAAGGCAGTAAAAAGGTTGTTCAGTGAAACGGTGCCTGTTTTGGATGTGATCAAATGGCGGGAGATTTACGAACACTTGGAGAATACCCTTGATGCCATGGAAGATGTGGCCAATACAGTTGAAGGGGTAGTCATGAAGCATGCTTAATATTGCTTTGATTGTCACGGGTGCCGTTGTTGTGCTGGCTTTGATTTTTGATTTTATTAACGGCTTCCATGATACTGCCAATGCCATTGCGACCTCTGTTTCCACAAGAGTTCTTACGCCCCGGGCAGCTATCGCCATGTCGGCGGTTTTAAATTTCCTTGGTGCGTTTATCAGCGTCAAAGTGGCAAAAACAGTGGGAAGCGATTTGGTTGATCCAACAGCCATTCCCCAGACAGTGATTATTGCTGCTTTAATTGGTGCGATTACTTGGAATTTGATCACCTGGTATTTTGGTCTTCCGAGCAGTTCTTCCCACGCTTTGATCGGTGGATTGTTGGGAGCGGCCATGATGTTTTCTGGTTCTTTCTCCATTGTAAACTGGTTAAACTTTTTTGATAAGGTCTTATTATGGTTATTTCTTTCCCCGATCATTGGCTTTCTGACTGGATTGTTTTTTATGACGGCCTTGAATTGGCTTTTAAGGCCGGTAAGACCCACTACTATTACCAGGGTTTTTTCCAAATTGCAGATTGTTTCGGCAGCTCTTATGGCATTAAACCACGGGGCAAATGACGCCCAAAAATCCATGGGGATTATTACAATGGCTCTTGTCAGCGGGGGATTATTGGCTGAGTTTTATATTCCATTCTGGGTTAAGTTTGCCTGTGCTCTCGCGATGGCATTAGGAACTTCTGTTGGCGGATGGAAAATTATTAAGACGATGGGGATGAACATGGCGCGCCTCGCGCCGATAAATGGTTTTGCGGCAGAGACAGGGGCCGCGGCAGTAATTTTTACCGCTACGATGCTTCACTCACCGGTTAGTACCACTCATATCATTTCTACCTCCATTATGGGAGTGGGAGCGGCTAAGAGATTTTCCGCAGTGCGCTGGGTAGTGGCAAAAGATATTGTCTGGGCATGGGTTTTAACTATCCCCATTGCTGCTTTAATTTCCTCCTTTTTACTTGTCATCGGCAGATGGCTTTTCTAGAAAGAGTACAAAGGAGGCTTTCCGACTATTTTGTTAAACTTTATTGAAAATATGAGATTAGTAAAGAGCAGCCAGGATTTTTATATGGTTGATTTTAACTCTTAATAGGAATAAAATTGAAGAGGTAGTTTCTATCGAGAGGAGGCATGATGATAATGCGAACTGTAATTACCGGCGATTCTTGCACTGATCTGCCGCCCCAATATATTGAAGAGCACAATATTCCAATTATTAATTACATTTATAATTTTAAAGGAAAAGAATACTTTGATGACTTTGGCAAGACCATGTCCTACAAAGACTTTTATGCTGCCGTGCGGGCAGGGGAAATGCCCACCACATCACAAACCAATGTGCATACATTAACAGAGTTTTTTCGAAAATTTGTTCAGGAGGGGACAGCGGTTGTTTACCTCTCTTTTTCCTCTGCTTTAAGTAATACGTTTAATAATGCCATGATGGCAAGAAAACTGCTCATGGAGGAATACCCTCAGGGAGATATCACGGTGATTGACACAAAGAGTGCCTCTTTGGGAGAAGGATTGCTGCTATATTATGCTGTAAAAATGCTTCGCGAGGGAAAAAGCAAGGAAGAAATTGTGGAATGGGTAGAAAATAACAAGTTGAAGTTGAACCATTGGGTTGCTGTGGAAGACTTAAACCATTTAAAGAGAGGCGGCCGCGTGTCCGGAACAGCCGCTTTTGTAGGTACTGTTCTTAATGTCAAACCAATAATTCATGTGGATGATGAAGGCAGATTGATTCCTGTGATGAAAGTGCGTGGGAGAAAAAAATCAATTAAGACTTTGGCTGATATCTTGCAGGAAAGAATTGTGCGGCCGGAAGAGCAAATAATTGCCATCAGCCATGGCGATGCTTTGGAGGATGCTTATTATTTAAAAGAATTGATTCAAGAAAATGTCAAAGTTAAAGATGTGATGATAAATAATATTGGTCCGGTGATTGGTGCACACTCCGGGCCGGGAACAATCGCTTTGTTTTTTTTAGGAAACAGCCGGCAACTTTAAAAGAATGATTATTAAGAATGGCCGCCAAATGGGCGGCCATATTTGCGCTTATTTTAGTTCTATGGGATAATCATGGGGAGAACAATAGGTAAATGAGGGTTGAAAGTGAAAATTTTGTTGGCTACCTTAAACGCTAAATTTATCCATTCTGCACTTGCTCTTTATTACCTGAAAAGCTATTGCCAATCAACTTGCCAAGAAATAAAGATCAGGGAATTTACAATTAACGGGCGCCTGCCGGATATTTTGGGAGAAATTTTTTTAGAACAGCCGAGCCTGGTAGGGTTCTCCTGTTATATTTGGAATATTGAACAGACACTAAAAATTGCCGCGATGCTAAAAAAGGTTCTTCCTCATACCATTATTGTGCTGGGGGGACCGGAAGTATCTTTTGACTCTTGTTCTCTTATGGAATCCAATAGCAGTATCGATTATATTGTGGCCGGAGAAGGAGAAGAAACTTTTCGGGAATTGATTCTTTGCCTGGACGAAGGTCAAAACGTTGCCGATATAGCCGGTTTGGTACATAGAAAGGAAGGAGTGCCGGTAAAAAACCCAGACCGTACCTTAATAAAAAACTTGGATCAAATTTCTTTTCCCTATCCCCCGGAAGATCTGGATAATTTCACGGGGAAAATTATTTACTATGAAAGCAGCAGAGGGTGCCCTTTTAACTGCCGGTACTGCTTGTCATCCACATCACATGGGGTGCGTTTTTTTTCTTTAGAACGGGTTAAAAATGACCTGAAGCTAATAGCTCAAGCAGGAATTAAACAGGTAAAATTTGTTGACAGGACTTTTAACTGCCATCGGGAGCGCACAAAAGAACTACTATCTTTTCTCCTTGACTTGGATGCCAGGGGAATGAACTTTCATTTTGAAATCGGGGCAGATTTGTTGGATGAAGAAATTATTGATCTTTTGGGTAAAGCACCTCCAGGATATTTTCAACTGGAAATTGGTATTCAGTCTACCAATCCCTTAACTCTCCGGACGGTAGAAAGGACGATGAATTTCCCCCGGGTCCGCTCGGCAGTTAGTAAAATTGTTGAAGCGGGCAATATGCACCTCCATTTGGATTTGATAGCCGGGCTACCTAAAGAAGATCTTGCTTCTTTTGAAAAATCGTTTAACGATGTGTTTGAGCTTCAGCCCCACAACTTGCAGCTTGGTTTTCTTAAGGTATTGAAAGGGTCCGGGTTAAGAAATCAAGCAAGAGAATACGGCTTAAATTATCAAGACTGTCCGCCTTATGAGATTCTTAGCACCAAAGACATATCCTTTCGGGATCTTTTGGATTTGAAATCTGTTGAAGACGTCCTGGAACGGTTTTTTAATTCCGGGAAGTTTCGCCAAACGATTATATATTTTGCCGGCCGGTTTTCCCAAGGTCCTTATGATTTCTTTTTGCAGTTTGCCCGGTTTATAACCGGGAGGAAGACAGCAGGAACTTCCCGCTCTGATGTTCTCGCCCGAGAATTATGGGACTTTTCCCAAAATGTTATTGAAAAAGAAGAATTACCGCTATTAAAAGATCTGATTAAATTAGATTTGATGTTGATTGGGAAAAAAATTTATCTTCCTGATTGGCTGCAAGAGGAGAGTTCCTCCCGAGATTTGACGCTGGACTTTTTAAAGAATCCGGAAAACACAGCCAGATATCTGCCGCATTTTTCCGGAATGAATCCACGCAAAATATACAACACTATATCTGTTGAATCATTCACTCATACCTTTAATTTTGCGCATGGGCGGATCATAAAGATATCCGATACTTCTTCGCGGATACTATTTGATTATAGCAAGGTCGATCAAGTTTTTAAATATGCCCAAGTCCAAATACTGAACATGGAAAAAGGGTAACGTTATTATTCTAATAATTATAACGATTCAGAAGATTATATCTTTTATAGTTGCCAATTATTAACTTTAATAGATATTGTTATGGCTGAAATTGCCTGCTATAATATAACTAAAACAACGGGAGGGTTAAAAGGCATATGGCTTACCAAGTAGATCCGAAGAGAGTAGATTTTAAAAAAGAGAATAAATGGTTAGTTCCAGTTGGGGTTTCCAATCACCATGTCCATTTAAGTGCAGAACATATTGAAGCGTTATTTGGGAAGGGATACCAGTTAACACCGTTTAAGGATTTGTCTCAACCTGGTCAATATGCTGCCAAAGAAAAGGTAAATGTTGTCGGTGCGAAAGGTGTTATTCAGAATGTGCGGATTTTAGGACCTGCTCGTAAGGAAACACAAGTTGAGTTAAGCCAAACTGAAGCGAGGCAGATTGGGATAGACGCACCTCTTCGGGATTCAGGAGACCTGGATGGGACACCAGGTTGTATATTAGTTGGGCCAAAAGGTCCCCTGATTATTGAAAAAGGTTGTATCGTAGCCAAAATTCATGTGCATTTTCATCCTTCGGATGCTGAAAAATTAGGTATTCAAGACAAAGATAAAATCAGCATTTTGATGAAAGGTGCTAAAGTAGTATGCTATCATGATGTTCTGGCCCGGGTAGGAAAAGATATGAAACTGGATTTCCACCTTGATACTGATGAAGCGAATGCTGCTATGGTTAAGACCGGTGATGTTGGCTTGATCCAGCATAAGGAAATGGTTGTTAAAGATAACTATGGCAATATTATTGAATGTAAAGCAGATAATGTAAAATTTGTTCAGGGGAAAAAGCCCAGCGACTATGTTACTCAAGAAGGAATCAGGTTGTTAAGGACTGTATTTGAATACCCTGCTTCGGCACAACGGGATATTACGGAAAAAATGCTTAATCCGGAAAAGCTTGATCCCCATAAATTTTATCTGTTTACCGCTCTTTCCGATGATAAAGTTATTGGGATTGCTACTTTTTATTACTTGTCAGATGAGAAGTTAGGTTATTTAGAGCATATCGGGATTATCCCCGAGTATCGTAACAGGGGCATTGGCAGTTTCTTCTATCACAAATTAATTGCATTTTTGGAAGAGGAACATCCGGAGATTGAAGGGATATTCATGGAAGTGCGAAAAACGGATGAAGAGCTTGATAACCGGAAAGAGTTCTTCCTTAACTTGGGCGCTATTCCTGTTGATACTTCTTTTTATCCAAACGAGAAATTTAAAGCAATGGAAGGCCTGTTGTTAATGTATAGGCCGCTGGTAGCAATCGCAGCTTTCAATACCGGTACAGTTGAAAGGGCCTTTAAAAATCTAAGCAAAGTAATGTAAAATGTAATATAAAAATAAGAAAAGCGCCTTTGGCGCTTTTCTTATTTTACCTCAGTTTTTTCCCGGAACAAAAGGGTGATGGCATAAATTCCTGCCAGTCCCACCAGGGTGTAAATGATTCTGCTTAAGAGAGCGCTTTGGCCTCCAAAGATGGTTGCAACTAGATCAAACCTAAAGAGGCCAATCAAACCCCAGTTTAGGGCACCGATAATAACCAAGATAAGAGCTGTTTTGTCCAACATGCTTATCCTCCTTTTTATTTTGAAGGTTATTATACCAATTATTTCAAAATCTTATTCATCCCTAATTTAAACTTTTTACTGTTTTTTCCTGAATACAACCTGTTATAATATTAGATAGAATTACCAGGGCATCGTATTGAAATTTTTATGGAATGATGGTGTTACAATGAAGATTTTTGGGCTTGGAGATTTGCATTTATCTTTTGACCGGCTGGTTATCCCGGGCTGCTGGGAAGGTGTGAGCCAGCACAAGCCGATGGATATTTTTGGGTCTCACTGGAAGAACCATTACCAAAAGATTTATGATAATTGGTGTAGGCTGGTTGAGGCAGATGATTTGGTTTTAGTGCCGGGGGATATTTCCTGGGCTATGGATATGGAAGAAGCCAAATGGGATTTGGATTTCTTAAATAGTTTACCGGGAAAAATTATTATGGTACGAGGAAATCATGATTATTGGTGGAGGGGTATTACCAGGGTGCGCCAGGCCCTTCCTCCTAATGTTGTGGCTCTGCAAAATGACTGTTTCTGTATTGGAAAAACTGCTGTTTGTGGGAGTAGGGGATGGTCTTGTCCCGGGAGTGACGAATTTACAGAACGGGACAAAAATATTTATTTACGCGAACTAAAACGGGTGGAGCTGTCCTTACAGTCGGTTCCTTACGGTGTAACACGGATTATCCTAATGCTTCACTTTATGCCTACTGGAGAAAGCCATGAAATTAGCGGTTTTATTGAATTAATGAAACAATATGATGTAAAATCATGTGTTTACGGACACTTGCATCACCCGGCTGATACAATTAGACTCCCTGACAATAAATGGGGGATAGAATTTTCCTTGGTAAGTGCCGATTACTTAAACTTTACCCCAAAACTACTTTGGGAGGAGAAATAAAAGGATTGAAACTGAAGCCGAAATAAAGGTGGTGAATCGTTATGAGAAATTTAATAACCGAGAGCATAACCTGCGATGTACTGGTGATAGGAGGAGGGTTGGCTGCTTTGACGGCGGCTTATGCCGCTTCCTCCAGTGGCGCAAAAGTACTGATGGCATGTAAGAAAAACGTTGGCAAAAGTGGGAATACTCTGGTTGCTGCCAATGGTTTTGCTGCTGTTCTTCCAGGATATGATCCAGCTGACTCCCTAGACAGTCACTTTACTGATACCATGAGCGGTGGAGCAATGATCAATGATGAAAACCTGGTGCGTATGCTGGTAGACAAAGCAGCGGTAACGCTAGAAGAACTTGAAAGGCTTGGTGTCTGTTTTCAATCTATGGGGGCAAGAAAAATTGTAAAAAAGGCACCGGGTCATTCCCATATGAGATTTTTCAATGTGCGTGGTTTTAATGGGGCTTTCTTTGCCCAGGGAAGAGGGATTACTTTCCCTCTTGCAGAAAAAGTGGGTCAGGCGGGTGTTAAATTCCTTGACCAGACGATGATTACCTCTTTACTAGTACAAGACGGGCGGGTGACCGGTGCCCAGGGTCTTTCCCTCCGGGAAAAATGTTTGGTTTTGATTAAAGCTAAAACTGTGATAATATCCAGTGGAGGTGGAGGAAGAATCTATCATTCTACTAATAATACCTCCGATGCCACCGGTGACGGTTATGCTCTTGCCTTAAATGCCGGAGCAAGTCTTCGTGACATGGAGTTTATCCAGTTTTTTCCCTCGTCTATGGTTTATCCTTTTAAACTGACGGTGCCAACCCCACTTTTTGCGGATGGGGCGGTTTTAAAAAATGCATTAGGGCACAGGTTTATGTTTGACTATGCTCCTGAGGGAGAAATGGCAACCAGGGATATTGTGGCCCGGGCGGTCTACTTGGAGATGCAGCAGGGGAGAAGATGCCGGGAGGGAATTCAGATTGACTTTTCCTCTATACCGGATAAGGTGTTAGAAAGTAAGTATGCTGTTTTGGTAAAACATTTTCGAAAAAGCGGTCATGAAATAAAGACGGGTTATTTCGAAGTAGCTCCGGTGGTGCATCATTTTATGGGAGGTATCACAATCGACGAGAAATGCCGGACGCAAATTCAGGGCTTGTATGCTGCCGGAGAGGCTGTGGGAGGAGTGCATGGAGCCAACAGGTTGGCGGGTAATGCCTTGACGGAAGCAGCAGTTTTTGGGTTTACGGCTGGACGAGAAGCGGCCTGGGAAGCTCAAAAGCTAAAGCACCCACAGCATCGACCCCTTATGAATAGGGAAGAAATCTTCTTGCAAAAGGGAGATATTACACCGGGGGAAATCAAAGAAAAGCTTTGCCGGGCAATGGACAAGGGGGCAGGTGTCGTCCGGTCCGAGAAAACTTTAAAAAAGGCACTGGGTGAGATTGAAAAGTGCCAATCCGTCCTCCAATATGTCAGGGTAGACAGTATGTTGGATAGGATAGCGTATAGTGAACTAAAGAATATGTGCTTGGTAGGAGAAATAATCTGCCGGTCTGCGCTCGAGCGGGAAGAAAGCCGGGGAGCCCATTATCGGGAAGATTATTCTAATCAGGTTGATAAAGAGGGTCTCGGTAGTTTTCAACCGCCAGCCCTCAAACTTTAATTAATGTTTGTGGAGGGAAACCCAAATGAATGATACATTTTTACGCGCCTGTCGGCGGGAAGAGGTGGAATATACTCCGGTATGGTTAATGCGTCAGGCTGGGCGTTACTTGGAAGAGTACATGAAGATCCGCCGGAAATATTCTTTTATCCAAATGTGTAAAACCCCAGAACTTGCAACGGAAATCACTTTGCAGCCGGTGCACCGTTTAGGTGTAGATGCCGCCATCTTATTTGCCGATATTCTTTTGCCTCTTGAAGGGATGGGCATTAGTTTTGAATTTACCAAAGGTGAAGGCCCTGTCATCCACCAGCCGGTGCGCTCTCAGCAGGATGTAGATGCTATACGGATCTTGGACGCCGAAGAAGCAACGCCTTATGTTCTGGAGGCAATTCGTTTGACGCGAAGAGAACTGGAAGGAAAGGTTCCCCTGATTGGATTCTCCGGAGCACCCTTTACTCTTGCCAGCTATTTAATTGAGGGGGGCAGTTCTAAGGATTATGTGAACTGTAAGAAAATGATGTGGTGTGCGCCTAAGGTTTGGCATAGCCTGATGGATAAGGTGTCCCAGGTGCTGGTAAAATACTTGCGGGCGCAAATTGCCGCCGGGGCTCAGGCTGTTCAGGTGTTTGATTCCTGGGTGGGCACTCTTAATAAAGAAGATTACCGTCAATTTGTCATGCCCTATTCCCAAAAATTAATCAGCAGTATTGCCGATATGGGTGTGCCGGTAATTCATTTTGCTAATAACGGAGCAGCCCTTTTGGACCTTGTGAAACAAGCGGGGGGAGATGTAATTGGCATTGACTGGCGCATAAACATTGACGAAGCCTGGGAGAAGCTAGGCGTTGACGTGGCAATTCAGGGAAACCTTGACCCGGCGCTCCTCTTTGCTCCCCCACAGGTAATAGAGGAAAAGGTAAAGGATATTTTACAGCGGGCAGGAGGGCGTAGGGGACATATTTTTAATCTGGGACATGGGATTAACAAGGATACACCGGTAGATCATGTTATTGCTATGGTAGAAGCGGTACACAAATATAGCCAAAGGTAATTGTTTTCCGAGAGGGGCAGAAATGAGAAAAGCTTTTGGAGGAGTTCATTCATGAGCAGGTTGGTAAACGGGGTGCTCTTGATTAACTTTGGTGCACCGGAAAAGTTGGACAACGTGGAATCATTTGTATCTTCTGTTTTAAACGGCCGGAAACTACCGCCGCCTGCTTTGGAAAAAATAAAGGAACGGTATCGTCTGATTGGCGGAGGGTCGCCGCTTCCTGGCATAACCCGGCGGCAGGCTGAATTTTTGGAACAGGAGCTGAACCGGGAAAAAGATTGCTTCAGAGTTTTTGCCGGAATGCTGCACAGCCCGCCATATATTCCGGATGTTATCAGGCAGATGGTTGAGGAGAAGATATCAAAGATCTTCGTAATAAGTTTAGCGCCTTTTTATTCCACGGTAAGTACCGAAAGGTATTATGCCGTCGTAAAGGAAGCAGGAAAGCAAAATAACATTATGGAGTTAGTGCATTATACTGACTCCTGGCATGCTCATCCCTTATTTTTAGCTGCACAGGAACAACGAATTAAATCGGAGTTGGCTAAAATGGGACAGCAGGAAAAAGGCTGTTTGGTTTTTACTGCCCACAGTCTTCCTGCAGGGGATGAAACAGTTCTTTACCAGGAACAATATCAAGAAGCAGTCTGTAAGTTAGCTCTCCGGTTTCCCGGATTTAAAATTCGCATTGCTTACCAAAGCCAAGGCCTGGGCAAGGGTACTTGGCTTAGCCCGGCAGTTGAGGATGTTTTAACGGACCTTGTCCGGGAGGGGGAAAAAGAGGTTTTGGTTGTACCCATTGGATTTGTTTCCGACCATGTGGAAACTCTGTATGATCTTGATATTAAGCTAAAGAAGCATGCGGACAGCTTAAATCTAAAATTTCGACGCTGTCCTGCCCTAAACGACAGCACTATTTTTATTAAAGCATTGGCTTCAATAGTTCGTTCACAGCTGGGAGATGAGATGATTTCGTGAAAAGAGTAATTATTGTGGGCGGGGGCATCACCGGCCTTGCAGCTGCTTATACATTGGAAAAAAGTAAACAGGGCGTGGAATATTTGCTTTTGGAAAAGGACCGACGGCTGGGCGGTAAAATAATTACCGAAAGAAAAGACGGTTTTTTAGTGGAAGGGGGGCCGGATTGTTATCTTGCCGCAAAACCTTCCGTTACTCAGTTGGCCCAGGAAGTAGGCCTTTTTCATCGCCTGATTGGTACCAATGATGAGCATAAAGGAACCTTTGTTTTTTCCGGTGGGAGGCTCCATGCCCTTCCAGAAGGATTAATGATGCTGGTACCGACAAAAATAATTCCGTTTGCTTTAAGCCCGTTTATTTCTTGGCCGGGGAAATTTCGCATGGCATTAGACTTTGTGCTGCCCAAGAAAAAGAACAATTATGATGAAACTTTGAAAAGTTTTGTGCTACGCCGCCTGGGGCAGGAAGCTCTGGATAAAATTGCTGAGCCGTTAATTGGAGGTATTCATGGAGGAGACCCTGACACGATGAGTTTAAGGGCCAGCTTTCCCCGGTTTCTTGATATGGAACAAAAATATGGCAGTTTGGTTCGGGCGATGCTTGCAAATCGCAAGCGGGTTCCCAGAACCCGGTCTATCGGGCCTAAAACAGGACCCAGCACTTATTTTGTTTCCTTTAGAAACGGGATGGGAGAACTGGTTGAAGGGATTAGGGGAAAGCTACATGGCCGGATTATTGAGGGTTGTACCGTTACGTCCCTGGAAAGATCCGGTAGGGGGTATCGGTTAAAACTTACCGGAGGGGAGTACCTTGACGCCGATGCCTTAATTTTGGCTGTTCCCGCTCCTCAGGCTGCAGAACTGCTATCCCCATTTGATGCAGTTGCTGCCCAAAATCTTAATGCCATACCCATGGCGTCATCAGCTACTATTTCCCTGGGCTACCGGAAAGAGCAAATACCATTTCTTTTAGATTCCTTTGGGTTTATGATTCCTCATGCGGAAGGCCGTAAAATAAATGCTGTCACTTATACGTCTGTGAAGTGGCATTATCGGGTGCCTGGGGAAGATTATGTGCTTTTAAGAACATTTGTCGGAGGAGCGAAGAATTCTCACCTGGCACATGCCGCTGATAACGAGATATTATCTTGGGTGAAAGAAGAGTTTCGAGATATTTTAGGCATCACTGCTGAGCCGGTAATGACCAGCCTGCGCCACTGGCTGAATGCCCGGCCTCAGTATACTCTGGGGCATTTAGAACGAATAGCTTTAGTAGAAGGGAGAATCCAAAATTTGCCTGGCCTTTATTTAGCAGGTGCTTCTTACCGAGGGATTGGGGTTCCCGACTGCGTAAAAGACGGTATTAAGGCAGCAGAACATGCCTTAGCGTTTTTGACACAGTAATTAATTTGCTAGGGTGTGGATAGCAGGACTAAGTTAAAAGTGAATAAAAAAATGATTAAAATGCTCCGGCAATATGCAGGGCATTTTTTGCTTAGTTGCAAGTTAAGCAATTTAAAAAATAAAAAATTTTCAGAATTTGTAAAACGTGGAAGGAATTTTCTTTTGAAAGTAAAAACTATAAAACTAGTAAAATAAAATTGATAAAAAAATTAAAATTATTTTGACTGGAGAGGGGGGAATTTAAAAAAAATAAAGATATATTGATTTAGACCGGAAAGATCTGATTACTGATCATCAGTATAAAAATGAAGGGAGAGAATTTTTTTCATGAACAAATGGCAGGAGCAGTATAAGCAAAAGTTAATGAGTGCAGAAGATGCGGTAAAACTAATAAAACCGGGTGCCTATTGTTGCGCGCCCATTGGAGTGGGGGAACCTCCGGCTCTTTTAGAAGCGATGGTAGATTGTGAAGGCCTGACCGATGTAAAAGTATCTCAGATGATTGCGAATCAAAAGCTTAGATATTTAGACCCTGAGTACTCCCACCGTTTCCGCCATATTTCTTGGTTTACTGCCGGTGCCAGCAGAGCTGCCGTGCAGGAAGGCCGGGCGGATTTTGTCCCCTGTTTCTATCATGAAATACCGATGTTCCATAGAGATTACTGGGAACACGATGTATTTTTTGCCACAGTTTCCCGGATGGACAAACATGGTTGGTTCAGCTTTGGGGCTGCGGTAAGTGAAGCCCATGCTATGATGTCAAAATCAAAGTGCGTAATTTTAGAAGTGAATAACTATATGCCTCGGGTTCATGGACAGAGTATGGTGCATATTTCCCAGGTCGATGCTTTAATTGAAAATCATACGCCGCTGCCGGAATTACCTTCCCCGCCCCTGACAGAAACAGATAAGGCTATTGGCCAGTATATCGCGGACAGAGTGAAGGATGGTTCGGTAATCCAGTTAGGTATCGGAGGAATTCCCAACGCTACCGCCCTTGCTCTCTGTTCTAAAAAAGATTTGGGGATTCACACGGAAATGTTTACCGACGGGATGATCGATATGATCGAGGCCGGTGCGGTAACCAATCGGAGAAAGAACATTCATCGAGAAAAAAGTATTGCAACTTTTGCTATGGGGAGCCAGCGGCTTTTTGATTATCTAGATGACAACCTGGGTGTAGAATTCTATCCGGTTGATTATGTTAACGACCCATATTTAGTAGCACAACTAGACAATTTTGTATCCATTAATGCCTGTGTGGAAGTAGACTTGATTGGACAGGTGTGCTCTGAGTCCATCGGAACTCGGCAGTTCAGCGGAACCGGCGGACAGGTGGATTTTGTCCGGGGAGCGTCAAAATCCAAGGGAGGCCAAGCGTTTATTACCACATATTCTACCGCCAAGAAAGGAACCATTTCTAAGATTGTTCCGACATTGACTCCGGGTGCCCATGTGACTACTTCTAAGAATGATGTAGACATGGTTGTGACAGAATATGGAGTTGCCAAATTAAAAGGGAAGACAGCCAGTGAGCGAGCCCGGGAATTAATTGCGATTGCTCACCCTGATTTTAGAGCAGAATTAACCCAGGCAGCTCAGAAAATGTTCTTGCTGCCGTAATAAACTTCAACTATAAGTATATTTAGAAGTTAAGAAAAACTCAGGAGGCCCTTTGGCCTCCTGCTTTTTTCAGCAAAACATCGGTACATTATCCCGGATCATGAGCCGGGATGATTATTAATAATCCTAATCAATTCATTTTTGTCGGTGGTAGGTTTTCGACAGGAGAAATTTTGACAGACGTATGCTGTGGCCTGATTATTTACCGGCAGGTAATTCCTAATAAACGGTACCGTCTCTTCCAAACCTTCTTGAACAGTTAAGATTACTGAGTAGGGAAGATATTCTTTGTTAAGTATTTCTAGCATGGTTTTAAAACCTTCATCTGCCGGATCACCTGTCAGGATAATTTCTTGGGAGGAGCCTTCGGCAAATTGTAATGCCATCAGAAGGTGGGTATATCCCGCCGGATATTGTTTTACTGTGCCGCCAAAGGTTTCTAAAATCTGTTGCCCTTTTTCTTCCCACTCTGTTTCTCCGGTAAGGCGAGCTAACCTGAAAAAGTTTAAAGCACTTACCGAATTACCGGAAGGAGTGGCGCCGTCATAGACTTCTTTTGGTCGTACTAAAAGTTGCTCGCTATCATCACCGTAAAGAAAAAATCCACCGTTTTCCTCATCCCAGAAACGGTCGATAAAGTCTAGGGAAAGGGTTAAGGCTGCTTTCAGATAATTTGGTTGAAAGGATGCCTGATACAGTTCAATCAATCCCCAGGTAAAAAAGGCATAGTCATCCACATAACCTAGGTGCTGCGCCTCCCCTTCCCGGTAACGGGCAAGAAGCCTGCCATCATCCCGACGCAGTTTTTTAAGGATAAACAGCGCGGCATTTTCTGCGGCCTGCCGGTATATCGGCTCATTAAAGACACGAGCGGCAAGAGCCAGAGCGGCAATCATTAAACCGTTCCAGGAAGTAAGAATTTTATCATCTTTAAACGGGTGAATTCGCTTTTCCCTGGCTTCAAACAATGCCTGACGTTCTTTTTTTAAAAGACGACGCTGTTCAAAAGCAGTTTCCTGGCTGATCAAGTTGGGAATGCTTTTTCCTTCGAAGTTGCCGGACGGTTTTATATCATAAAAAGCAGAGAAACGCTCTCCTGATTCGTCTCCCAAAATTTCTTTTACTTCGTCTGGTGTCCAAACGTAAAATTTTCCTTCTTCACCCTCTGAGTCAGCATCTTCTGCTGCGTAAAACCCGCCCTCCGGCGAGGTCATGTCCCGGAGAATATACGAAAGAATTTCTTCGGCAATTTCCCGGTAGTAACTTTTTTTGGTGGCCTGATATGTTTCAATATAGGAAATAGCCAAGAGGGCATTATCATAAAGCATTTTTTCAAAGTGGGGGACCAGCCACTTTCGGTCTGTAGAATAGCGGGCAAAACCAAAACCGATGTGGTCATAAATACCTCCCCGCGCCATACCCTCCAAAGTTTTTTCCACCATATCTAAAGCCTCTTTTTTACCATAGCTCTTCCAGTATCTGAGCAGAAAACCCAAGATATGAGGTGTGGGAAACTTTGGGGCTGAGCTGAATCCACCATAAATTGGGTCAAACTCATCCCGGAAATTTTCAAAGGTGCGGTGAATTACTTCTTCCGTAAGCTTACCGGGTTTCCCGGTTGTTAGATAATTACTAACAGATGAGGTGATTTGATTGCCGGAGGATAATATTTTTTCTCGTTCACTCTGCCATAAGCGGCTGATTTGAGAAAGGATATCCACCAGGCCGGGGATATGACCTCGACGGTTTTTGGGAAAATAAGTTCCGGCGAAAAAGGGTTTTTTATCGGGAGTCATTATGATGGTTAGGGGCCAACCTCCGTGTCCTGTTATTGATTGACAAACAGTCATATAAATATGGTCTACATCCGGACGCTCTTCCCGGTCTACTTTTACCGGAACATAGTATTTGTTTAATATGGCCGCAACTTCTTCATCTTCAAAAGATTCCCGTTCCATGACATGGCACCAATGGCAAGTGGAATAGCCGATGCTCAAAAAGATAGGCTTATCTTCCTCATTGGCTTTCTCAAAAGCCTCACTGCTCCAGGGAAACCAATCGACAGGATTATGAGCATGTTGTAATAAATAAGGTGATTTCTCAGTAATCAATCTATTAGGTTCGATATTTGAGTTAGTCATTTCATCAACTTCTTTCATAACTCATTTGAACTCAGTAATATTTTAGCCAGTGTAAAAGAAAAAATCCCAGATAACCCAGGATTATTAGATTTTTGCTTAAATTATTCTGTTGAAATAAACTTCATCGACCTGAAATTGCTTCTTTAAAAAGGGTTTGGCTTAATCAGGTAATCCTAAAAAATGCAGCCAGGTTACATAAGAAATCATTGATAATAAGGTGGTAGCAATAATTGTACCGTTGGCCAGGTGGGTGTCACCTTTCATTGCAGAGGCAAGAATAAAGTTTACTGTTGCTGCCGGGGAGGCGAGCATGATAATCAAGACTTTTTCTGCCAAGCCAAGGGGCATATTGAGGAACCGGATGATCAAAAAGGAGATTAGGGGCAAAATAAAAAGCTTCATGGCGGCGCTGGTACAAATGACCGACAAGCTTCCTTTTAGGCGGGAGACGTTGATACTGGCCCCGATGGCAAGCAGCGCCAAAGGAAGAGTAATCCCACTGATAATGGAAAGGGTATGCTCTAGAAATTGAGGCATGGGAATTTTGCTCAAGGAAAAAACTATCCCGGTGAGACAAGCAATTACCAGGGGATTGTACAAGGCATTTTTTACAATAATTTTTGGTTGAAAAGAATTGCTGGCAGAAAGACTTAGTGATATGACAGAAAGCATGTTTACCATGGGTACGATAAACGCCATTAGAACGCTGGCAATGGCCAAACCTTCATCACCAAAGGCATAAAAGCATACAGGAAGACCCATATAAGCGTAGTTCCCGCGAAAATTATTCATGGTAAAAGTACCAATGGTTCGGAAGGGGAGGCGCCAGATCAGACCAATTAATAAGCTAAGAAAGAAGATTATTACAATAGCCAAAATCATGACTAAGATGTCGGCAGGCGTAAACACTTGGGTAAAGTCAGATTTGGCAATTTTGGAAAAGAGCAGGACAGGCAGAAAAAAATTAAAAACCAAACGATTAGAGGCCGCAATATAATCTTGATTAAGCATCCCGATTTTCAAAAGAAAACTTCCTGTGCCTAAAACGATAAAAATCGGTAAGACAATAAAAAGGATTTCCAGCACGTTATCGCTTCCTTATTTCCTTATTAAGATTCTAATAGAGTAATTTTATCATAAAATCAGAATATTTTTGCGAAGAGGTTTTGAGTTGGTTTGCTTATTTAAGAACTTTTTGAGAAAAAATTGCGTATTATAGGCACTTAGGCATGGAAATGATATAATCTTAATTAAATAATTAATTATTGGGAAGCAGGGTGTGTGATGCTTATTTTTAATAGGTATAAGAGTTGTCATGTAGAGGAGATAGATAATCGGACCGTCAAGGTAGTTTCTTCTATGTGTGATTCTTTCCATGAGATAACGGTTATCCTTATGGTTAGTTTGCCTGATGGTATTATTCAAGAAGCCAGAGCTGAGATTGTTCGTTTGCCTGATAAAATTTGCCAACAGACGACAGAACTCTTGACTAATCTCCGGGGTGTAACTTTAGGAAAAGGCATTATTAAGAATGCCACTCGTCTAATCGGAGGGAGCAGCGGTTGTACTCACTTGGTAGATTTGGTAGTTGAGGCGGCAAAAGCTTTTTTGCAGGGAAGCTTTGTTATTCGATTTCGTAATTTGAGTGATTTTGAGGAAGCGAAGAAAATGGTGGGCAGAGATCTTGCCGGTACTTGTTTGCTTCATTCCCAGCATGGTAGGGAAGACACTTCAAATACATAGCTTTACAAAAAAAGGATTTGGTTAATCTGAGCAGGGATTTGCCATTTCTCAGCAAATATTACACTAAATGAACTATGAGATGTTAAGGAAAGGGTTTAAAAATGATTTGCGGGATAGGCGCTGATATAATAGAAATTGAACGCATAAAAAATGCGGCAGCGCGAAGTACTTTTCAAAAACGGGTTTTTACAAAACAAGAACTCTTATTATGTTGTGATAAAGCGGATTTTTATGCTGCTTTGGCAGTAAGATTTGCTGCAAAAGAAGCAGTATTAAAAGCTTTTGGTACCGGGTTACGGGGCTGTAGTTGGAGGGATATTGAGATATTGTCGGATCCCGGCGGCAGGCCAAAAGTTGTTTTATCCGGTGCAGCTCAAAAAACAGCCGAGCAAATGGGAATTATGAAAATCTCTATCTCATTATCCCATAGCAAAGAAAATGCACTTGCTTTTTGTGTAGCGGAAGGAGGCGAGGAATATAATGTGGCTGGTAACAGCGGAGGAAATGCGTGTATTGGATCAGACAGCAATTAATGAATATGGGATTCCCGGAGTTGTCCTTATGGAAAATGCCGGGTTGGCAGTCGTGAATATTGTCCGAAACCATTTTGCCGGAAATTTAAAACAAAAAAGAATATTGATCCTGGCCGGGAAAGGTAATAACGGTGGGGATGGCTTGGTGGTTGCCCGCCATCTGGTTAATTCCGGAAGTGACGTTAAAGTATTTCTCTTGTGCAAACCGGAGGAACTTCAGGGTGATGCCGCCATCAATTGGAAAGCTGTTAAGCAGATGAATATTCCTTACCAGTTGATCCTATCGGAAAGGGATCTCAATGTTGCTCGCGTGGGCTTGATGTACTCAGAGTTAGTAATTGATGCTATTTTCGGTACCGGTTTTAAGGGAGCGGTCCAAGGGTTAGCGGCAAAATTAATTAACCTGGTTAATGAAGCCGGCAAGCCGGTGGTTGCAGTTGACCTTCCTTCGGGAGCGGAGGCAAATACCGGTGCAGTCAGGGGAACATGCATTAAGGCAACTTATACCGTTACTTTCGGACTTCCTAAAATAGGGTTGGTGATGGAACCCGCAGCCCGTTATACAGGAGATTTAACAGTTGGCGAAATCTCTATTCCCCAAAAATTAATGCAAAAGCAGAACTATACCCGCTGTCTGCTGGATAAAGATTGGTGCCGGAAGAGAATTCCCAAACGGGGGATTGATACCCATAAAGGAGATTACGGCCATGTATTAGTGGTAGGGGGTTCCCCGGGGATGACCGGAGCGGTAGCTCTGGCAGCAACGGCTGCTGTTCGGTCCGGGGCAGGATTGGTTACAGTTGCTGTACCCCAAAGCATGAATAATATTATGGAAATAAAAATTACAGAAGCCATGTCTCAGCCACTCCCGGAGACTGTTGACGGCACATTGGCTCTTTCCGCTCTCAACTTATTGGATAACTTAGCTGCCCAAAAAACCGTTGTTTTTGGTCCGGGTTTGTCTCGGCAAAAAGAAACCCAGGATTTAGTGCGGGCTTTTGTAGCAAACCTGCCTTCTCCTGTGGTGCTTGATGCTGATGCCCTTTTCGCTTTGGCCGGCTGCCGGGACTTACTAAAAAAGAAATCTTGTCCGGTAGTGCTTACCCCCCATCCCGGAGAAATGGCTCACTTAGTTGGGTGCAGCACAAAAGATGTACAATCCCGCCGGATGGAGGTTGCAGAACAGGTAGCACGAGAATGGCATGTTGTGCTGGTTTTAAAAGGAGCTAAAACTATAATTGCCACCCCTGATGGCAGGCTTTTTGTGAATCCTACGGGTAATCCCGGAATGGCGACGGGGGGTTCCGGAGATGTGCTGGCAGGAATAATTGGAGCGTTTATGGCCCAAGGATTAAAGCCGGAGAATGCTGCTGCAGTTGCGGTCTATTTACATGGTTTGGCCGGTGATGAGGCAGCCCGGGTAAAGGGCATGATGAGCCTTGCTGCCGGAGATTTAATTGAATATCTGCCAATAGCATTAAAGGAGTTAGAGACAATATCATGATACTAAACCGACCTGCTTGGGTCGAGGTTGATTTAAATGCCATTGCCCATAATATGCGGGAGATTAGGAGTATTGTTCGGCCGGAAACGGAAATCATGGCGGTAGTAAAAGCAAATGGGTATGGTCATGGAGCCGTACAGGTAGCAAAGACAGTATTAAAGTACGGCGCAACCAGGCTGGGAGTTGCTACCCTTGGTGAGGCTGTTGAAATTAGGGAGAAAGGGATCAGTGTCCCTATCCTGGTTCTAGGATATACACCGGAGGAACAGGCGGAGACTGCGATTGAATATGATGTTGCTCAATCCATATATACTTTTGAGATGGCCCAAGCATGTGCAAGAACAGCAGAGAAAAAAGGGAAACGAGCAATTATTCATTTGAAAATTGATACGGGAATGGGGCGGATTGGTTTTCTCCCCAGTTCAGCCACAATTATGGAGATCAAGAAAATTTTTAATATGCCTTGGCTATTTGTCGAAGGAATTTTTACCCACTTTGCGGTGGCAGATTGTTTGGATAAAACTTTTACCCGGCAGCAGTTTAATAAATTTCAGGAAGTAGTCCATACATTAGAACAAGAAGGGGTAGAGATACCCCTTAAGCATGCGGCCAACAGTGCTGCGGTAATTGATCTTCCGCAAACCCATCTTAATCTAGTGCGCCCCGGTATTATTATTTACGGCTTATATCCATCTAAAGAGGTAGATCAACAGAAAATTTCCTTACAGCCTGCACTGACTTTAAAAGCAAAAGTATCTTTTGTTAAAAATGTAGCCTTGGGAACAAGCATTAGTTATGGAAGAAGATATATTACTGAAAAAGAAGCGTTGATTGCGACCTTGCCTTTGGGCTATGCGGATGGATTTGACAGGATGCTTTCTAACCGTGGGGAGGTCCTCTTGCATGGTAAAAGAGTATCAGTTGTAGGTACGGTTTGTATGGATCAGTTCATGGTAAATGCATCGAAAGCTCCTGATACCAAAATTGGTGATGAGGCGGTAATCATTGGGGTGCAGGGACATGAGCAAATTTCTGTGGAAGAAATTGCCGAAAGGTTAAATACAATTAATTACGAAATTTTATGTATGTTAAGTCAGAGAGTGCCGAGGGTATATACTGAGGAGACGGACACAGGGCGGCTTAAGGAGTAAGGTTTTTCAATATCCATTATTTACCTGGTAAATACTAGTGTGCTTTATTGAAAATGATATTGCATTTCGGCTATAATATTTATAGCTAAAGGGATATATATTTTGTTGGAGGTGCAGCTGTGCCAAATTTAAAGCGGATTATGATCAGTGTCCCTGATTACTTGCTGCAGGAATTTGACGGATTGGTAAATTTGGAGAAAAAGAATCGGAGCGAGTTTATCCGGGAAGCAATGAAATACTATATTGCGGAGCGCAGAAGGCATCTTTTGCAAGAACAGATGAAAAAGGGTTATCAGGAAATGGCTAAAATAAACTTAGCCATTGCTCAAGAATCATTTCCTGGAGAATCTGAAGCTTTTGGCAGTTGTAATGGAAAGGTTACGGAGTGACCAAAATGATTATTAAACGTGGCGAAGTTTTTTATGCCGAGCTTAATCCGGTCCAGGGATCGGAACAGGGGGGCACCAGGCCTGTACTTGTTGTCCAAAATGATATTGGCAATCAGTACAGCCCTACGACAATTATCTTGGCGATTACCTCCCAGATCAACAAGGCCAAGCTTCCGACCCATGTGGAACTCCCAAAGGAGAAAACTGGATTGGAAAGGGATTCGGTGATTTTGGCTGAACAGGTTCGGACTATCGACAAAAGCCGCCTCCAACACAAGGTAACTGTATTAAGTAATGAGATTATGGAAAAGGTTAACCGAGCAGTGGAAATCAGTTTGGGTTTAGTGGATGTTTAAAATTATAATTGGTCAGGCTTTACCTTAGAAAGATTAAGTTCTTTCCCGAAGGTAAAGCCTGATTCTATTTAGGAGGTAAGCATGTTTTATCCACTGATTGGGGTTACTTGCAGTGAGGATTACTTCAACGATAGTTTTATGGTGCGAAATTATTATTTTAAAGCACTCGAGGCCTCAGGTGGTGTCCCGGTGATAATACCTTCCCTGGTTGAAAAATTTTCCTTGGAAAAACTGTGTACTGTATTGAATGGCATTATTTTGTCCGGAGGTGCGGACGTGGATCCGTGTTTTTTTGGAGAAGAACCAATAAAAGCATTAGGTAAGATTACACCGCTGAGGGATCAGTTTGAAATTAGCCTGGCCAAGGAGTTTTTTCATAAGAAAAAGCCTATTCTGGCCATTTGCCGAGGGATTCAGGTTTTAAATATTGCCTTAGGAGGTACCGTTTACCAAGATATAAATTCTCAAGTGCCCAATTGTCTTAAACATGATCAGGAAGCACCTAAATGGTATGCGACTCATCAAGTGTCTATTGACGGTGATAGTAAGCTGGGGCAAATTCTCGAGGTTACTAATTATCGGGTAAACAGTTTTCATCATCAAGCTGTCCGCCAACCCGCTTCTGGATTTTTGGTATCAGCTCAGGCAGAGGATGGGATAATTGAAGGGATTGAGGCGCCAGAGCATCCTTTTGCCATTGGAGTTCAGTGGCATCCGGAATGCAATTGGCATTTGGATCAGGCCGGCCGGCGGCTTTTTCATAATTTTGTTACTCACTGTAAATTGGAATAAGCTTTGTCGAAAACTTTTCTCAGAAAACCCAGAGCCGAACAGCAGGGTTTGTCACATTTTCGGAGAATGAATATATATTTATGCATAAGAGAAATTGCATAAGAGAAATGGAAAGAGAGAATGGAAAGGTGGACCCGGGATGCTGGCAGTGATCAACGGAAAAATTATCACGATGGAAGGAAAGACCTATCAAAAAGGCGCTATATTAATTGATCAGGGAAAAATTATGGCAATTGGGGACAACGTATTGGTGCCTAAAGGTGTTGATATAATTAACGCCTGTGGCAAATTAGTGTTGCCGGGGTTGATTGATGCCCACTGCCACCTGGGTATTTTGGAAGAAATTTATCAAATTGAAGGAAATGACGTTAATGAAACAACCAATCCAATTACTCCCCACCTCCGAGCACTAGACGGCATTAATCCTGAAGACCAAGGATTTCTTGATGCTGTTCGGGCAGGCGTCACCACTGTGGGAATTACTCCCGGTAGCGCCAATGTTATCGGAGGGCAGGTGGTAGTAATGAAGACCTGGGGTCATGTGGTTGATCGCATGGTGGTAAAAGAGCCTGCCGGATTAAAGATTGCCTTTGGGGAAAATCCTAAACGCAGTTATGGAGAACAAAAGAAAGCCCCCTCTACTCGGATGGCTACGGCAGGTTTGCTCAGGGAAACTTTTGTGAAGGCGCAGAATTATGCCTCTACCCCCAAAGAAAAGGACATTACATTGGAGCCTGTGGTTAAAGTGCTGAAAAAGGAAATGGCTATATATGCGCATGCCCATCGGGCTGATGATATTATGACAGCAGTTCGGATCGCTCAAGAATTTAATATGCCCTTGATTATATTACACGGTACAGAAAGTCATAAAATTGCTGATGAACTTGCCCAAAGAAATATACCTGTGATTTCAGGGCCCCACTTTGCCAACAGGGCAAAGGTAGAAATGAAGGATAAAACTTGGCGGACACCGGCAATCTTGGCTCAGGCAGGAGTAAAGGTTGCTTTAATGACGGACCACCCGGTCTTGCCCATTCAATATTTGCCTCTCTGTGCTGCATTTGCCCACCGGGCAGGTCTTTCTGAGGAAAATGCCCTTAAGGCTATTACCATTAATGCGGCCGAAATATTAGGAATTTCCCACCGGGTGGGAAGCTTGGCGGAAGGGAAGGATGCTGATATCATTATCAGCAACGGTAGCATTTTGTCTACGGAAGCGATAGTTGAAACGGTAATTATTAACGGCCAAGTTGTTTACCAGGATATGGGGCAACCTGCTTAAAACATAGGAAAATCAGTGTTAAAAGCACCGGCATAGGTGCTTTTTTCAGAGGGTGATATTTATTTTGGAATAGCCGGTCTGATACCATGGATGCGGTGGGTTAATTTTGTTAACAACAGTTCGAGGAGGATATTTATGAATTTGGACGAATTAGAAAAGAATTTACAAAAATGTACCTCCTGTGGTCTATGCCGCACCCGAACTAATATGGTTTTTGGTAAAGGAAGCCGGGACGCGCAGGTAATGTTTGTTGGGGAAGGACCGGGGGAAGAGGAAGATCGGCAAGGAAAACCCTTTGTCGGTAAAGCCGGGCAATTGTTGGATCGAATTATTGCGGCCAGTGAATTACTTCCGGAACATGTTTATATCTGTAATGTTGTTAAATGCCGGCCTCCGGGGAATCGGCTTCCCAACGAGGAGGAGGTAGATGCTTGTAAACCCTTTTTGCGAGAACAGATTCGCCTTATCCGGCCGAAAATAATTGTCTGCCTGGGCGCGCTGGCCACTCAAACAATTGTCCGACCTGAGGCCAGGATTACCAGGGATCGGGGCCTGTGGGTTCAAAAAGGGAGTTTTTATATTATGCCGACATTTCACCCGGCAGCCCTGTTGAGGGATCCATCCAAAAAGAGGCTGGTTTGGGAGGATATGAAACAGGTGAGGGACCGCTATAAAAGTATTTTGAATAAATAATTAATGGGTGATGTTTGTTGCAGCCGGAGTGCCCGCTATAAAGAGGCAGTTTTGGTTATAATTAGATTGAAAGATTTTTTGGAGGGCATGTTACTTGTATACTATTCAAACCTATTCGCCTCAAGAGACAATTGCCTTGGCAGAACGTTTTGCTTCCTACCTTAATCCAGGCACTGTAATTGCCTTAAGCGGGGAACTTGGCGCAGGGAAAACCATGTTTGCCAAAGGTGTGGCTAAAGGGTTAGGGGTTAATGAACATATTACCAGTCCTACTTTTACAATCATTAATGAATATTATGGGCAGGTTCCCTTTTATCATATGGATGCTTATCGTTTGTCTGATGAAAGTGAAGCACTGGACATTGGCATGGAAGATTATTTCAGCTATTCCGGGATAATTTTAGTGGAATGGCCGGAACGGGTCGAAACCTTATTACCGGCAGAATGTATTAAAATCAATATTGCAAAAGGATATCAGGATGATGGTCAGGAGTATCGAATAATACATTTTACAGCCAAAGGCCGTCTACTGGAAAAATTGATGGGAGAGTTTGTTGAAAATGAAATTGCTGGCAATTGATACAGCCACTAAGATAGCAGGGGCGGCAGTTCTTAATGAATCCGGGGTTTTGGCAGAGAGTTGGCTGAATACCGGCAAAACTCATTCCCAAAAATTTCTCCCAATGCTAGAGGATATGCTGACGAATTCAGATATTACTCTGGGGGAAATCGACTGTTTTGCTGTTACTGTTGGGCCTGGATCCTTTACCGGTGTGCGTATTGGTTTGGCTACTGTGAAGGGCTTTCTTCAGGTAGTTCAAAAGCCGGCGGTCAGTGTTGTGACATTGGATGCCCTTTGCCGTAACTTATCTGAACGACAGGGATTAATCTGTCCAATGCTGGATGCCAGAAAAAATGAAGTCTATACTGCTCTTTACCGCAATGAAGCAGGGGCAATTACCCGAATCGCTCCTCACCGGGCGATGTCTCCAAGTCAGCTGCTGCAAGAACTAAAACTCCAGAATGAAAAGATTACTTTTCTCGGGGATGGTGCTCTTGTTTACCGAGAAAAATTTCAAGATGAGTTGGGAGCAAACGCCGTATTTGCCGAGCATACCAGGAATTATTTACGACCATCGGAGGTGGCTTTTATTGGCTGGGAGAAATTTCAGCGCGGGGAAATAGCGGGAATTAACGATCTAAAGCCTTTATATTTACGTTTGTCAGAAGCAGAGGTAAAATGGGCCGAGACTCATGGGGGGTGCGGCTGTGATGGATAAAACAGAGTTACGGCCTTTAAAACAGGAACATCTTGATCAAGTATTAGAGATTGAAAGGGTTTCATTTCCCACACCTTGGAGTAAGGAATCTTTTTTGGGGGAACTCTTACAGAATTCCCTTGCCCATTATTATGCCTGCTGGCGGGATAATATCCTGATTGGCTATGCGGGAATGTGGATTATTATTGACGAGGCCCACATTACCAACGTGGCGGTGCATCCCAGTTACCGGAGAAAAAAGGTCGGGGAGATTATCCTGCTGCATATGATGGCGGAAGCGTTAAAGCGAGGTGCTTACAAGATGACATTGGAAGTCCGACCGTCAAATCAGGAAGCTCTTAAATTGTATTCGCGGCTTGGGTTTAAATCGGTGGGACGGCGCAAAGGGTACTATACTGATACCAATGAAGATGCTATTATTATGTGGAAGGATCTTACTTTGGATTAGTATTTGATAAACTATCAGATAAGAAGGGAGGGACTGATATGGCAGGACAAGAAAAAGTTGAATTAATGCGCAAATATCCTGTTCCTCAAACACTGGCGGAAATCAACAAGTGCTCATTTATCGGCTGGATATTATTTACACTTTTTACCGTTGCTATCTTTGCTTTAACTTTATATTTCGGCGGATAAATAATAGGTTTTGTGTAAGAAGGATACCGGGCGTTGAGAGTCCGGTATTTTTTTGTACGGATACGTCGGGGACTTGGAGCAAGCAAGTTTTCTTTATTTTTCCGAGACGTGCTATAATGGACAAAAAATAATTTTTTGGGAGATTATTATGTCGGTAAATATTCTTGCGATAGAGACTAGCTGTGATGAGACATCTGCAGCTGTTATTGCTGATGGGAGGGAAATAAAATCCAATGTTATCTCCTCTCAAATTAATGTACATAAAAAGTTTGGTGGTGTGGTACCGGAGATTGCTTCTCGTAAACATTTGGAAGCTACTTCCTGGGTGGTTGAAGAAGCTATTGACCAAGCTGGAACCGGGTTTTCTAACTTAGATGCGGTAGCAGTAACTTATGGGCCTGGTTTGGTAGGAGCTCTCCTAGTCGGAGTTTCCCATGCCAAAGCATTGGCCTACGCTCTGGGGAAACCATTAATTGGGGTACATCATTTGGAGGGGCACATTCATGCCGGGTTTCTGGAATACCCGGATTTAGAGTTTCCTCTTGTTGCTTTAGTAGTATCCGGGGGACACACCAGCCTGGTTTATTTAGCAAAACGTGGTGAATATACTCTCCTTGGCCAAACCAGAGATGATGCGGCTGGAGAAGCTTTTGACAAAGTAGCGCGTAGTTTGGGACTGGGTTATCCCGGAGGCCCACAAATTCAAAGAGCCGCTTCTGAAGGAGATAGGGCGAAATTGGAATTTCCGAGAGCTTGGTTGGAGGATGGAAGCCTTGATTTTAGTTTCAGCGGTTTAAAGTCAGCTGTTTTAAGCTACTTAAACCGGTGCAAGATGAAGGGCCTTACATGGCATGTGCCTGATGTGGCTGCCGGCTTTCAGG
Source organism: Bacillota bacterium (assembly GCA_050945755.1). GTDB lineage: Bacteria > Bacillota > Dehalobacteriia > Dehalobacteriales > Dehalobacteriaceae > JAQVXR01. Next base: position 72,805 of record JBMNTN010000001.1, on the reverse strand, counting down.
AAGCCGTTGTTGATGTATTGGCGGAAAAAGCGGTCTTGGCTGCCAAGATAAAGGATGTACCAAGGATTATTTTAGCAGGAGGGGTAGCGGCTAACATCCGCCTTCGAGAGGTGTTGCAAGAAAAAGCAGCCGGAAAGAAAATTCAGGTATACTGGCCATCTCCGATTCTTTGTACTGATAATGCGGCGATGATTGGGTGTGCAGCTTTTTTTAAATATCAGAAAGGAGAATTTTCTGATTTGACTTTGAATGCAGTACCCCATGAACCACTGTTTCGCCGATGCTAAATGAGAGCAAGTTTCCTGTCAGAACATACGTATTGTGGATGAAAAACCTGTGGATAATGTGGATAACTTTGTTAATAACTTTATTTTAAAGGGTTTATCATGTGGAAAAAATAAGTGTCGAAAAAAGGCGTAATTAACAAAAAAATTGTTAATAATTACAAAAAGCCCAGCTAAACGATTAAATAATTACAGGTATACCTGTGGATAACCGTTGTTTAAGAATGTTTCAACAATGGGGCTATTTTAAGAACAAGCATCTTAAAAATAGGCAGGTGGGCAAAGTATCTTGGATTCGTGCAGGAAGAATTAGTTGTTGGAAAGGAGTATTGTGGTTGGAAAAGGAGCAGTTAATTTTACAATCAGTTCAGGAGTATAACATCCTGCCTTTGACATCTGCCTGTGATGCAAACTGTGTTTTCTGTAGTCACAGAGATAACCCGCCGGAGGTAGAAGTAGTCCGAATTCCCTTCCGTACGATTGAAGAGGTAGAACGAACAGTTAGTTTTCTTAATGAAAAAAGGACGATTTATATTGGAGAGTCGGCAACAAAGATAATTGAAGGGGAACCTTTTACGCATCCACAGTGGGAAAAGATTTTAAGAATGGTCCGGTCTAAATTTCCCCGCACCTTGATTTCTATTACCACCAACGGCCGGCATATCAATGAGCATAAAGCCGCGTTGCTTCGGTCATTAGAACCGCTGGAGATGAATTTTTCCCTGAACAGTGCTTCTGTCCAGGGCAGGCAAAAGTTAATGGGTGAAAGTATTGATCAGGCACGGAAGAGTATATTGGGAGCAGAGCTTCTCAGTCGTTATGGGGTGACTTTTCATGGCAGTATTGTTGCCATGCCGCATCTGGTGGGCTGGAAGGATGTCGAAGATACAGTCGTTTATCTGGACCGGATGGGGGCAAAAACCATCCGGATTTTTATGCCGGGGTTTTCCCGTCTTGCTCCTGCGGAACTGCGCTTTGATCCAGCCGTTCTGCACGAAAGGCTGGCATTGTTTGTTAAAAAAGTTTCTTACCGAATCGATTGTCCGGTAGTTTTGGAACCTCCTTATATAAGAGATTTAACACCGGTGGTGGCCGGAGTAATCAAAGATTCTCCTGCCCATCATGGGGGGCTCAAGCAAAATGACCTCGTAATAAGTGTCAATGAATTTTATCCGCGTTCTCGGGTAGAAGCCTGGCAAAAATTGCAGCAGTCCGGGAAAATTGAAGTCATGGTAAAAAGAAACGGTGAGGATTTAAAGCTTGCCTGGGAAAACCTTAAAGGAACGAAGGCAGGCGTGGTAATGAATTTTGACTTTGCCCCACAACGGGCTGAAGAAATAATAAAAAACATGGGAAAAAATCGGGGAAAACAGGTATTGATTCTCTGCTCTACCTTTGCTCATGATATATTAAAAGCTGTTTTAAGGTTATTTCTCGAAGATTGTAGAGGGATTTCTTTATACCCCGTGATCAATAGATTTTTTGGAGGCTCGATTGGGGCAGCAGGTCTTCTTACCGTAGGAGATTTTTTGAAAGCTTGGGAGGACTATTGCCTAAACGGCTTTCTTCCCCAAGTGATTTTTCTCCCGCGGGAGGCTTTTGATTATCAAGGCCGGGATCTTGTGGGAAACGGTTTTTGGCAATTGGAGGAAAGAACCGGCGCGAAAGTAGAGGTAACCTGATTATGCCGACCCGGTAACGGAAAGAAACTGGCGATATTAACCATTATAAGCAGGACGATTTAACTGTATAATTAAAAATAAAAAAGATGTGCTATAGATTGCCGGTTTTAGATATGGAGGAGAGGTATGAAAAAAAGGATAAGAAAAGAAATATTGCAATTAAGACTAGCAATGGATAAAAATGAAGTGGCTTTAAAAAGCGAGATTATCTGTCGGCGGATTGAGGAACTGAGTGTCTTTAAGGAGGCACAGACAATTATGGCATACCTTCCTTTTCGAAATGAAGTCGACTGTTCTTATTTGCTCTCTCAAATTTGGAGTCAAGGAAAAAATGCGGTAGTTCCTGTTTGCGAACCTCAGACAACTTCTTTAATTCCCTCTTTACTTAAACAGATGGAAGATACCGCACCAGGTACCTGGGGCATATTGGAGCCAAAACCTGATTGCTTTCATCCTCTTAAAGCCCAAGATATTGATTTGGTGATTGTTCCGGGAGTGGCTTTTGATCTTCAGGGAAACCGGCTGGGATATGGAGGCGGGTACTATGATCGCTTTCTCCCTCGTTTGGCTTCCGGGGTAGCAAAAATAGCCGTAGCATTTCAGCTCCAAATAGTCAAGTCATTAACTCCTGGTGAATTTGATCAACCAATGGACATGGTAGTAACGGAAGAAAATATCTATCAATGTCCAAAATCTTGACCTCGTTCCTTATTTCTGCCGAACAATGGCGAAACACCAATAGAGGAATAATCATGGAAAGCACGAATTAAAAATCGCAAGATACCAAAAAGTTCCAGGGTGATTTCGTGTTTGGTAGAATAAAAGTTGTTTATCGGATGGCGATAGTTGTTTTTTGCATTTCCGTTGTTCCTTTAATGGGGGCGGGAGGATTCTGTTTAGCCCAAGGATACGAGGGGCTTTCTAGTTTAAGGAATGGGGGACTGATTATCATTGCCGCTGCTCTTTTTTGGGGCATAGCAGCAACTTTTGCATTAGACATCCTGTTTGGGAAATATCTGTTATGGTTGGAAACATCCATTAAGAATATAAAAGCAAACTTGGACCGGACCATTTCCCAAGATCCGGTGGAGGAAAAAATATTTTTAGCGGTAAAGTCCTGGGTAGTCGACCTTTGTGTGATCACAGAACTGGGCCATAGTATTTTTGAGTCGATTGAGTCAGGGATTATCACTTTGGATAAAGATGGGATAATCACTTATATTAACAATGTTGGAGAAGAGTTATTAGGGGCGGATAAGAAACTGGCGGTGGGCAAGTCTTATCGGGAGCTGCAAACAGGAAGTTTGGTTCTTTGTAATCAGCTATCCGTTTTATCCTTTCTGGAAGATGCGATAGACCGGGGGATTTGCTATGATAATATCGAACTGGACGGGTTATATTATGGTGAAAAGTGTACGTTAAATATTACGACAAAAATTCTTAAGGATTATTCCGGCCTGCCGGTAGGAGTATTTCTCAAGATTAAAGATAATACGGCTAACCGACTATTGGAAGAACAAATGCAACGTAATGAGTGTCTTAGTGCGGTAGGCCAGATGGCAGCTGGAATTGCTCATGAAATCCGCAATCCGTTACAATCAATAAAAAGTTTTGTCCAATTGCTCCAGGAAAAAAGCCAAGATATGGCTATTCCCATGGTAGCACATAGTGATATTGTAATTGGGGAGATTGAACGGGTAAACAGAATAGTTAAAGAGTTTTTACATTTTTCCCGACCATCACAACCTTGTTTGGCAAAGCATGATTTAAATTGTTTGGTCCGGGAGGCGGTAATCCTCATATCCAGTGATGCGGCCTATAAAAAGATTAAAATTGAGGAGGAATATGGGTTAAAGGTACCGTTATTAATGCTTGATGATGCCCAGCTCAAGCAGGTACTGATAAATCTCTTATCAAATGCGCTGGCCGCGATGCCCCAGGGGGGGACGGTTACACTTAGAACTTGGTATGATTATTATTTGAATGAGGCATGGATTGAAGTGTCTGATACCGGTGTTGGTATGGATGAAGCTACCATGAAGCAGCTGGGTAAACCTTTCTTTACGACAAAAGATGAAGGGACCGGTTTGGGATTTGCGGTAAGTCGACGGATTATTCAAAACCATGGAGGGGAAATCAAAGTTACCAGTACTGTAGGCAAAGGAAGTACATTCTCCATAGTCTTACCGGGAATAGGTTTAGAAGTTGAGAATGAGGAGCAGGAATTTTAATAAACAAATAGAATAATGTCAATTATTAAAGATTTAAAAAATATTTTCTCCGAACTGTTTGACCCTTCGGACAATCCGGGAAAAACAGTCTGGCCTTAAGGCCAAAGGGTATGGCTGGAAACAGCTTTGCCTCCCGTGCTTGGAAAGGAGTAATTAGTTATTGGCATCCTTTCCGAAGGGTGTTTTTTGTTAATAGATTTTTTATTTTAATATAAATGGGAGGGAAAAATATGGGTCAGATTGCCCAAAATATTCTGGATGCGGTACGAGAAGCGGCAGAAAATGGACGCATTAGTTGTGCCAAAGCTCATAAATTAGGGGAAGAATTGGGGGTGCCTCTAGGGGTAATTGGGGCGGCTGCCGATGAACTGGGAATCAAAATAATAAATTGTCAATTAGGATGTTTTTAATGAGCGAATTATTTCAGGTTGTGACACTTGATCAGGGACGCAGCTTAATCACCAATCAATGGAAGTTACCGCAAAGAATAGAACGAGTAAAGATTAGTGAGGGCTTGAATAGGCGGTTGGCGGTAGATCTTGTGGCCAAGGAACCCGTTCCCGGATTTGATAGATCTGTTGTAGACGGTTATGCTGTTCGAGCAGCGGATACTTTTGGGGCATCGGAATCTTTGCCCGCTCTTTTTAAAGTAGTGGGGGAAGTTGCCATGGGCGACCAACCAGATATTATTCTTCAGGCAAATGAGGCGGTGGCGATTGCCACCGGAGGAATGCTTCCCGCCGGGGCGGACGGGATCGTAATGATTGAGTATACGGAAAAAATGGATGCTTCTACAATAGAAGTATATAAACCTTCTGCTCCGGGAGATTACATTATCCGGAGAGGTGAAGATGTTGCAGCAGATAGTGTGGTGCTTGCCCGCGGAACAGTAATTGGGCCGTACCAAATGGGATTGGCGGCAGCTGTTGGATATGAAACCATAGAAGTTACCGAGCGGCTGCATGTTGGAGTTATTTCTACAGGAGAGGAATTAGTTGAACCGGCAGTTGTGCCAAAGCAAGGGCAAGTACGGGATGTGAACACTTTTTGTTTGGCCGGTTTGATCGAAAAAAGCGGCGGGATCCCGACCCTTTACGGTATTGTCAGGGATGACCGAACTCAGCTTCAGGATACTTTGGATAAGGCAATAGAAGAAAATGACCTGGTTATCATTTCCGGAGGGAGTTCTATTGGAGTACGGGACCTTACTTTGGAGGTACTATCCGAAGGCTTAATTTTTCACGGACTGGCTATCCGTCCAGGCAAGCCTACTTTGGCAGCGGTCGTAAAAAATAAGCTGGTAATGGGATTGCCCGGGCATCCGGCATCTGCTGCGATTGCATTCTATCTGCTTGTTCAACCTTTGCTGAAATGGGGCACATATCAAGATGGGGAGCAAACTGTATGGGCAGTTCTGAACAGGAATCTCGCTTCCGGTCCAGGCCGAGAAGATTATGTTCGGGTCAAGCTTTTTTCTGATCATGAAAAGACAGTGGCTGTACCAGTGTTAGGTAAATCGGGATTGATTCATACTTTGGCAGAGGCTGATGGGATGATTCGGATTCCCCTTTCAAAAGAAGGACTGTGTGCAGGAGAAAGGGTTGAGGTTATTCTCTTCTGATTGACATAGTCAGGATAATGTATATTGTGGAGATGGTAATTAGTGGCAAAAAGACGTGTCTATTTAGATAATTTGCCTGTTGAGGATGCCCAGACTGTTTACTGGGAGTTTCTAAGCAAGGAAAATATCAAAGGTAAAACGGAGGAAATCCCTGTTCCCCAGGCAGCTGGAAGGGTAACGGCTGAAGCGGTATATGCGCTGGTTTCCTCACCTCATTACCATGCTGCGGCAATGGATGGGGTAGCTGTCCGGGCGAAGGATACTTACGGGGCCAGTGAAACCACCCCGGTAAGACTGAAAATAAATGAGCAGGCGGTAGAAGTTGATACGGGAGATCCCGTCCCAAAAGGTTTTGATGCAGTTATTATGGTTGAGGATCTTTATTATCCGGATGAGGATACGATAGAAATCATCCAGCCTGTCGCTCCTTGGCAGCATGTTCGAACAGTCGGTGAGGATATGGTCGTGGGCGAAATGATTGTACCCGCCCGTCACCGGTTGTCTCCGGTTGACATTGGAGCGTTGCTTGCCGGCGGGATACTTAATGTAAAAGTCTATTCTCGTGTTCGAGTAGCGATACTTCCAACGGGGACGGAGCTGGTGTCTCCCGGCAGTGATCTTAAACCTGGGGATATTATTGAATATAATGGGTCAATGCTGGCGGCGGCAGTACGAAGTTGGGGTGCAGAAGCCCAAATTTTGGGGATGACTGTGGACGATTATGATCTGTTAAAAGATAAAATAAAATCTGCGGCCGATAGCTTTGATCTAGTAGTTGTTAATGCCGGGTCTTCAGCTGGTCGGGAAGACTTTACCTCAGATATTATTCGGGAATTAGGAAAAGTTGTCGTCCATGGAGTGGCAATCAAACCGGGGAAACCTGTCATATTAGGAGCAATTGGACAGACACCTGTTATTGGGATTCCCGGTTACCCGGTATCTGCCTACTTTACCCTGGACCTCTTTGTTAAACCTCTTGTCTACCGTCTGGGGGGTGGAGACTTACCTATGCCGGCAAAAATAAAAGCCCTTACAGCCAAAAAGATTGTTTCTCCTTTGGGACAGGAAGAGTTTATGCGGGTCAAGCTGGGGAAAATTGGGGGGAAAGTAATTGCCACGCCCATTTCCCGCGGTGCCGGGATTGTTACTTCTCTGGTTAAAGCGGATGGAATCCTTAGAGTGCCGCGTCTTTCCGAAGGGTACCATGCCGGGCAAGAAGTTGAAGTAGAACTGATGCGAGAATCCGAAAGAGTTGAGCGGACCTTGATCATCACAGGCAGCCATGATATGTGTCTGGATATTATCCGCAACTATTTGGAGAAAAAGGGTTTAGCTTACTTGTCCAGTGCTCATGTTGGTAGTACCGGCGGATTGATGGCTATCCGCCGGGGAGAGGCTCATGCTGCGGGAATTCATCTACTTGATCCGGAAACCGGAGAATACAATGTATCTTATATTAATAAATATTTGCCGGGAAAACGGGTTGTCCTTCTTAACCTCGTTTATCGTCAGCAGGGGCTAATTGTTTTAAAAGGAAACCCGAAAAACATTAAAGGTATTGCCGATCTATCTCGGCCGGATCTTACTTTTGTGAACCGTCAGGCGGGAGCGGGAACCCGGGTATTATTTGATTTCCAACTACAGCAATTAGGGATTCAGCCCAATGATATTGAGGGTTATAAGCGAGAAGAGTTTACCCATTTAGGCGTGGCGGTAGCAATTACATCAGGAACCGCTGATTGCGGGATGGGGATTTTAGCGGCAGCTCAGGCGATGGATTTGGATTTTATTCCGATTGCCGAAGAGAGGTATGATCTCTTATTTGATGCTGATTACTGGGATTCTCAGTTAGTTCAAGCCTTAAGAGAAGTGATTGTTACCAAAGATTTTCTTAAAGAGGTGGAAAGTTTAGGCGGATACAGCACGAGGGACACTGGGAAAATCATCTGGAGGAACTAAAAATGTTAATTGACAGGTTCCATCGAAAAATAGATTATCTGCGGATTTCTGTTACTGATAAATGTAATTTACGTTGCCGCTACTGTATGCCGGAGGATGGAGTAGACATAAAAGACCATGAGCAAATACTTCGGTGGGAAGAAATCCACCGGATGGTACGGACTTTTACCGAGGAAGGAATTAGCAAGGTGCGTATCACCGGGGGTGAACCCCTGGTGCGCAAAGGCCTGTTACATTTTATTGAAAAATTAAAGGAACTGAGTTTACAGGAGATTAGCATCACAAGTAACGGGATTTTGCTCTCAAAGATGGCGACTGATTTAAAGCAGGTGGGAGTAAACCGGATCAATATCAGTCTAGATTCTTTGGACAGAGAAAGGTATGCTTGGATTACCCGGGGCGGAGATGTCAAAAAGGTGTTGAAGGGGATTGATGCTGCTTTTAAGGCCTGCTTAGATCCGGTCAAATTAAATGTCGTGGTGGTACGGGGTTTTAATGACGATGAGGTCGTTGACTTGGCTCTTTTATCCCGCGATATGCCTTTACATGTGCGTTTTATTGAGCTGATGCCGGTGGGCATGGGTAGTATCTGGGGAAAAGATAGCTTTGTCAGTACAGCGGAAACTATTGACCGGCTCCGAGAAGTGGGTGAATTAAAACCTGCTTGGGTTAATGGAAATGGGCCGGCTCAGGTTTGGCAACTACCGGGGTGCCAGGGTACAGTTGGATTTATCAGTGCCATCAGTAGTCATTTTTGCGCCAAATGCAATCGCATTCGCCTAACAGCAGATGGCAGAATATATCCCTGCTTGCATGGGGACCACTATCTTAGCTGTTTTGATTTACTCCGAAATGGAACAGATAAAGAATTAAAAAAGGTAGTCCATCAAGTTGTTGCGCTTAAGCCGGATCACCATCATCTTGGTGTGCAAGAACGGATGATGAGTGCAATCGGAGGCTAAACCATTAATAATTCCTCGAATTTCGAGGAATTTTTTTTGCCATGCATAAACCCTTTTTAATTTGGAAATAAATTCAGATAGAGGAAAATTAAATACCAATTTAAAAAAACAAAGTATGGTCAAGAAAAACAAAGAATGAGAGACCTATTCTCACAAGAACCCCTATAATAATCCGTATTGGCTTTATTGTAGGTTTGCCATGTTTTACTCTCATTTTATATTATAGTTATTGGATATTAGCACTCAATTTAAGTGAGTGCTAACAATAAAAACTAAAATAAATATTAATCTTAGTGAAGGAGGTACAGCTGATGAACATCAAACCGTTGGGAGACCGTGTAGTCATTAAAGCACTTGCTTCTGAGGAAAAAACAAAAAGCGGCATTGTACTGCCCGATACTGCCAAGGAGAAACCCCAGGAGGGCGAAATAGTTGCCGTAGGCCCGGGGAGAGTTTTGGAGAATGGGTCAAGAGCTGCCTTGGAGGTTAAGGTTGGTGACCGGGTTATTTATTCTAAATATGCCGGCACAGAAGTCAAGAAGGATGGGGAAGAATACCTGATTCTAAACGGTGACCGGGACATTTTAGCGGTTGTCGAATAATATCGGTGTAGAGGAGGATATAGAAAATGGCCAAACAAATTGTTTTTAGAGAAGAAGCGCGCCAGGCCTTGGAAAAAGGGGTTAACACACTGGCGAATGCAGTAAAAATTACCCTCGGTCCTAAAGGCCGAAACGTTGTATTGGAAAAGAAATTTGGATCCCCGTTAATCACTAATGACGGTGTGACCATTGCCAGAGAAATCGAACTGGAAGATCCCATTGAAAATATGGGTGCTCAGCTGGTAAAAGAGGTTGCTACTAAGACTAATGATGTTGCCGGAGACGGGACTACCACAGCTTGTCTGCTTGCTCAGGCAATTATTCGGGAAGGCCTGAAAAACGTGGCAGCCGGAGCCAATCCTATGTACCTGAAGAGGGGAATTGAAAAAGCGGTTGTTGCTGCTGTAGAAGAGCTCAAGAAAAATGCTACAAAAGTGGAAACCAAAGAAGCTATTTCTCAGGTTGCCTCTGTTTCTGCAAATGATCCGGAAATCGGCACATTAATAGCCGATGCTATGGATAAAGTAGGCAATGACGGAGTCATCACTGTGGAAGAAAGCCAGAGTTTTGAGACCACTCAAGAAGTTGTGGAAGGGATGCAGTTTGACCGGGGTTATATTTCCCCTTATATGATTACTGATACTGATAAAATGGAAGCGGTACTCAATGAGCCATACATATTGATTACCGATAAAAAGATTGCCGCAATCAGTGATATTCTTCCAATTTTAGAGAAAGTAGTTCAAGCCGGAAAGCAACTTTTAATTATTGCAGAAGACGTAGAAGGGGAAGCCCTTGCTACCTTGGTTGTTAACAAACTGAGAGGAACCTTTACCTGTGTGGCAGTGAAAGCACCTGGTTTTGGCGATCGCAGAAAAGCAATGTTAGACGATATTGCTATTCTTACCGGCGGACAGAGAATTTCTGATGAAGTCGGCATGAAATTAGAAAATGTCACTCTTGACATGCTGGGTAAAGCCCGCCAGGTTAAAGTCGGCAAAGAAAATACGACAATTGTTGATGGCGCCGGGGATTCCAAGGATATTGAAGCCCGTGTTGCCCAGATCCGCAAACAGTATGATGAGTCTACTTCCGAATTTGACAAGGAAAAACTTCAGGAGCGTTTGGCTAAATTAGCCGGCGGTGTTGCCGTAATTAAAGTTGGGGCTGCTACCGAAACCGAACTAAAAGAAAAGAAATTGCGCATCGAGGATGCTCTCTCTGCTACCAGGGCTGCCGTTGAAGAAGGAATGGTACCTGGAGGCGGGACAGCCTTTATGAATGTAATACCTGCTGTGGAAGCTCTTCAGGCTGAGGGTGATGAACAGACCGGTATCAACATTATCAAGAAAGCTTTGGAAGAGCCTGTGAAGCAAATCGCCAATAATGCAGGTGCTGAAGGAGCAGTCGTCGTAGAAAAAATACGTGAGGCTGCCAAGGGTATTGGCTACAATGCTGCCACAGGTAATTATGAAGATATGATTGGCTCCGGGATTGTTGACCCCACAAAAGTAACTCGTTCCGCTCTCCAGCATGCGGCATCTATCGCTGCAATGCTGCTGACTACGGAAACGGTTGTTGCCGATATTCCCAAGAAGGATGATGGTCCTGCCGGAATGCCCGGTGGTGGAATGCCTCCCGGAATGATGTAAAACCAACAACCGGGCAGCTAATTGCTGCCCGGTTTTTTCATTCTACAAAACCTTCTGCCTGTGTCAGTGACTTGGCCCAAGCCAAGTTTTCTTGATAATGATATTAAAGGTTAGGTTGAACAGGAGGTTTAATTTCGATTTTTTCCCCATAGTCATAAAGGTTTACTTCCATTTGCAGCCCGCCGGTATCTTTCTCCTTAGATTTAGCGGTGACAATCGCTTTTTTTATCAGCTTATCTTTTTTATCGATCCAGATAATATACTTAAGATTTTTGAAATAACTGTTTAGCCATTGGTTCTTGATTTGCGGGATGCACTCAATTTTGTAGGTTTTTCTTCCGTCAATTTTTTCCTTGCCTAAATATGAAATTGAAATCAATTGACGGAATTGAAAGTTGGATAGGGGATTAAGTTCCGCCATCAATAATGACTCCCGGAAAATAGAGTTGTTTTCAATGACGATCCATTTGTTGGTCATGGAATCAAGGCGGTAAGTAGTGTCCCCGATTTGATAAACATCGATCTCCGTATCCAACATATTTCCGCTTACGTGAAGATCTTCCGAACCTGCTTTTTCTCCCTGAATGTCACTTAACACTTTTTCATTGGTGTCCATGGTGATTACCGATTTTGTATGAAATCGATATGTTTCAGCCGCCATAGTTTTATCAATGGAGGCGGGTAACAGTTCTTCAGGAACAATTTTTGTTGCTTCTATGATATACAAAATCCCCCAATAAGCGATTAGCAAAAGCAGAATTCCTGCAACTAAGAATCCGACCCGGCGGGGTTGTAAAAAATTTTTCCAAAATGATTTATTTTCTGTCATGCAGCATCCTCCTTATTCAAAATCCCATCCCTGTTTTTTCAGGAATGATTTCAAAAAAACGATGGATTTGAGCATTCGAGGTTTTAACTCAGATGGAGGAAAATGTCTTCATTTGAGTTAAGAACTTGCTTCAAGATATATTTACGAGCAGGCGCGAAATAATATGTCAGTGTAGGGTGACAAATTTTTTAACGGAAAAGGAATTTCATCAGGCTTTACCGAATTTAAAAAAATTTGTTGCAATAATATAAGCCGGTGTTGAGGAGGATTATCTTTGAAAAAGGATTTAAAAAGGATTCTGGTTACAGAGGAAGAGATTAGGCAAAAAGTTGGGGAACTTGGCCGGGCTATATCAGAAGATTATCGAGGCAAACAATTGTTAGTTGTGGGAATTCTTAAAGGTTCCATAGTTTTTATGAGTGATTTGATCCGAGCAATCGATCTTCCCCTGGAAATTGACTTTATGGAAGTATCCAGCTATGGACATTCCACGGAATCGTCCGGTGCGGTCCGGATTTTAAAGGACCTGGATGTAGATATTGAAGGCCGTGACGTGCTGGTTGTGGAAGATATAATTGATACAGGACTTACTTTGAATTATTTAATGGAAATTTTGCGTGCCCGCAAGCCCGCTAGTTTAAAGGTGTGTACCTTTCTGAATAAACCTTCCCGGCGTAAGGTGAAGATGGAAGCGGATTTTAACGGTTACGACATCCCTGATGAGTTTGCTGTTGGGTATGGTTTGGACTATGCAGAAAAATATCGCAACCTGCCTTATGTGGCGGTGTTAAAGCCGGAAGCTTATAATGATTGATGCGGGAAATCGCAAAAAAGAAAAGTGTGATTTGCAATCTTTCCGGCGGGGTGTTTCTGCCGTGGCAATTGCCTTAGTGCATAAAGAGGTGGGAAATCAGTTTGACTGATAGAGGCAAGCCGAAAATAATCAGGGGATACTGAATGTATCCCTTGACTATTTTTGGTTATTTTTTAATTTATCTGCTAGGAGGGTTGTCCCTAATCCTACATTTTCGGGGTTGGATTCTTTTATTAAGGTAACAATGGCTTCCGGGGGTATACTGGTAATTCGGCTTGCAGAAGTTGCAAACTCCTTAACTAATTCTTCTTTTTGCTCTTTTGTCATTTTGGGGCCCTCAAAAATAATTACCGGCATGTATTTCATCTCCCAAATTTTAGGGGTTAAGTTCTATATAAAAAAAGTATTTCCTTTTTATTAGGAATAAATTATTAAGGGTGATAAATCCTACGCAGTACATACTCGTGTATCAGTATCTCTAAAGATCCGGTGACAGTTAAGTGGTAAAAAATTTCTTGCCTTTTCGGCCACCCAGCCGCAAAGGCGTTTCTTTTTTCTTCCGATGCATGATAATTATTTTCTGCCAAATAATAAAAGTTAGCAGAACTAAAAACCCAACCGTTAGGAGGGCTTAAATTTGGCAAAGGTTTTTAAGACGATGGACGGGAATGAGGCTGCTGCCTATGCTTCGTATGCATTTACGGAAGTGGCGGCGATCTATCCCATTACTCCGTCCTCGCCGATGGCAGAAAATGTTGATGAATGGTCGCTCCAAGGTAAGAAAAATATTTTTGGTCAGCCGGTTCGTCTGGTGGAGATGCAGTCGGAGGCAGGAGCGGCCGGTGCTATGCACGGTTCCCTGGGAGCAGGGGCTTTGACTACAACATATACCGCATCCCAAGGTTTGCTTTTGATGATACCTAATATGTATAAAATGGCCGGAGAACTTCTTCCCGGGGTACTTCACGTTACTGCCCGGGCTCTTGCGTCTCATGCGTTATCAATTTTCGGTGACCACCAGGACGTGATGGCCTGCCGCCAGACAGGATGTGCCTTTCTGGCCTCAGCCAATGTTCAGGAAGCAATGGATTTGGGTTGTGTTGCCCACCTCTCGGCCATTAAATCCCGGATACCCTTTGTCCATTTCTTTGATGGGTTCCGCACATCTCATGAGTATCAAAAGATTGAAACTATTAATTATGATGACCTTGCCCAAATAGTAGACCACAATGCCATTAGGGAATTCAGAAACCGGGCTCTCAATCCGGAACATCCGGTGATTCGGGGAACGGCTCAAAATCCGGACATCTATTTCCAGAATCGGGAAGCTTCAAACAGGTTTTATGACCGGGTGCCGGAAATTGTTGAGCATTACATGGAGGAAATTACACGGATTACAGGGCGGCCTTATCGCCTGTTTGATTATTACGGGGCACCGGATGCGGAATATGTCATTGTAGCAATGGGGTCGGCTTGTGATGCCATTGATGAAACTGTGGATTATTTAACTGCTAAAGGGGAAAAGGTTGGGTCGATTCGGGTCCGCCTCTACCGGCCGTTTTCTGCCAAACACTTCTTTGATGTTTTGCCCAAAACAGTGAAGAAAATTGCCGTCCTTGACCGTACCAAAGAACCGGGTGCTCTTGGAGAACCGCTCTACCAGGATATTGTCCATCTTTTTTACACCGCACCCCAAAAACCGGTGATCGTCGGGGGGCGATACGGTCTTGGTTCAAAAGACACTAGACCGTCCCAGTTCCTTTCTGTTTTTCGCAACCTGCAAGAGGATGCGCCCAAAGACCGGTTTACCATTGGCATTGTGGATGATGTGACTAATACCTCGCTGCCGGAAGGAGAAATCATCAACACCACTCCGGAAGGGACGATTAATTGTAAATTCTGGGGCTTGGGGTCTGACGGTACTGTGGGTGCCAATAAGACGGCGGTGAAAATTATCGGGGACCATACCGACTATTATGTTCAGGCCTACTTTTCTTATGACAGCAAAAAGTCCGGCGGGTCAACTGTCTCCCACCTCAGGTTTGGTAAAAAGCCTATTAAGTCTCCTTATTTGGTTTACGATGCTGATTACATTGCCTGTCATAACAGCTCTTACGTCAATCATTTTGACCTTTTGAAAGGACTGAAAAAGGGCGGGGTTTTTGTCCTGAACTGTCCATGGGGGCAGAACGAACTAGAAGATAAAATACCGGCATCTATGCGTAGATTTATTGCCCAAAATAGTATTAATTTTTATGTGATTGACGCTGTGTCTATTGCTTCGGAAATTGGGCTGGGAAACAGGATCAATATGATTATGCAGGCGGCGTTTTTCAAGGTGGCAAATGTGATTCCTGTTGAGGATGCAGTCAAATACCTGAAAGAATCAGTGGAAAAGTCTTACGGGAAAAAGGGCAGAAATATTGTTGAAATGAATCAGACTGCTGTGGACAAAGGAATTGAGGCATTAATTAAAGTTGAGGTGCCCAAAGCTTGGGCCGATGCTGTTGAGGAAGATCTGCCTTTGAAAGGTGAACCGGAATTTGTGAAAAACATTCAAAGACCAATTGCTAGGCACGAAGGAGATGAGCTCCCGGTAAGCGCTTTTGAAGGCAGGGAAGACGGTACCTTTCCCTTAAGCACGACCCGCTACGAAAAAAGGGGTATTGCTGTCCTGATTCCGGAGTGGCAGATCGACAAGTGCATTCAGTGCAACCAGTGTTCATATTTTTGTCCCCATGCGGTCGTCCGGCCATTCCTCCTTGATGAATCGGAAGTGGAAAAAGCTCCCGATACCTTTAAAACCAAAAAAGCGGCAGGAAAAGAACTGGCGGGATTCCAATACCGGATCCAGGTAAGTCCTTTGGATTGCACCGGCTGCGGCGTCTGTGCGGATGTCTGCCCTGCCAAGGGAAAAGCTCTCATTATGAAGCCGGCAGAAGAAGAAATTAAAATGGAAAGTGAAAACTGGGAGTTTGCCCGCACAGTCAGTGAAAAGAGCCATCTGGTGAATACTGCTACTGTTAAGGGCAGCCAGTTTGCCCAGCCTTTGTTTGAGTTTCATGGTGCCTGCCCGGGCTGCGGTGAGACCCCGTACATCAAGCTCTTGACCCAATTATTCGGGGATCGAATGATGATCGCCAATGCCACAGGTTGTTCTTCAATTTATGGGGCGAGCGTTCCATCCTTCCCATATACAAAGAACCCGGAGGGAAGGGGACCTGCTTGGGCTAATTCACTTTTTGAAGACAATGCTGAGTACGGTTACGGCATGTTTTTGGGAGTGAAACAGATCCGGGAAAGGTTGGCCGATCTGATGCGCGATGCTCTGAAAACCGATATCGGAAGCGATCTGCAGGAAGCGATGCGTGAATGGCTGGATCATAAAGAAGACGGAGAAGGCTCCAAGAAAGCGGCTTATAGATTGCTGCCCCTTTTGAAATCAAGGGGAGAGGATCCTGCTTTCCGGGAAATATTAGAGAAAAAGGATTTCCTGATCAAACAATCTCAGTGGGCAATCGGCGGTGACGGCTGGGCTTATGACATCGGCTACGGCGGGCTGGACCATGTGCTTGCCTTAGGAGATGATGTTAACATCCTGGTGCTGGATACAGAGGTTTATTCCAATACCGGAGGCCAATCGTCCAAGTCCACTCCCACCGGGGCGGTGGCCAAATTCGCTGCCGGGGGAAAACGGGTCAGGAAGAAAGATCTGGGACTGATGGCGATCAGCTATGGTTACGTTTATGTGGCTCAGATTGCCATGGGGGCAAATATGAATCAGACGATAAAGGCTTTTGTGGAAGCGGAAAGCTACCCCGGCCCCTCTCTCATTATTGCTTATTCTCCGTGCATAAATCACGGGATCAAAACAGGAATGGGGACCAGTATTGCGGAAGAAAAGAAGGCGGTGGAAGCAGGATATTGGCATCTTTACCGCTACAATCCTCTTTTAAAGGGGGAAGGGAAGAACCCGTTTATTTTGGATTCCAAAGAACCGACGGCATCGTATACAGATTTCGTGCGCGGTGAAATCAGGTACCGGACTACACCTGATGAAATCGTTCGGGAAGCGGCAAAAAATGCCGTTGAAAGGTACAATATTTACCGACGGCTGGCAGAGCAATAGTTTTTGGGAGCTGCTTAAATTTCCAATAACCCATGGAGCAAGGAGTCTTGATCAAAGAAAGGGTATTTAAGTTTTTTCAAAAACTTAAATACCCTTTCTAATAGAATGGCACTTCAACAAACCGGCAAAAATCCCCGCAGTGGGATTCTTATTTTTGGTTTTCCTCAACCCATTCTTTGGCATAGTCCGCTTCAATTTCACTGGGCTGGGTAACCTGAGATATAAATTTTGTTTTTTCGATATTAGCCCAGGCCGCCGTATAATGATTCTCCACAGGTGATTGCTGGGATCTTTCTTTAAACTTATTTTTTGCCAATATATCGCCTCCTCATGTTTTATTATGTTCAAAACTGTAAGAGAAAATTGCATTTGAGTAGCATTTTTAAAAGATTCATCTGGGCTAAAATATCAACATGGGACTTAAGCATCTGGTTGTTACTTGGAATATCTGATATAATACTGGTCATGGGAAACTTCAAGGATCGAGCTTACGCCGTTGGTAGGAAAGATGAGTTGTATTGTTAATAATGTGTTATGCGATAATTATTAATAGAGGTGAAGTTTGTTATGCAAATAAATATGGACAAATGGGCACAGGATATTATTGATGCTTCAGAGGTAAAAGTTATGCCGATTCTTTTCTTCCCCATTGTTCCTCTAGTAAATAAGGGAGTTATTGAGATAGTAAATGATGCCCAATCCCATTTTGAAGTAATGAAGGCTGTTATAGAAAGGTATCCAGCCATGATAGGTTCGATGACCGGGATGGATCTGACTAAGGAAGCGGAAGCATTTGGCTGTCAAGTTAAATTTACTGATACTGAAGCTCCTTCAACGGAAGGGGGAATTGTTTTTGACCGGGCATCGGTGGAAAGCCTGCAGGTTCCACCAAATATTCAATCTGGTCGAGCGCCTGTATTTATCAAAGCTGCTGCAATAGCGTCAGAGTATTTTAATGACAGGCCAGTTTTTGGCGGTGTTTTAGGACCTTTCTCTCTGGCTGCTGTTTTGATGGGGCTATCAAAAGCTGTTAAAACATTAAAGAAAGACCCGGCAACTTTGCATATTCTGCTGGAGAAATGTACTGAATACATTATTTCTTATTCAAAAGCATATAAAGAAGCCGGCGCTAACGGCATTCTTTTGGCTGAGCCCACTGCTGGGCTTCTTTCCCCGGCTCAGTGTGAAGAATTTTCTTCAAAATATGTAAAAATACTGGTGGAAACTGTTCAGGACCAGGGTTTCTTTGTTATTCTGCATAATTGCGGGCGCGTTATTCAAATGGTAGATTCAATGGTTGGAACAGGAGCAAAAGGATATAGTTTTGGAAATGCCGTTGATATGCAGGACATTCTTCCCCAGGTACCCAATAATTTTCTGGTTTTTGGAAATATTGATCCTTCCAGGATGGTGAACGAGAAAAACCCGGAAGTTATTAAAGCTGAAACCAGAGATCTTTTGGAAAAGATGAAACCGTTTAAGAATTTTATCCTTTCCTCCGGGTGCGATTTGCCGTTTGCCACGCCTCTAAATAATATTAATGCGTTTTTTGAAGCTTTAAAAGAATATAATCAAGAAAACAAAAATTGTTAAACTATAAAGTCATTTGTTTATCAGATTTAGCGTGATTAGAATTATGGTGGAATGCGTAATGAAAGGTGTAGAAAAATTTAGTCCAGGCAGTAATGGAAATAATGATGAATTAGCAGCAGAAGCTACGCAGGAAGTTATTAGAGCAGGTGATAATATAAAAGGCTGAATTTGATTCAGCCTTAAAGATAAGAAACTTTTTTCAATGCTCTTTCAGCTCGTGCTAATTTTTGTTTGATCACTGCGATTTTTGCACTGTGTCTTCCATTTAAATTGACTTTCTCCAACATCTTTTGGTATTCTTTTCCTTGTTTAATATATGTTTTTATTAATGCTTTCCTGTCCATGGCTCCTCCATAAGGTAGTTTTAATACTATTTATTACCATTATTTAGAATAATTAGTCGTTTGTTTAAAATAAAAATATAAAAAGATATTTTTGTTAAATAAGAAAGCGCCTTTGCGAAGGCGCTTTTTCATACTCTTTGCATTTCTTCGCCACAACAGGAAGATATTGTGGACGAAGCATTGCCGCATGTCGGGCAGTAGTAAGATCCTGACGCAATCATTGATTTTCCACAGCAATAGTCAGGGAGTTTTTTTGTTTTTTGACACTGAGGGCAGACATAAGGCATAGGGTTCACCTCCAAAAAATACAACTTTTTATTAGGGTGTTATTACATCTTTTTCCCAAAAAACAAATTTATATTCAATAATTTGTGCCGGGCTTGATGAAAAATGAATATCCTATAATCAGAACAATTAAGCGAGAAAACTTCTTTTTAGGAAACATATGCCATATAGATTAATATAATGGCGGATGGCATAAGAAAAGGGGAAGTCAATAGGGTAAGGGGGAAGATGATTTGGATTATTTGAAGTCGTTGGAAGAATACCGTCGCCAGCGGGAGAACTTGAAGTGGCAGGGAACATTCCGAGACTATTTGGAGATTGTAAAAAAGAACCCCAAATTAGTGAAAACAGCACATGCCCGAATTTATGACATGATTGTGGCCGCCGGGATTACGGAAACAGCACAGGCGAAAAAGTATGGTTTTTTTGCCGGACAAATATTTGGGCTCGACAAGGTTCTGCAGCGTTTAGTGGAGGAATACTTCCATTCTGCTGCCCGCCGACTTGATGTGCGTAAGAGAATTCTTCTTTTGATGGGACCGGTCAGCGGGGGAAAGTCTACAATTGTTAATATGCTGAAAAAAGGCTTAGAACTGTATACGAGTACTGATGACGGAGCGGTATACGGAATCAAGGATTGTCCAATGCATGAGGAACCACTGCATTTGATACCGGAACCTTTAAGGGAGAGCTTTGAAAAAGAGTTTGGTGTGCGTATTGAGGGAAATCTCTGCCCATTCTGTCGTTTAATGCTGCAGGAGAAATATGACGGCAGAGTTGAGAATGTAAAAGTAGAGCGAATCACTTTTTCCGAAGAAAATCGAGTGGGGATTGGCACCTTTAGTCCTTCTGACCCCAAATCCCAGGATATTGCCGACCTGACAGGGAGCATTGATTTTAATACGATTACGGAATACGGGTCAGAATCTGATCCTCGGGCATATCGTTTTGATGGCGAGCTTAATAAAGCGAACCGAGGGTTAATGGAGTTTCAAGAAATGTTAAAATGTGATGAAAAATTTCTTTATCACCTTTTGAGTCTATCTCAGGAGGGCAACTTTAAAGCGGGGCGGTTTGCGCTTATTTCTGCAGATGAAATGGTAATCGCTCATTCCAACGAAACAGAGTATCGCGCCTTTATTTCCAATAAGAAAAATGAGGCTCTTCATTCCCGGATTCTGGTGATGCCGATACCTTATAACTTGCGGGTAACCGATGAAGTAAAAATTTACGAAAAACTAATTGGACAGAGTGATCTCAGGGAGATTCACCTTGCACCCTTTGCTTTACGAGCAGCAGCCATTTTTTCTATTCTTTCCCGACTCAAGGAGTCACGTAAGGCCGGCATGGATCTCATAAAGAAGATGAAACTATATGACGGTGAGGACGTAGAAGGATTTAAACAAAAAGATGTCCAGGAACTGCAGGCGGAAGCGGAAACGGAAGGCATGAGCGGGGTAGATCCTCGTTATGTCATCAACCGAATTTCCAGTGCCTTGATTAATTCAGATACCAAGTGCATTAATGCTTTGGACATTTTGCGTGCTCTCAAGGACGGTATGGACCAGCATCCTTCGATTACCAAGGAGGAAAAGGAACGACTGTTTAATTTTATTGCCATTGCCCGGAAAGAATTTGATGAATTTGCCAAAAAAGAAGTTCAAAGAGCTTTTGTTTATTCTTATGAAGAATCGGCTCGTGCACTTTTTGAAAACTATTTAGATAATGTAGAGGCCTACTGTAACGGGATCAAGGTTATCGACCCAATTACCGACGAGGAAATGGAACCGGATGAAAAACTAATGCGGTCAATTGAAGAACAAATTGGGGTTTCGGAGAATGCCAAAAAAAGTTTCCGGGAAGAAATCCTCATTCGTATTTCAACCTATGCCCGTAAAGACAAAAAATTTGATTATAATTCCCACGAACGTTTAAAAGAAGCAATTGAAAAGAAACTTTTTGCTGATTTAAAAGATATTGTAAAAATTACAACGTCAAGTAAGAATCCGGATCCGGAACAACTAAAACGTATCAACGAGGTAGTATCTAGATTGATTAGTGAACATGGTTATTGTCCGGTCTGTGCCAATGAAACCTTGAAATATATCGGCAGCCTGTTAAACAGGTAAGCGGTGATGTACATGAAAAACAGCAATATTATCTCCAGGGATAACTGGTCTCTGCATCGGAAAGGAGATTTAGACCAACAGCGCCATAATGAAAAAGTCAAGGAAGCAATAAAAAACAACCTGGCGGACATTATCAGCGAGGAAAGCATTATTATGTCCGATGGGAAAAAAGTTGTTAAACTACCAATCAGGACCTTGGATGAATATCGCTTCCGGTTTAATTTTAATAAGCAAAAGCACGCTGGACAGGGAAGCGGGGGCACTCAGCCCGGAGATATGCTTGGCTCAGATCGAGGGACCCAAGGCGATCAAGGCACAGGAGCGGGGGATGAACCGGGTACTGATTATTATGAAGCAGGGATCAGTTTTGAAGATTTGGAAGATCTGGTTTTTAAAGATTTTGTACTTCCCAATCTTAAAGAAAAAGAAAAGAAGCAGGTTCAGTCAACTACTACCAGATTTAACGATATTCGTAAAGCAGGCATCATGGGTAACATTGACAAAAAGCGCACTATTTTGGAAGCAATAAAACGGAGTGCGCGGAACGGCTCTTCAAATTACAATATTATCAGAGATGATTTACGCTTTAAAACTTGGGAGGAAATTTATAATTACCAATCAAATGCTGTTGTGCTGGCAATGATGGATACATCAGGAAGCATGGGGACGTTTGAAAAATATATTGCCCGCACTTTCTTCTTTTGGATGGTCAGATTTTTAAGAACAAAGTACCTTAATGTGGAAATTGTTTTTTTGGCCCACCATACTCAGGCAAAAGAAGTGAGTGAGGAGGAGTTTTTCACAAAAGGAGAAAGTGGGGGCACCAAGTGTTCATCAGTTTATCAACTGGCTCTAAATTTACTTGAAGAAAGATTTCCGCCGAATCAATATAATGTTTATCCATTTCACTTTTCTGACGGGGATAACTTGCCTTCAGACAACGATTTGTGTTTACAGTTAATTAAAAAAATATTACCCAAGGTAAATCTCTTTGGCTATGGGGAGATTATCAGCCCCTATTACCGGAGCAACACTCTCATGTCGGTTTTTCAAAAAATTAATGCGGATAATTTGACGACAGTTTCTATTCGCAACAAAAAGGAAGTGTATCCCGCCCTTAAAAAGTTTTTCTCAGAAAAGGGGGAGAGCGGTGGACAATGAAATTTACCAATTAGAAAAGGCTATTGATAAGATTGCCGAAATCGCTGTTGGATTTGGTCTAGACTTTTTTCCGATGCGCTTTGAAATTTGTCCGGCCGATGTTCTCTACACTTTTGGGGCTTATGGTATGCCGACACGTTTTACCCACTGGAGTTTTGGTAATCCTAAACTACTAAATGAAGTGAATTAAATTCTATAGTATATTATCAGGTGATTAATATTGACCACATCAATTTGGTGAATTATTTCCTGCAGACGGGCTTTAGCTTTAGGCAGTTCTGTTTGTGTAAGGAGCATTCCGGCAGCTTTCAATCTATTATGTAACTTCTGCGCTATATTACTTCCGGAAGATCGAGATTTCAATTTTTTTCTGAGGGTTTCAATCTCGCCTAAAATTTCCACCTTTCTTATTAAGAGATCATTTTTTCGCGTGCGGAAAAGTTCCAGGTCATACTCACCGGTTTCGTATGCTGCTGCGGCGCGTTGCAGCATCATTTTATTTTTCAACAGTTGGTTTTCCTTTAATTGCAATTCTTTTTTTAAATGTGTAGTGTCCAGGACAACAAATTCCCTGGGGATAATTATATTGATACTGTTTACTAAAGAATCCAAATCGGCTAAAACTTTTTCTTCAATTACTCGGGCATTAACCGACCCGGCTTTGCAGGCTGACAATCCTTTGCTGGCATAACTTTGACAGGTATAGTATCGGTATCGAATATGGTTTTTCTTTTGACTGTGACCGGTCATACTCGCCCCACAGCGGGCACAACGCAGGAGTCCGGAAAGAAGATAGCTGCTGTTTTGGGATTGTCCTCCAAGTGCTTTTTTGCGGTGACGTCTTTTTTGGGCTAAATGATAAGTTGTTTTATCAATAATCGCAGGGTGGGCGTTTTCTACTCGAATACTCTGCCAAGTAAAAGTTCCTGTGTATATTTCATTTTCCAAAACTGTCCGCACGGTAACGTGACTCCAAAGGTTGTTTCTTTTTGTGCCAATTGACATGGAGTTAAGGCGGCACGCAATTCCCCTCATCCCAATGTTTTCTTCCAAATACCATTGAAAGATGAGCTTTACTATCTGAGCTTCTTCCGGAATAATCTTTAAACCGGAATCGTCCATTTCATATCCGAAAGGAATTTTACCCAAGGGTTTTCCTTGACGAGCTCTCTCCAACATTCCTCCGACTACTTTGGATGCCAGTTGCTTGCGAAAGTACTCGGCAAATGCCGCAAGGATATGCATTTGGAGTTGGCCTTGGGCGGTAGAAGTATCAAATCCGTCATGAATAGAAATGAAAGCCACATGCATTTTATTCAATTCGTCTACAAAGAGAAGGGTATCCAGCATGGAGCGGGCTAACCGGTCAAGCTCATGTACAACAACGACACTGACATTAAAATTTTTAATATATGTTAAAATTTCTGCTCTTTCATGACCGGAGCTGGATAACACCTTTGCGCCTGACTGCACAAACTCAAAAATGTAAACTAGGTTTAAGCCCCGTCTTTGACATTCCTCATGAATATGATTTTTTTGGTGGGGTATAGAGAATCTTTCTTCATTTGCCTGCTCAGCGGTGGAAACCCGGACGATTCCAATTGCCCGCACTTTGAATCACCTCTGATAATATCCTTTGTGCAAAAATATAGTGTATCCCTATGTAAAGAAGAACCATTTTTTTGCATAGTATTGCTTCAGGAGGTGGTAATGATGGCAGTTACCAGGAAATTTATTACGGCAGATGGTCTGCCGGCAGACCAATTGACATCTGATGAAATGAAAGAATTTGGCCAAAAGCTGGTTAACTGTTTGATATCTATTGCTTATGAGCAAATGTTAAATGACGAAAAAGGAGAAGAGATTTCGGAAAACTCTGAGTAATTTTGCAAAGGATTAAACTGAATCTTGCTAACTTTCCGCGGGGAGAGCACTTTTCCATAAACAAAGGACAGGCAGGCGTGCCTGTCCTTTTATCATGCACCCAATTAGGTATGAAAAGTGGGGGAAATGGTAATAAATGGGACTAGGCTTGTTGTTAAGAAGGTTTAAGGAGGTATGATTAAGTGAGGAAATTGTCTATGGTGCTGTTAATCACAGCTGTTTTATTTGTTGCTTTACCTGGAAGGGAATCCTATGCATATGTAAAAACGGAGATGCCGGAAAAGTATACTCTATATACAGTGAAAAGAGGGAACACCCTTTGGGGGATATCCCGCAAGTATTTGCCGAAAACTGATCCGAGAATTGTTATCGAGCGAATCAGGGATCTAAACAAAATATCCCAAGATTATGTCATTAAGCCGGGAGACAAATTATATGTACCTGACTTTAATGGAAGCTTAACCAGTTACAACGGGGTATTAATCGGCAACAACTGCATCTTAGCCAAGGTGAAGGAGACAGGGTATAATATCAAAACAAGTTCAAGTGAAAAAAAAGTGGTGGTAAGCCGTTCAGATGAACAAGCTTCCAGTGCAAAAAAAGTGATTGTAAGTCGATCAGGTGAACAGGTTTCCAGAAGCGAAAGACCAACGATATTTGAGGCAACTGCTTACTGTTCCTGCCGGAAATGCTGTGGAAAGAGTGATGGAATTACTGCCAGTGGAGTTCGAGCCAAAGAGGGAACGGTTGCGGTAGATCCTAAGGTTATCCCCTTGGGCAGCAGAATTTATATAGAAGGGATGGGTTATTTTCGGGCTGAGGATACCGGGGGAATGATTCGGGGTAATAAGCTGGATATTTGGTTTCCTACCCATAATGAAGCTTTGAAATTTGGCCGGAAAAATGTGCGGGTAAGAATTATTGCATAGCACATTGCTTCTTTGAAAACACTGGATTGACATTTATCCAATTACGGAAGAATCGGTAAGGCTTATTACCGGATGAAAATCATGTATGATGTTAATCTCAGCCGGATCTATGAATTAGTGATAAACTCTGATCCGTGTTATGCTTTCCTTTTGGAGGGTAATTCCTTAATTCAAAATAAGCTGGTAATTGCCCATGTTTTTGCCCATGGAGATTTTTTTAAAAATAATGCCTGGTTTAGAAGAACAAATCGTGGCATGGTGGAAAGCATGGCGGTGCATGCTCAGCGGATTAGGGAATACGAATTTCAGTATGGCAGGGGAGAAGTGGAAAAACTGCTTGATGCTGCTTTGGCTGTTCAAGAACACATCGACCCCTGCTGTCTGATGAAAAAGCGGACGGGAAAAAAACCGGAGGAAAAAAAGCCTTCACCCTATGAGGATATTTGGTCCATTGGGGAAGAAAAAGAGGAAGAGCCTAAGGAGGAGGAAAAGAAATTCCCCTTGTTCCCGGAAAAGGATTTGCTGGAGTTTATCATTAGACATAGTCATGTCCTGAAGGATTGGCAAAAAGATATATTGGATATGGTGCATCAGGAGATGTTTTACTTATGGCCCCAGATTGAAACTAAAATTATGAATGAGGGGTGGGCAACTTTTTGGCATGCCCGGATTATGAGGGAATTAGATCTTAGCGATGAAGAAACGTTGGAGTTTGCCCGCCTGCACTCCGGAATTATTCAACCCAGTCGGATGCAGCTCAATCCTTATTTACTCGGGGTGGAAATTTTTGAGGATATTGCAAAGCGCTGGGGCGATCAACCTTTTTCCAAGGGTCAGGGAATCGCAAAAATTTTTGAGGTCAGGGAAATGGAAAACGATATCTCTTTTATTCGTAATTACCTGACGAAGGACTTGGTACGGGAATTAGACCTCTACCTTTATAAAAAACAGGGTCAGCAATGGAAGGTTGTGGATACAGACTGGGAAACAGTTCGCGAAGGAATCATTGCTAAATTAATTAATGGCGGTTTTCCTTACTTGGTAGTAGAAGATGGGGATTACGAAAAAAACGGGCATTTATACATTAAGCATCAACATGAAGGCGTTGATATGGATACTTATTATTTAGAAAAAACTCTGCCTTATGTATTTTATCTATGGGGAAAGCCGGTTCACCTGGAAACTGTATTGGAAGGACGACCAATTGTTTTTAATTTTGACGGAAACAAAACTCAAAGAAAAGGGTTATAATGTCAATTGTGTTGTTCCTTATGTGAAAGCATTATAGTTTTCTTCTGGGGAAAATCCCCCCATGAATTGAACGGATATCAGAAGTATTATAAAAAATATCAGGGGCTACCTGACTCATTATTTTTAATACACGTGGCAGGTCCTTTCTCTTTACGGTAACAACTAAAATATCCCTTGGCCCCCATTTTCCTTCACCGGCAATGGTGGTGAGACCGAAGTTATTCTCTCGTAAAAGGTTGCCCAGTCTCTCGCCGTCTTCTTTTGTAGGAAACATTTGAATAACAACATAACCAAAAGCTGTCATCTTTTCTATCTGCATACCTACCAGGTTGCCGGAGGCAAAACCTGCTGCGTAGGCAATAATTTTAAAAATATCGGTTACTCCGCCGGAAAATACTGTACCAAGGGCAACCACAAATATAGAGACTTCAAAAAAGCCGACTATCGCTGCGGGAACAGAATATCCCCGGGTGAGCAGTAGCAGCCTGAAGACGTCTAAAGACACATCTGCTACTCTGGCAAAAAAAATAAATAAATAGGCAAGGATTGGGTTTTCAACAAATATCTCCATGACAACTCGCTGCCTTTCTTTCTGATAGTTCTCCATGTCATTGGAAGGTATCATATCATGTCTTTGATTAAATTTGAAGACTATAGTTTTGGAAAACTAAATGTAAGTTTCTATTGCAAAGTTCTGTGGAGTATGGTAATATAGCAATAATTTTAAAACGTAAAAGTAATGACGGAGACAAGTAGGTTAGCCGGGTACTTTTCCAGGGAGAAGATGTCGTTGACTGAGAGCATCTTAAAGTAAAGCTAGCTGAAATTCCCTCCTGAACTGTATGGTGAACCCCGGTTATTAACATCCCGGGCGGTAGCCAGGGCCGGGTTTTTCCCGTTATAGAAAACCGGTATCGGGTATTACGCCCCGTACTTTGTGTTGTACATAAGGTGGTAATGAAGGCTTTTTTCCTTAGGGGGAAAAGTCTTTTTGTTTAGGCGTTTGCCCTGTACTAAGAAGAGTTGGGTTTTTAACCAATAAGGGTGGTACCGCGGTACACCTTCCGTCCCTTGGTGACGGGAGGTTTTTTTATTTTCAAGTTAAATTAAGAATGCTAATGCAAGGAGGAATAAAATTGTATTGGAATGAAAAATATGAATTGATGGACAGGGAAAACTTGCGTGATCTACAGTTGGAACGTCTGCAGCAAACCGTAGACAGGGCATATCATAATGTGCCCCATTACCGCAGGTCGATGCAAGAAGCGGGAATAGAACCTGGGGACATTAAATCTTTGGATGATTTGGCTAAATTACCGTTTGCGACCAAACAGGATCTGCGCGATAATTATCCTTACGGGCTTTTTGCTGTTCCCCTTAGTGAGATCATCAGGATACATTCTTCTTCCGGCACTACCGGCAAGCCTACAGTAGTAGGATATACCAGGCAGGATCTAAATAACTGGGCGGAGCTTCTCGCGCGATCGCTCTACTCAGCCGGGGTCTCCAAGAATGATATAATTCAGGTTTCCTACGGCTATGGTTTATTCACCGGTGGCTTGGGCCTTCATTACGGGGCGGAGAAGGTAGGGGCGTGTGTAATTCCTACTTCCGGAGGGAATACCAAACGCCAGGTGATGATCATGAAAGATTATGGAAGCACCGTATTGGCCTGTACCCCCTCATATGCTTTACATTTGGGAGAAGTTGCCAAGGAAATGGGCATCGGTAAAGACGGGTTAAAGCTTCGGGTGGGTATTTTCGGTGCTGAACCTTGGTCCGGCGCGATGAGAAAAGAAATTGAAAACTTGTTAGGCATCAGTGCTCATGATATATATGGGTTAAGTGAAATTATGGGTCCGGGAGTTGCGATGGAATGCGAGGCGAAAAACGGCCTGCATATTTATGAGGATCATTTTATTCCGGAAATCATCAACCCGGAGACAGGAGAGTCATTACCTTACGGAAGCAAAGGGGAACTGGTATTTACTTCGATCACCAAGGAAGGGCTTCCCATGATCCGCTACCGGACAAGAGATTTGTCTTGCCTCCATGTAGAACGTTGTTCTTGCGGCCGGACTCACGTCCGGATGGAAAGAATAAGCGGGCGCAGCGATGATATGCTTATCATCCGCGGGGTTAATGTGTTCCCGTCCCAAATCGAAAGTATTCTCCTGGAAATGGGTCAAACGGCGCCCCATTATCACTTAGTTGTTGACCGCATCGGCAACTTGGATACGCTGGAGGTGCAGGTGGAGGTTTCAGAGGATTTGTTTTCCGATAAGATCAGGCGCTTGGAGCATTTAGGCCGGGCAATTCAAAGAGAAATCGAAAGTACACTTGGGGTATCTGCTAAAGTTACTCTTGTTGAACCGAAAACATTACCCCGCAGTGAAGGAAAGGCCCAGAGAGTAACGGATAAAAGACAGTTAAAATAGTTGACAATTAACTGTGAACGGGGGAAAATTAAATAAGAAATAACTGGAATATGTAGTTAAGCTTGGGAATAACAACAAAAGAAGGAGGTCACCGAATGAAAGTTCAACAGATTTCTGTTTTCTTGGAAAACAAATGCGGCCGGCTGGCAGCAGTGACCCGGGTTTTAGCTCAAAAGGGCGTGAATATCAGAGCCCTGTCTATTGCAGATACGACAGACTTTGGCATTCTCCGATTGATTGTGGATCAGCCTGAATTGGCGTTTAATGTTTTAAAAGAAGGAAACTTTACTGTCAGTACTACAGACGTTATTGCTGTGGAAATACCTGATAAACCCGGAGGTTTGGCAGGAGTGCTGGAGGTGCTGGACCAAAATAAAATTAACCTGGAATATTTGTATGCTTTTGTGGGGCAGGCAGGCTATAAAGCGTTAAATATTTTCCGGGTGGAACAGATTGATACAGCAATTGAAGTTTTAACCAAAAATAATATTAAGATTGTGTCGGGAAAAGAGATATATTCATTATAATAAGAGTAATAATTCAGAACGATGGGAGCGAACAAGATGACAAAAATAAGAGATTGCATCATGAATATTAAGCCTTATACACCGGGGAAACCCATTGAAGAAGTGGAGAGGGAGTTTGGTTTGACCGAAGTAATAAAAATGGCATCCAATGAAAATCCCCTCGGCCCTTCCCCGAAGGCAGTAGAAGCACTGAGGGAAGCTGCCGCGAAGGTACATATATATCCGGACGGCAGATGCTACTATTTAAAACAAACATTGGAGGAACATCTAGGTATTGAAGAAAACAATTTGATTGTCGGAAATGGTTCTGATGAAATCATTAAGCTTTTGGCGGAAGCCTATCTTAACCCCGGTGACGAGGTGATTATGGCCAACCCGTCCTTTTCCGAGTACGCTTTTGCCGCTCAACTGATGGGGGCAAAAATAGTGGACGTACCGGTAAACGAAGAGTATACTCATGATCTTGCGGCGATGGCAAAAGCAGTTACAGAGAAAACAAAAATAGTTTTTATCTGCAATCCCAATAACCCCACCGGGACATTGGTGACAAGAGAAGAGGTAGACAGCTTTTTAAAAAGTATACCTGCTGAGGTGATCGTTGTCCTCGATGAAGCCTATGCAGAATATGTAGAGGATCAAAATTATCCTGACAGCATTGAGTACGTGAAGAACGGGGAGAATGTAGTAGTCCTCCGGACGTTTTCCAAAATCTACGGTTTAGCCGGGCTGCGAATTGGCTATGGCATCGCCCGGGAGGATATCATAAATTTGTTAAACAGGGTTAGGGAACCATTTAATGTTAATTCTATGGCGCAGGTTGCAGCCATTGCCGGTTTAAAGGATCAAGAACATTTAGAGGCAAGCTTTTCCTTAAACAGTGAAGGAAAGCGTTTTCTCTATGGCCAATTTAAAGAAATGGGGCTGTCTTATGTCCCAACTGAGGCGAATTTTATTTTTGTCGACTTGGCTACCGACTGCCGGGAAGTTTTTACAGCCATGTTGAAAAAGGGAGTAATCGTCCGGACGGGAGACATTTTCGGTTACCCGACTTTTATTCGAGTGACCATAGGAAGTTTGGAAGAAAACAAAAGATTTATTACAACCCTTAAGGAAGTGTTGGAAAAGTAAATTAGCGATCGGATAAAATACCCCCTCTAATATTAAAATACTTGTACTAAAAATTAATGCTTCTTTATACATATAATCTAGCAACAAATTAAAGGAGGGGGAGTATCTGTTGTTTAAACAAAGATGGGATTTAACAAAAGCGGCGCTGGGCGCATTACTCATTATGATGATACTACTGACGACCGGTTGCGCCTTAATTGACAGATTACAGGCATGGAAACAAACAAGTGGGGAGCAGCTTATGGAGATTCCGCCCGATCCGCAAGAATTGACAATGCCGCAAGATGGCCTAGTGGGAGAAACAAAAGAAGTGGTCCTTTATTTCAGTGATCAAGCCGGTGAAAAGCTGGCCTTAGAAACCAGGGCAATTGCTAAAGTAGAGGGAATTGCCAGAGCTACTGTCCAGGAATTGCTTGCCGGACCTAGCGTGGAGTCGGGACTGTTGCCGACAATCCCGGTAGGAACTAAGCTAACTGATATTAATGTTCGACCTGATGGCCTGTGCATAGTAGATTTTAGCAGCGAGCTGGTGGATAATCATCCCGGGGGATCATTAAATGAAGAGCTGACGGTGTATTCTATTGTAAATACCTTGACCCAGTTCCCAACTATTCAGGAAGTTCAAATTTTGGTTGATGGACAAAAAGTAGAATCAATTGCCGGCCATTTAGATGTTTCGACTACCATGGCGCGTAATAACGACATAATAGAGGAAAGGTAACAAGCTGCTGTTAATAAAACTTAAGGTGGGGATACCACCTTTTTTTGTGCCCTTTTTTATTGAGCTAATTTTGAAATTAAGAAACTTTTTTGGGAGGAAAGTCGTCTAATATCGAGAAATGAATTATTGGAAATATAGGTATATTTTATGGGGGAAGAAATGAATCTAAGGGGCACACGGTTTTTGCAGTTGATCTTATCTTTTTTTCTTGCGTCGGCGCTATTTTTTATTAGTACGTGTCCGATTTTGGCAAAAACCATTGTTGAAGTTAAAACAGAAGTTTTAAATGTCCGGTCCGGACCGGATATTTCATTTGATAAGATCGGCCAGGTAAATTTGGGTGAACGGTATCTGGTTATGGAGGAAGAAAACGGTTGGCTCAAAATTAATTTTACAGGAGAGAGTGCAGGCTGGGTATCAGATCGTTATGTTGGGAGATTGCAAGAGGAGCAGACTGGGGCCCAGGATGAGCCAAAACCAAAGAAAGAGATTATTGTTACCGGCAATCAGGTTAATGTTAGATCGGGGCCTGATACATCATTTTCCAAAATAGACTCCCTGGGGAAGGGAGTCAGATTGCCACTTATATTGCATGAAAATGGTTGGTATCAAGTTGAATTATCATCCGGAAATATTGGTTGGATAGCTGATTGGCTCGCTGAGCCTGTATCTGCCCAAGAAGCGCCACCAGATAGTGAGCCTCCTGCATTAGGGACAGAAAAATCAACTGTAATAGCCACCCCTTCGACATTGAATGTACGCAGTGGGCCTTCACTGGATGCGGAAAGGATTGGTGCAGTAACACAGGGGACCCGAATGTCTCTAGTCAGCCGTTCTGGAGATTGGTATCAAGTAGAAATGGCAGATAAAAGGAAAGGCTGGGTCGCTGGTTGGCTAGTTCAATTCCCCGGAACAGCATTATCTTCTTGGAAGTATCAGCCTTCCCAGGTGGCTGTTATCCAGAGGGTTGGTGAAAGCAAGGAAGTCCGTCATTACCTGGCAGGTAAAACGATTGTTGTTGATCCCGGACATGGGAGCATTCAACCTGGTGGTTGGACTGATCCAGGGGCTATTGGGAGCGGTGGATTGTGGGAAAGTGATGCGGTATTGGAAATTGGCAAAAAGCTTCGGAATTTATTAGAAAAAGAAGATGCCCGGGTTATTATGACTAGAACAGGTGATACCAACCTGTCCTTAGAGGGGAGAGCCCGTGTGGCCAATGAAATTTCTGCCGATGTATTTGTCAGTATCCATGCAAACTCTTCACCGGGTAGTTCCATCAATGGGACGTCGACTTACTTTTATGCTCCCCTCGGTTCTGAACTGGGTTCTCAAAGGGAGATGCGTAAAAAGCTGGCGGAATGTGTGCAGGAAAAGTTGCTTCAGTATGCAGGTAGAGCGAACCTAGGTGTTCGAGAAGAAAACTTTGCCGTATTGCGCTCGACAACGGTGCCTTCAATTCTTGTGGAAACTGCATTTATTTCCCACCCGGAAGAGGAAATGCTTTTAAGAGATACCGAGTTTAGAAATAAGCTTGCCTTGGGAATTATGGAGGGGTTGGCTCAATATTTTCAGGATACAAGATAGGCGGGGGAGCCCGCCTTTTTGCAGTATCAGAGTAGATAAGTTTCGGGGCCGAATAATTTCCCTTCTGATTCGTCAAAAATCTGCTAGCCTTTAAGGGTATTTAGTTTTTTGCGCGGAGCCCGCGGAGCGTAAAAATTAAATCCCTTTTTTATTGCTGCTAAAGGGATTAATGGATTGTTTACCGGCGGATAAATATTAACGTATGAGGTAAAAAATATGAGATATATTAAAGTTTATCGGCAGGATTTTGAAAGTAATCCTAAAATAACTTATAATTGACCTTGTTGGCGGGTAATTATCGCATCCAATAAGGCACTAATTTCATTTGAAGAGGCCGCGCTTTTTGCTGTCTGAATAAGGAGGCAGGATTTTGACAGAAAAAATTGGGATTACAACCACCATTCCGGCAGAAATAATCTATGCTGCCGGTGATATTCCAGTGGATTTAAACAACGTTTTTATTACCGGAGGTGAAACTCAATCAGCCATAGAGAAAGCTGAGATGGACGGGTTTCCACGCAATCTGTGCGGCTGGATTAAAGGAATCTATGGGACTGTGCTGGCAACGCAAGATATTAAGAAAGTTATCGCAGTTACCCAAGGTGATTGCTCCAATACTCATGCCCTGATGGAAACACTGGAACTGGCAGGGATAAAAACTATTCCGTTTGCTTTTCCCTATGATCGTGACCGGGATTTATTGAAACTGCAGATGGAAAAACTAATGGAGTGTTTAAATGTTGGTTGGGACCAGGTTGTGGCGCAAAAAGATAAGTTAGACCGAGTGCGCCGGTTAGTTTGGGAGATAGATCGCCTCACTTGGGAAGAAAATTTGGTTACCGGATGGGAAAATCATTACTACCAGGTTTGCTGCAGTGATTTTAATGGGAATCCGGAAAAGTTCGGTGAGGAGATAGAAAAGTTTATGGAGAAAGTGCAACAAAGGAAGCCCCTTTCTCATAAAATTCGCTTGGGCTTTATTGGGGTCCCGCCGATTTTTACAAATATTTACCAATACCTGGAGGAAGCGGGGGCGCGAGTCGTGTTTAACGAAGTACAGCGCCAATTTTCTATGCCTTTCCCAAAGGCGGATATTGTGGAGCAGTACCGCATGTATACATATCCATACCATGTCTTTCAGCGGATTGGAGACATTTGCCGGGAAATTGAAAGGAGAAAGATTGATGCGGTTATTCATTATACCCAGAGTTTTTGCTTCCGCCAGATAGAGGATATGATATTTCATCATAAAATAAATGTACCACTTTTAAGCTTGGAAGGTGACCGACCGGGACATTTGGATGCCAGAAGCAAGATGCGGATTGACTCCTTTTTGGAAATGCTGAGGTGAAAGAATTGATTTTAGGCATAGATTTAGGTAGCAGGAATGTAAAAATTGCACTCTTAGACAAAGAGGAATTTCATTATTACCGTTATGATACTATGGATTTTTATCGCCGTTACGGGCGAAAAGTAGATGGCTGCCTACACATTGATTTTCCTGCGCTCGGCCTTCCCCCAACGGAAGAAGTCGTATCGACAGGTTATGGGCGACTAACGGTTCAGGTGGAAGGAGGAACGGTGATTGCGGAGATTAAAGCTCATGTATTAGGTGCGGTTTATCAAACAGGAATAAAGGATTTCACCCTAATGGATTTAGGAGGACAGGATACAAAAATTGCCAAGGTCAAAAACGGGAAGCTGGTAGACTTTCTTACTAATGACAAGTGTGCCGCCAGTTCCGGCAGGTATCTGGAGAATATGGCTAGGGTATTGGAGATGCCTTTAGAGGAACTGGGCAAACACAAAGAGAAACCGGTGGATTTGTCTTCAACCTGTGCTGTGTTTGGGGAGTCGGAATTAATTGGACAAATTATTGAAGGTTCACCGGTGGAAAATCTGGCTGCCGGTGTAAATCGGACGATTGTCCGTCGGGTAAAACCAATGCTGCGCCAGTTGTTTAGTAATACAGTTGTTTTTACCGGGGGAGTCGCTTTTAACCGGGCCATAAAGGAGATTGTGGAAGAAGAAATGAAGGTAAAAGTTATCGTGCCACCTGAGCCCCAGCTTAACGGGGCTATTGGGTGTTGCGTTTTTGGAAGGGATCGGAAATAATGATACAGGGTTTCCAAGTTTTTGTCATAATTGCTGAGGAAGGAATAGCTATAGCTATTAGGTAATATTTACATCATGGATAAGGAAAATATTTATCCTTTTTTAGGAGAGAATAATAGAAGAACCTGCGGTTTAATTTTAAGACTGGCAAGGTTGTTATATTAAGCAACCGATAGTTAGTCTACCGCAGGTTCCGCATTTACTAGTTGCTTTACCCTCCGAAAAATTAATGCTATACTAAAAATTGGTAAGCTTAAACCCAATCCTTGAAAGGAGAACACAAAATGAGGGCAGATGGTCGGAAATATAATGAATTAAGACCTGTGAAGATTACAAATAATTATTTGAAGAATGCTGAAGGTTCAGTGCTGATTGAGGTCGGCGAAACGAAAGTAATCTGCACTGCATCTATTGAAGATAAAGTACCCCCGTTTTTAAAGGGTAGTTCCCAGGGATGGATTACCGCTGAGTATGCGATGCTTCCCAGAGCAACCCAGGTTCGGACGGTACGGGAAGCAGCAAAAGGGAAAATATCCGGACGAACCCATGAAATTCAAAGGTTGATTGGCCGCTCCCTTAGGTCAGTGGTAGATCTGAGAAAATTAGGGGAACGCACAATTTACCTTGATTGTGATGTTATCCAGGCTGACGGGGGAACGCGGACCGCCTCAATTACCGGAAGTTTTGTTGCTTTGGTTGATGCTTTGAAGAAATTGAAAGAGACACTTAATTGGGAGGAGCTTCCTGTCACGGATTGGGTTGCCGCTACCAGTGTAGGAAAAATTAACGGGCACTTGATGTTGGACTTATGTTACAAGGAAGATTCCCACGCTCAAGTTGATATGAATGTTGTGATGACTGGGGCAGGGAAGTTTATTGAGGTGCAGGGGACAGCTGAGGTCGATCCCTTTTCCCGGGATGAGATGGATAAAATGCTGGCCTTGGCGGAAAAAGGGATAATGGATTTAATTAAGATGCAAAAAAAGGTATTTATTGAAAATGAAGAAAATAATTTTTGCTACTAATAATGAAGGAAAGTTAAAGGAGTTTAGAGACTTGGTTTCCTTCCGGTCTTGGTGCGTCTATTCTTTGAAAGACAGGCCGGAGATTGTCCTGCCTGAAGAGACGGGAGTATCTTTTCGGGAAAATGCGGAAATCAAGGCGCGAGCAGCAGCCCAGGCAGCCGGGATGATTGCTGTAGCCGATGATTCCGGTTTGGAAGTGGACTTTTTAGGTGGTGAACCCGGTGTTTTTTCTGCACGGTTTGCCGGGGAACACGGTAACGATTTCAAAAATAATGAAAAGTTATTAACTCTCTTAGACGGGGTGCCGGAGGAGAAAAGAACAGCTTGTTTCCGTTGTGTTATTGCTGTTTCTCTTCCCTTTGGGGAGACTTTTTTTTGCCAAGGGGTATGTAAGGGACTGATCACTCTTTGCCCTCGGGGAAACAACGGTTTTGGTTATGACCCTCTTTTTTGGCTACCCTCTTTTGGAAGAACTATGGCAGAACTAAGTATGGAAGAAAAGAATCAAATCAGCCACCGGGGGAAGGCTTTCCGGGCTGCCCTCCCCCTTTTAGAGAAGCTTCTTGGCTAGAGTATATTTTATTGATTAAAGGAAATAATTATAATACCTGGCTAAAAGAGCAATACTAGCGCAAGATAAATTTTGTATAACAATCAGCAGGTATAAAATGTACTGCCTTTATATCCCTTTTTAAAAGGTAGTTTTGAACGGACGGATATGTAGTTGAGAGGTGTTTAGGGGCGGGATCCAATAAAACCACTTTAAAATGGAATGGGTTGTAATCGGTAGATATTTAGAGTAATCGCAAGCTAATAGGCCTTATTCTTGAGTAAGTAGCTATAACAGTAGAAAAATAGTTTTTGACCTTTGTTCAGGTTTCCGTTATACTATTCCTTGTCAGTTCGAGCAAATAACGAGTTCATGCGGGTGTAGCTCAATGGTAGAGCTCCAGCCTTCCAAGCTGGTCACGTGGGTTCGATTCCCATCACCCGCTCCATTTATTTTAATAGTTGAGCGCCTGTAGCTCAGGTGGATAGAGCAACGGACTTCTAATCCGTGTGCCAGGGGTTCGAGTCCCTTCAGGCGCGCCAGAAATTTCAAGCGCTGAGGGCGCTTTTTCTCCCTTTAATTCAACGTTGTATTCTTGACATTTAAAGATTAGTTTGATAATATTGTTTTTGCAATCTTGAGGCAAATGTGGTGGGTGTGGCGAAGCGGTTAACGCACCGGATTGTGGCTCCGGCATCCGAGGGTTCAAGTCCCTTCACCCACCCCAAATTATTATTCAATGGGGTGTAGCCAAGCGGTAAGGCAACGGTCTTTGGAATCGTCATGCGCTGGTTCGAACCCAGCCACCCCAGCCATTTTTGGGCCATTAGCTCAGTTGGTAGAGCACCTGACTCTTAATCAGGGTGTCCCGGGTTCGAGCCCCTGATGGCCCACCAAAAATTAAAATGCCAGAGGTTTTCAGCCTTTGGCGTTTTATCTTTTTGATATTTTTTCTTTGATCTTTTTCTTGACTAAAAAAACAATATATGCTATCATACATCCTGCGATAGTTGCAGGCTTCAACAGGCGGGAGTGGCGGAATTGGCAGACGCACCAGACTTAGGATCTGGCGGGCAACCGTGGGGGTTCAAGTCCCTTCTCCCGCACCATTTAAAGTAGTGCTATGCGGGCGTAACTCAGTGGTAGAGTGCAACCTTGCCAAGGTTGAAGTCGAGGGTTCGAATCCCTTCGCCCGCTCCAGTTTATTGTGGATTCCCTCGCAGCAGCGAGGGTTTTTCTTTATACTACTAAGGCTTTCTCCTGCGTCAGAGACTTGGCGCAAGTCAAGTTTTCTATATATTCAAAGGTTAGAAGGAAAATCATAGAAATTGTAGAACTATATCTGCGACGGTTATTATGCTTGTTTAAAAATACTAATTAATGGGAATTAATAATATGGTTACATGTACATACTAAAGGAGGATAATTGATGAAGGTTAACGTTGAGAAGATAGAAAAGAATTGTGCGACCTTAGAGATCGAGGTCGAGGTTGAGCAGGTTAATAAAGCCATAAACAAGGCATATCATAAAGTAGCTCAAAAAGTAAATATTCCCGGTTTCCGTAAAGGAAAGGCACCTAAGACAATCGTGGAGCGCTATGCCGGGAAGGAACCGATTTTGGAAGAAGCTGCGGAGATTTTGGTCTTGCCCAATTACCTTGATGCTGTACGAGAATCAAGTATTGAGCCTGTTGACAGACCTTCTGTTGAGATTATTGAGCTGGATGAAAATAAACCTTTTTTGTTTAAAGCAACGGTAACGGTAAAACCAGAGGTAAAATTAGGTGATTATAAAGGAATGCAGCTTGAGAAAAAGGAAGTTCAGGTTACCGAGGAAGATATGGAAAAAGAGTTAAAACGTTTACAGGAGAGATATGCTAAACTCCAGGAACTGGGAGAAGAAGATGAAATTCAAAACGGAGATATTGCCTATATTTCTTTTGATGGTTATGTAGACGGGGAACCTTTTGAAGGCGGGAATTCCCCGGGGTATTCTCTTGGTATCGGGTCCGGTTCATTTATTCCCGGGTTTGAAGATCAATTAATAGGGGCAAAAATAAATGAGAAAAGGGACGTAAAAGTTACCTTCCCGGAAAACTACCATAAGGAAGAGCTGGCCGGAAAAGAAGCCTTGTTTAAGGTAGAGATTTTAGGAGTTAAGCGTAAGGAATTGACTCCCTTGGACGATGAATTCGCTAAGGATGTGAGCGAGTTTGAAACATTAAATGAATTAAAAGAGGATATTAAGAAAAAGCTGGAAGAGGATCAGAAAAAGTTTTCAGAGAATCAACTAAAAAATCAAGCTGTAAGCAAAGCGGTAGAAGGTTCAGAAGTAGATGTCCCGCCGGTGATGGTCAATGACCAAGTGGAGAAAATGATTGATGAACTGGGACAGAGATTGCGCATGCAGGGGCTGACATTGGAGCAGTATCTCAATTATGCCAAGATTGATCTGGAAGAGTTGAGAAAAAATTATCAACCTCAGGCAGAGATGGCAGTTAAAAGTGATTTGGTCTTGGAGGCTATTTCGAAAGCGGAGAATATTTCCTTCACAGAGGAAGAAGTTAATCATCGGATTGAAGAAATGGCAAAAACCTATAACCAACAGCCTGAGGTGATACGGGCATCTTTAGAGTCGTCCGGACGTATCGGAATGTTATCTTATGGAATTACAGTTGATAAGACGATTGATTTTTTAGTAGCTAATAGTACCATTGCATAATTTACTTCTATTGTGGGCATAAAATTCATATTCTTTAGTGCAAAGAGAGGTGTAACAATGAGCACGTTAATCCCAATGGTTGTTGAGCAGACAAACCGAGGAGAAAGAGCATATGATATTTATTCCAGGCTTTTAAAGGATCGGATTATTTTTTTAGGGAGCCAGGTTGATGATTATGTAGCCAACCTGATTATTGCCCAAATGCTGTTTCTTGAAGCAGAAGACCCTGATAAAGACATTCATTTGTATATCAATAGTCCGGGCGGGTCTATCAGCGCAGGAATGGCAATTTATGATACTATGCAGTATATTCAGCCGAGTGTTTCTACCATTTGTATTGGCTTGGCTGCTAGTATGGGTGCCTTTCTTTTAGCTGCAGGAGCACCGGGAAAGAGATTTGCCCTACCTAATGCGGAGATAATGATTCACCAGCCTATGGGGGGAACGCAGGGTCAAGCTGTTGATATTGAGATTCATGCTAAGAGGATTTTAAAGATTCGTGATACCCTAAATAGAATATTGGCCGAAAGAACCGGGCAGCCCTTAAAGAAGATTGAACGGGATACCGATCGTGACTTTTTTATGACACCCACTGAAGCAAAAGAATATGGATTAATTGATGAGGTGATTATGAAAAGGTTACCCAAAGTCAAATAGACTTTAAAGAGGTGAATATATGTATAAGTACACGGATGAAAAAGGCCAGTTAAAGTGTTCTTTTTGTGGCAAGCTGCAGGATCAGGTGAAAAAACTTGTGGCCGGTCCAGGGGTTTACATTTGTGATGAATGTATCGAGTTATGCAATGAAATAATTGAAGAAGAATTAAGTGAAGACCTGGGTTTTGACATGGGAGAAATCCCTAAGCCCAAAGAGATAATGAGCATTCTGGATCAGTATGTAATTGGGCAGGATAGGGCAAAGAAGGCTCTGGCGGTTGCCGTGTATAATCACTATAAGCGCATTAATTTGGGTAATAAAATTGATGACGTAGAATTGCAAAAAAGTAATATTGTCATGTTAGGGCCTACGGGAAGTGGAAAAACTTTACTTGCTCAGACTTTAGCTCGGGTACTTAATGTACCGTTTGCGATTGCTGATGCCACCTCTCTTACAGAGGCAGGTTATGTAGGAGAAGATGTGGAAAATATTTTGCTCAAATTGATTCAGGCGGCAGATTATGATGTAGAAAAAGCCGAAAAAGGGATTGTCTATATTGATGAAATTGACAAAATTGCGCGCAAGTCAGAAAATCCATCGATCACCCGAGATGTATCCGGGGAAGGTGTCCAGCAGGCTCTGTTAAAAATTTTGGAGGGAACAGTTGCCAGCGTTCCTCCGCAAGGAGGAAGGAAACACCCACACCAAGAATTTATTCAGTTAGATACAACCAATATTCTATTTCTCTGTGGCGGGGCCTTTGATGGTATTGACAAAATTATTCAAAATAGAATTAGTTCAAAAACACTTGGCTTTGGGGCAGAGATTAGAGGAAAGCATGATAAAAGAATTGGAGAAATTTTGGCGCAAATTCTTCCGGAAGATCTCCTTAAATATGGTTTGATTCCTGAATTTGTTGGCCGCCTGCCGGTTATTGTTACTTTAGACGCCTTAAATGAAGAAGCTTTGGTACGTATCTTAATGGAACCTCGTAATGCCCTGGTTAAACAATATCAAAAGCTGTTTGAACTGGATGGGGTTTCATTGGAATTTGAAATGGAAGCATTAAAGGCGATTGCCGAGGAAGCAATCAAGCGTAATACCGGAGCACGAGGATTGCGGTCAATTATTGAAGATATGATGCTTGATGTCATGTATGATATTCCCTCTCGGAAAGATATTACCAAGTGTGTCATTACTAAAAAAGTTGTGAATAAAAGCGATAAGCCAATTCTTCTCTCTGAAGAAAGGGCAAAAAAGAAAGAGGCATTGGCATAACGGTGGAATTATTCCACCGTTTTATTTTTTCTAGTTGGGGGCCCCCGCCGGAGGTGGCCTTTTTTGTTTAAAAAAATGGGCTAATAATGCGTAATTTTTATTGTCTATGTAAATACTAGGAAAAGATTTATCAAAAAGGGGATGCCAAAGTGACGAATCTTAATTCTGGATTAAACAGCATTATCACATTTATCCAAGTTTTTTTTGCCGTGGTTATTGGCTTATATTTTTGGAACTTGCTTAAAGGGCAGCAAGGAAGCAAAGTAGCTGTGGAACAAGAGGCGAAAAAGGAACTGGAAAAATTAAAAAAGTTGCGCACAGTTTCCTTGACGGAGCCATTGGCAGAAAAGACCAGGCCAACTCATTTTGCGGAGGTGGTGGGACAAAATGAAGGCTTAAAAGCGCTGCGTGCTGCTTTATGTGGACCTAATCCTCAACATACGATAATATACGGTCCACCGGGAATCGGAAAGACGGCGGCAGCCCGTCTTGTTCTTGATGAAGCAAAAAAGAGCAGTGATTCTCCGTTTAAAGAGGACGCTAAGTTTGTGGAGATAGACGGGGCGACTGCCCGATTTGACGAAAGGGGGATTGCCGATCCGCTGATTGGTTCAGTTCATGATCCGATTTATCAGGGAGCAGGGGCGATGGGGATAGCGGGTATTCCTCAACCCAAGCCGGGTGCTGTTACCAAAGCCCATGGAGGAGTGCTTTTTATTGATGAAATTGGGGAACTTCATTCCATCCAGATTAATAAACTATTAAAGGTGCTGGAAGATCGTAAAGTAATGCTGGAGAGTGCCTACTATAATGCCGAGGATAAAAATATTCCCAGTCATATTCATGATATTTTTCAAAATGGTTTGCCGGCTGATTTTCGACTTGTGGCGGCAACAACCCGTCAGCCTGAGGAAATCCCCCCGGCGATTCGATCCAGGTGTGTAGAGATATTTTTCTCACCATTAAACCCCAGTGAGATTGCACTGATTAGCCAAAATGCCGCCAGAAAGCTAAATTTTGAACTTGATGAAGAGGCAATAAAGGTGGTAACGAATTATGCCGCCAATGGGCGCGAGGCGGTAAATATGGTGCAAATTGCTGCCGGCTTAGCAATTACCGAGGGAAAAAGCAATTTGTCGGCGGCGGACTTAGAGTGGGTAGCTAACTGTGGTCATTATGCTCCGCGACCAAATAAAAAGATTCCTCCCTGTCCCCAAGTAGGTGTGGTAAACGGAATGGCTGTGACTGGTCCCAATATGGGAACTCTTTTAGAATTAGAAGTGGTTGTGATGCCGGTACGCAAGGGTAAAGGGCAAATTGTTGTAACCGGAGTGGTAGAGGAGGAAGAACTGGGCAGCCGTAACGGCGGCAAGATACGTAGAAAAAGTATGGTTAAGGGATCTGTAGAAAATGTTTTGACGATATTAAAGCAGCATTTGCGGGTGGACCACAGGGATTATGATATTCATGTTAATTTTCCCGGAGGGATTCCTCTAGACGGTCCGTCTGCGGGTGTGACCATTGCCACAGCTATTTATTCCGCCATTACCGGTTCTTTAGTTGATAATGAGGTAGCGATGACAGGTGAGGTCTCTATTCGAGGTTATATTAAACCTGTTGGCGGTATCGTAGCCAAGGTGGAAGCCGCCCGCCAAGCCGGAGCCAAAAGAATTATTATTCCTAAGGAGAATTGGCAGGAGGTCTTTACTAAGTTAACGGACTGCAAAGTAATTGCTGTGGAGCGACTGGAGGAAATCTTTAAATTAGCTTTATTGCCTACAAAACCTCAAGGAAAGCCAGTAATGGGACAATATACCCATAGTTTGCAGGAAATCAGTTTTTAGAGTAGAATATGGTAAAACATTTAGACGACCAATTTACCGGGGGTGAAAAAACTATGGACGAAAATTATGGTCAATACATCGAAATACCAATGCTCCCGCTGCGGGGTGTTTTAGTTTTCCCCTATATGATTGTACATTTGGATGTTGGGCGTGAAAAATCAATAAATGCCATTGATGCAGCAATGCTCAATCGGAAAGAGATTTTTCTCGCTATGCAAAAAGAGGCTCAAACAGATGAACCCGGGCAGAATGATATTTACCATTTCGGTACTGTCGTGGAAATTAAGCAACTACTTAAATTACCGGGTGGGACTATCCGAGTGCTCGTTGAGGGACTATATCGAGCCCGAATAAAAAAATTTTTGGCTGAGGAACCATTTATCAGAGTAGAGGTAAAAAAGGAAGTAGATCAACTGGATCCCGGTGATCCGGAAGTAGAAGCATTAATGCGGAATCTGGTCAGCCAGTTCGAACACTATGTTAAAATGAGTAAAAAGATTCCGCCGGAAACAGTAGTATCCGTTATTACCTTAGAAGATCCGGGACGTTTGGCCGATGTGGTCGCCTCTCATTTAAATTTAAAACTTTCTGAACGGCAGAGTATTTTAGAGGCGGTCTCCGTTAAGCTGAGATTAGAAGGTTTATGTACCATTCTTGCCAAAGAGATGGAAATTCTCGAATTGGAACGTAAAATTAACCTGCGCGTGCGCAAGCAGATGGAAAAAACCCAGAAAGAATATTATCTTCGGGAACAATTAAAAGCGATTCAAAAGGAACTGGGAGATAAAGACGACCGTACGGCAGAAGCAGATGAACTAAGGGAAAAGATCAAAAAAGCTCGTCTGCCGAAAGAAATTCATGAGCGGGCCATTCGTGAACTGGAAAGGCTGGAAAGAATGCCGCCCATGGTCGCAGAAGCGATGGTGGTTAGAAATTATATCGAATGGATTTTGGATTTGCCCTGGAATAAAGAAACGAAAGATCGTCTTAACCTTAACATGGCTGAGGACATTCTCAATGAGGATCATTACGGTCTAACTAAGGTAAAAGAAAGAATCTTAGAGTATTTGGCGATTCGGCAGTTAGCAAAAAAAATGAAGGGGCCGATTTTATGCTTTGTTGGACCGCCGGGTGTCGGAAAAACTTCACTGGCTAAATCAATTGCCCGGGCCCTTGAAAGGAAATTTATTCGGATGTCCCTGGGCGGAGTGCGGGATGAGGCGGAAATTCGGGGGCATCGGAGAACTTATGTCGGCTCTATGCCCGGCCGAGTAATCCAAAATATTAAATTAGTCGGATCAA
This sequence comes from Bacillota bacterium, assembly GCA_050945755.1. Lineage (GTDB taxonomy): Bacteria > Bacillota > Dehalobacteriia > Dehalobacteriales > Dehalobacteriaceae > JAQVXR01. The sequence continues at coordinate 28,569 of JBMNTN010000001.1, read as the reverse complement.
AAAACCCGGTTTTCCTGCTCGATGAAATTGACAAGATGAGTTCTGATTTTCGGGGTGACCCGGCTTCCGCTTTGCTGGAAGTCTTAGACCCGGAACAGAATCATACTTTCAGCGATCATTATATAGAAGCGCCTTTTGATCTTTCTAAAGTAATGTTTATCACCACCGCTAATGTCCAGTATAATATCCCCCGCCCCCTTTTAGACCGGATGGAAGTAATTAACATTACTGGCTATACTGAAGAGGAAAAGTTAAACATTGCCACCAAATATTTGCTGCCCAAACAAATTAAAGAGCATGGTCTGAAAGAAGAGCAAATCAGTGTTTCGGAGAATGCGATCAGAGTAATTATTAGGGAATATACCAGGGAAGCCGGCGTGCGTAACTTGGAACGAAATATTGCCACTGTCTGCCGGAAAGTCGCCCGGGATATTGTGACAGGAAAAGCCCAGCAGGCAAAAGTAACTGCCCAAAATGTATCCCAGTACCTAGGGATAGCGAAATACAGGTTCGGTTTAGCTGAAAAGGAAAACCAAGTAGGGGTGGTAACCGGCTTGGCCTGGACGGAAGTCGGTGGTGAGGTGCTGACGGTGGAAGCTCAGACTCTTACCGGAAAAGGGAGATTGATGTTAACCGGCCAGTTAGGCGATGTCATGAAAGAATCGGCGCAAGCAGGGTATACGTATATTCGCTCGGTTGCCAATCAATTGGAAATCGCGGAAAATTTTCATGAAACAACTGATATTCACGTACATGTTCCTGAAGGTGCGATTCCCAAAGATGGGCCCTCAGCGGGAATTACCATTGCTACGGCAATTGCTTCCGAATTAAGCCGACGGAAGGTTCGCCGGGAAGTGGCGATGACCGGAGAGATAACTTTACGCGGGCGTGTGCTTCCGGTAGGAGGTATCAAGGAAAAAGTGCTTGCCGCCCACCGGGCCGGGTGCAAAACTGTGGTTTTGCCGGCGGAGAATAAAAAGGATCTTGAGGATATACCGGCAAATGTCAGTCGAAAACTGGAATATGTATTGGTTGAGTCGATGGATCAGGTACTGCCTGTGGTATTGTTAGAAAAAGAAATGCCTGTTACGGCAGTGCAGGAAGGCACGCCCCATGTTGAAAATCAAAACGGTTGAATTTATTATAAGCGCCGTAAAGCCAGGGCAGTATCCAAAAAATAACTTGCCGGAGATCGCCCTGGTTGGTCGTTCTAACGTGGGCAAGTCATCCCTTATTAATAATCTGGTGCAAAAAAAAAATATCGCCCGGACAAGTTCAAAGCCGGGGAAAACACAAACGATTAACTTTTATCTTGTTAATAATGCCTGGTATTTTGTGGATCTGCCGGGTTATGGTTATGCTCGGGTACCTTATGCCATGCGGGATAACTGGAAGTCGATGGTTGAAACATATCTTTCTCAAAGGGATTCTTTGAAGGGGATTTGGCAGCTTGTTGATATTCGGCATCCTCCGACTGATAAGGATAAAGAGATGTTTAAATGGCTTTCCCATTATGGTTTTCCCAAACTGGTAATAGCAACTAAAGCTGATAAAATCAGCCGGAGCCAAAGAGGGAAACATCTGGCGGTTGTCAAAAAACAACTGGAAACTTCGGCAGATGAGCTGATTCTTTTTTCAGCCCAAACAGGCGAAGGCCGGGAATACCTGATGAATTGGATCGAGGGAATTACCCAAGAGAAAGATGCATCAGGCCAAGGATAAAAAATTTATAGGGGGGATTTTTTATGGTGGGAAAGAACTTGATAAAAAATATGGAGTATCAAAAAGTGCTCTCCTTAGAGGGGCTGGTTGACTATCAGGAAGGGCAGGTCGTCAGCCGTACCTTGGCCCAAGGTAAACCTCTAAGCGTAACCCTTTTTGCCTTTGACAAAGGTGAAGAGATTAGCAGTCATGCTTCATCTGGTGATGCTCTTGTGTATCTTCTCGACGGGGAAGCGGAAATTACCATCGGTGAGGAAAAGTATATTTTGCAAAAGGGAGAAACTATTATCATGCCTGCCGGTATTCCCCATGCGCTGGAAGCAAAAGAAAAATTTAAAATGCTCTTACTTGTTGTTTTTAGCCTTTCGTAAGGAATTTTCCCTTGTCCCTAATAAGGGACATTTTTTTGTCCCAATATTAATTGGTCATTTTCAGTATAGCGTTGATTTTTCTGACGATGGGTTTTGAAGGTAATTTCTGCAAAAATCATGCCCAGAAAGACAAGAATGCTGCCAGTCCAATCTCGGGTGGTGAGAATTTCTCCCAAAAGAATAAAGGCAAAAAGCGCACCAAACACAGGCTCCATTGATAAAATAATTGCTGTCCTGGTAGGTGTGGTGAATTTTTGCATCCAGTTTTGGACAAGAAAAGCGAAAACTGTTGCCAGTATTGCTGTAATGAGGAGCGCCATCCAGACTTGGCCTGTGAGGGCGGGAAGCGGCGGTTCATAAAAGAAGGCACCAAAGAAACTTAAGACGGCGACAGCCGCCACCTGAATTGTTACCAACAGAAACGTATCATGTATAGGAGAGTAGCGGCCTACAAAGATAATATGCAGGGCAAAGGAAACGGCACAAAGTAATACTAAAAAGTCTCCGGTATTTATGTGTAGTGTATCATCCAGTGATAGCAATCCTAAGCCGACTGCGGCCATAAGTGCTCCGATAGTGGCTTCCCAGGAGGGAGCCTTTTTTGAAAAAAAGATAGAAAAAAAAGGCACCAGTACAACAGAAAGACCGGTTATAAAGCCGGCATTGGAGGCCGAGGTATACTGAAGACCAATAGTTTGGAATGAATATCCCAAGAATAGAAAAAAACCAATTAGACTTCCGGAAACTACCAGTGACTTATTAAGCCGGGGAAATTTACGCCATGAAATTATCCCTAGTATTAAGGCCGCAAGGCTGAAGCGCAAGGCATTAAAATAAAACGGCGTAATGTCTGCTAAGGCATTTTTGACAGTAACAAATGTAGCTCCCCAGATTGCCGCCACAAAAAGGAGAGCAAAGTCTGCTCCTAATTTTTTGCTCATGTTATCCCTCGTCAAAATGTAATTATTAATATCCTATTACCTCTTCTTATTTCCGTCAACTGCTTATTAGTATAGAAACCCTTAGTCGAGCGTAATAATAAGAGGAGGGGGGTATGATGAACAGTGTTGCCGTTTGTTGCCGTTTGGCGGGGTTATGTGAATGCCGTAAAAATATTGGCTGCCGGTTTACTTATTCTGGCGATGGTGATACTTTTATCCGGTCAGGATTTAATAGAGGGAGCTTTAATATTGGATATTTGCTTTCGACTTTCTCTGTTTATTGGAGGTTTTAGCGCGGGAAAGAATGCTTCTAAATCAGGTTACCTGCATGGCGGTGCAGTAGGAGTTGGACTGTGGTTTAGCAAGGTGCTGCTGTTTCTTTGGCTCTTTCCGGAAGTCCTGAACATTTCTGATCTTTTAATTTCAGCGATAGTCTGCTTTTTATTAAGTGCTTTAGGAGGCCTCTGTGGGGTAAACTGGTTGATATTAAAGAGGCGGGAAAAAGGGTTGTTTCACTCTTAATTTTCCCAATTGTTAAAATCTAACAAAAAATTAAAAGAAAGCAGGATATTGCAGTGAATAGAAGAACTAAGATAGCAGTAACTCGATATTATATAAAGGTAAGAAACTTAAATTTTGGAGAGAGTGGTGGAACCCATGGATGAATTAATTCAACAACTTTTAAAAGGAGAACGCAGGGCAGCAGCCCGGATGATTTCACTGGTAGAAAATGATGATGCGAAAAAGAACGAACTAATGAGCCGAATTTATCCTTATACGGGCAATGCATACATTATTGGTATCACCGGATCTCCCGGGGCAGGAAAGAGTTCTCTCACCGATAAATTGGTGGCGGAAATCAGAAAATTTGGCTTAAGTGTAGCGATTATTGCGATTGACCCAACAAGCCCTTTTACAGGGGGAGCAATTTTGGGTGATCGCATTAGAATGCAGAGTCATGCTCTGGACTCGGAGGTATTTATCCGGAGTATGGGTACCCGGGGAAGTTTGGGTGGCCTTTCTCATGCTACCAATGAAGCTGTGAAAGTTTTAGATGCTTTTAAAAAAGATATTATTGTGATTGAAACAGTGGGAGTGGGTCAATCCGAATTGGATATTATGCACGCTGCCGATACTACTCTTGTTGTTCTTACCCCGGGAGCAGGAGATGCTATCCAAACGATAAAAGCCGGGATTATGGAAATTGCGGATATCTTTGTTGTCAATAAGGCGGATTTGGACGGGGCGGATAAAGTCAAGGCAGAGACGGAGGCGATGTTGGATATGCGTACACCCAGCGGCTGGAGGCCTCCGGTCATTCCTGTTATTTCCTTAACAGGATCAGGCATCAAAGAACTGTGGGGTAAAATTTCTGATCATCGGGACTATTTGGAAAAAACCGGTCGCCTTGATGAGTTGCACAAATCACGCCTGCGCGAAGAAGTAATGGACATTCTAGAGCACGAAATAAAAAAACATGTTTGGAAAACAGTTGAAGCTTCCGGAGAAATGGATGATCTATTAGAGAAAGTAGCTAATCGAGAACTTGATCCTTATTCAGCGGCGAAAAATGTTTTAGCGAAGCGGGTTAAGTTAGAATAAAGGGATAGGCCGGATCGGGCTAAGCTGTTCAGGTTTGGAATAAAATTAAGCTAAAAGTTGACAGAAGCTTTTTTCTTAGGTAGTATAGACATAAAGTGCATAAATCAATGGTTAGGATGGGGAGGAGTACCGTGATGCTTGGTTCTACAGAGAGAAAAGTCCTTGGGTGGAAGACTTTTTGAAAGAGCAGCGGGAAGGTCGCCCCGGAGCCGTCGGATTAAAAAAGCGGGAGAAAGCTTCTAGATCTGTCCGGGCAGGCCCGTTACAGCCCAAAAGTGTTGTGCCGTTTGGCACAAAATAAAGGTGGTACCGCGAAAGAGCCCTTTCGTCCTTTGGGATGGAAGGGTTTTTTAGTTGCCGGAGGATTGAAGCTAAAAAAGACTTTGCGTCATAAAATCCAAAAAGTTGACGAACTTTTTAAAGGAGGATTTATTTTGACTGAGCAGGTTACTGGTATTTCAACAACATATGACCCTAAAAAAGTTGAAGAAAAATGGTATAAGTTATGGGAAAAGAACCATTATTTTCATGAGACAGTGGATCTGAAGAAAATACCTTTTTCCATTGTGATGCCCCCGCCTAATGTCACAGGGCAACTGCATATGGGACATGCACTGGATAATACGATTCAGGATATTCTCACCCGGTGGCGGCGCATGCAAGGATATGGTGCCTTATGGCTGCCCGGGACGGATCATGCCGGGATTGCTACCCAGGCGCGTGTGGAGGAGAACTTGGCCAAAGATGGGGTGAGTAAATACGATCTGGGCCGGGAAAAGTTTTTGGAAAAAGTTTGGGACTGGAAGGAACGTTACCATGACCGGATTGCTAAGCAACTCCGCCTCCTGGGCTCTTCCTGTGACTGGGAACGGGAACGTTTTACCATGGATGAGGGCTGTTCCCAGGCAGTTCAAGAGGTTTTTGTCAAACTATATGAAAAGGGCTTGATCTACCGGGGAAGCTATATTATCAATTGGTGTCCCAAGTGTCAGACCACCATCTCCGATATAGAGGTGGAACATAACGATAGGGAAGGAAAACTCTATTATTTAAAATATCCCATTAAGGACAGCACGGCATATATTCGCATTGCTACCACCCGGCCGGAAACGGTACTGGGGGATACGGCAATCGCTGTCAACCCGGAGGATGAAAGATATCGGGACTTAGTAGGCTTAACGGTGGTTTTGCCCATTATGGACAGGGAAATTCCTATTATTGCAGATGAGTATGTTGATCCCTCTTTTGGAACAGGAGCGGTGAAAATTACTCCTGCTCATGACCCGAACGATTTTGAGATTGGGTTGAGACATAATTTGCCTCAAATTACTGTGATCGGTAAGGATGGTAAAATGTCGGAAGAAGCCGGTAAATATCAGGGGATGGACCGTTATGAGTGCCGCGAACAAATAATTGAAGATTTTAATGGATTAGGTCTCTTTGAAAAGCTGGAAGAACATTCCCACGCTGTGGGTGAATGCTATCGCTGTGGCACGATTATTGAGCCGTTGGTGTCGCCTCAGTGGTTTGTCAAAATGAAACCTTTAGCCGAACCGGCAATCAAAGCAGTTCTTGATGGGCAAATTCGCTTTGTTCCGGAGCGGTTTACGAAAATCTATATTGGTTGGCTGGAGAATATCAGAGATTGGTGTATTTCCCGCCAGCTCTGGTGGGGACACCGGATTCCTGTCTGGTACTGTCGAGATTGCGGCAAGGTAATCTGTGCGAAAGAGGCACCGATGGTCTGCCCCGATTGCGATAGCAAAAATCTCGAGCAGGATCCGGATGTGCTTGATACCTGGTTCAGTTCTGCTCTTTGGCCTTTTTCTACTTTAGGTTGGCCGGAAAAAACAAAGGACTTGGACTATTTTTATCCGACCAGTGTTCTGGTCACGGGGAGAGATATTATTTTCTTCTGGGTTGCCCGGATGATTTTTATGGGATTGGAGTTTATGGAAAAGGAACCCTTTAAAGAAGTCTTTATCCACGGTCTGGTACTGGACTCTCAGGGACGGAAAATGAGTAAATCACTGGGAAACGGTGTGGACCCCCTGGAAATTATCGACCAGTATGGAGCGGATACCTTAAGATTTATGCTGGTTACCGGCAATACTCCCGGTAACGATCTGCGTTTTCAAGTGGAGAGATTGGATGCGGCACGGAACTTTGCCAATAAGATTTGGAATGCATCCCGCTTTGTGCTGATGAATTTGGCAGATTACCGGCCGGATACGGGGGAAATCTCCCTTAATCTTGCTGATCGGTGGATTTTGGAAAGATACCGGAAAACAGCAGCCGAAGTAACCAGGTATCTGGAAAAATATGAATTGGGCGAGGCCGCCCGTACACTTTATGATTTTACTTGGAACGAGTTTTGTGATTGGTATATTGAATTGGCTAAGCTTCGTTTGTATAAAGAAACAGGAGTGGAAAAATATACCGCCCAGCATGTTCTTACTGATGTATTGAGTGGCATTATGCAGCTGATGCATCCTTTTATGCCGTTTATTACGGAAGAAATTTGGCAGCATCTGCCTCATGAGGGAGAGACGATTATGTTGTCTCCTTGGCCTGATGCTGAGGGGATGAAATCATTTGCTCAAGAAGAAACTGAGATGGGTTTGGTGATGGAGGTAATTCGTGCCGTCCGCAATATCCGAGCGGAAATGAATGTTCCTCTGGGAAGAAGAGTAAATATTATTGTTCTCGCAGATGAAGATACAAGATTTGTTCTTAATAAGGGTAAAATTTATATTGCCGGCCTATGTCAAGCGGACTCATTGGAAATGCGCAGCCCGGGGACGGCTAAACCGGAACAGGCTGCTTCCGCTGTGGTGAAAGGTGTTGAGATATTCCTCCCCTTAAAGGGACTAATTGATCTGGACAAAGAAATTACCCGGGTAGAAAAGGAAATATCCAACATGGAAAAAGAATTAAGCCGGTTAGCCGGGAAATTAAATAACCAAAACTTTTTATCAAAAGCTCCGGCAGAAGTGGTAGAAAAAGAAAGGACTAAAGCCCGGGAATACGAAGCAAAGAAAGAGACGCTTCTGGAACGGTTGAAAATGCTGAAGGGGTAAGAGATGAACTATACGACATCAATGGATTATTTAAAAGGGCTGACAAAGTTTGGCATTAATCTTGGGCTGGATCGCATTCGAGATCTGCTTACCAGAATAGGAAACCCGGAAAGAAAAGTGGAGTTTGTCCATGTAGCAGGCACTAATGGCAAGGGTTCTACCTGTGCTATCCTGGCCTCGATACTAAAAGATTCAGGTTTAAAGGTGGGGTTATTTACTTCACCTCACCTTCATTCTTATACGGAACGGATTAAAATAAACGGACATGAGATAACCGAAGAGGATGTAGCTGAAATTCTCACCATGATGCGGGTACACCTGGATAAAATAGTGGAAGAAGGCGGGGAACATCCCACAGAATTTGAAGTAAGCACGGCTCTTGCTCTTTATTACTTTGCTCGGGAAAAAGTTGATATCGCCGTAATGGAAGTAGGCATGGGAGGAGAAATTGATTCTACCAATGTAATCATTCCCAGGCTTTCTCTCATTACCAATGTAGGGATGGACCATATGGATTACCTTGGCCCAATGCTTGAGGATATTGCCCGGGTAAAAGCCGGTATTATTAAGGAAGGAGTCGCTGTTTTGACAACTTGCGACCATCCGGCGGCCCTTGAAGTAATCCGACAGGTGGCAAAAGAAAAGCATGCTCCTCTGTGGGAAGAAGGGAAAGATTTTTGGGCTGAACCTTTAGAGCAATCAGAAAACAAACAAAAATTTCAATGTTGGGTAAAAGATACTTTGTTTCCGGACTTAAGCATTTCACTGCGGGGAAAACACCAGCTAAAGAATGCAGCCCTCGCGGTGGCGGCAGCGGTAAAAACGGGAATAAGCTCTAAGGCTATTCGACTGGGAATTGAACATACTATATGGCCTTGCCGTTTGGAAACAGTGTGGGAAAAACCCCTGGTTATCTTGGATGCTGCCCATAATTATCATGGTATTTTAGCATTGATTGATTCCCTAAAGGAGTACTGGCCGGATAAAAAAAAGGTATTATTAATCGGGATGCTTGCGGATAAGGAAAGGGAGAAAGTAGCAACCGAGATTGCCCCGTTGGCAGAAAAGATTGTGGTAACGAAACCGAACAGCCCCCGGGCGGGAAAATGGGAACAAGTTGCTGATTTTGTTCGTCCATTTACAGATAAGGTGATTGTGGAAGAAAGCATTACCCGGGCAGTTGATGAGGTAATTAAGCTGGCTGGTGATGATGATATGGTGATCATTACGGGTTCTATCTACATGGTATCAGAAGCCCGAGCCTATTTGCTCCGTTCAATGCCGAGCTGCAAATTAAGTGATAACCAATCTTAAGACAATTTATCCAAAATTCTGCAAACAGAACTACTATATAAAGGATAATTAGTTTAGTTGTAGAATCATAGAATAAAACTTTGATGTTCTTTGTTTGAAGCAGGAGGCGGTGGAATGAAAGTTCAAAAAATTCCGGAAAATACCATAGTAAGGCTATCAGTGTACTCTCGATATTTATCCCGGTTGAAGCAAAAGGGGGTTATTACCATTTCTTCCGGAGAAATTGCCGCAGGGGTTGGGGGTAGTCCCGCCCAGGTGCGCAAGGATTTAGCTTACTTTGGTGAGTTTGGTACTCGCGGAGTGGGATATAATGTCGGAGATTTACACCGCCATATTCTTAAGATACTTGGTCTAACAAACGAGTGGCCGGTAGTTTTGGTAGGAGCGGGTAATTTAGGGACAGCGCTTTGTCTTTACCGAGGTTTTTTCCAAAGGGGATTTCGTATTGTAGGGATTTTTGACTCTGATCAAAAAAAAATTGGCCAACTACTAGGCAATAATGAAATTCTTCCTCCGGAAAAACTTGGTGAAGTAATAAAAAAAGAACAGGCAAAAATCGGGATTATTGCCGTTCCCAGTGATTATGCCCAAGAAACAGCGAATAATTTGATTAGCTTTGGCATAAAGGCAATTCTTAATTTTGCCCCACAAGCTATTAATGTTCCGGATGATGTGGAATTAAGGAATATAGATCTAGGTGTAAATCTTGAGGTTTTGACATTTAAGCTGACTGTTTAAGAAACGGTTTTACCAACAGGTGTTGTTGATAAAGACGTTTTTTGTATAGAAAATTCTTAAATACAAATCACAAAACAGATAGTCAGTCGTTCTTAATGGGAGTGATTTTGGTGAAAAAACGGTTAGTGCTTGCTTCGGCCTCTCCCAGAAGAGCTCAACTGCTGAAGCAGGTTGGAGTTTGTCCGGAAATAATTACCGGCAATGTTTCTGAGGAAATCTCTCAAGAGATGCCGGTTCATGAGTTGGTTCAAACTCTGGCCTTGAAAAAGGCTCAGACAGTAGCCGGATATGTGCAGGAAGGTTTAATTATCGGGGCTGATACTGTTGTAGTAAAAGAAAATTGTCTATTGGGTAAACCGGTAGATTTTGACGAAGCGGTAGAAATGCTCTCTTCTTTAAGCGGTATCGAGCATAGTGTACTTACGGGGGTAGCAGTGGTAAGCCAACCGGAAGGCCAAACGATTACAGGATTTGAAGAGACCAAGGTTTTTTTTAAGAAACTTTCCAAAGAGGAAATTATTGCGTATGTCAATACGGGTGAATGTTACGATAAAGCAGGGAGCTACGGTATTCAAGGGCGTGGGGCTTTGCTTGTTGAGAGGATAGAAGGGGATTATTTTAATGTTGTTGGTTTGCCCTTGCAATTATTAAACGGGATACTGGCAAACTGGAATATTAATCTCTTGCTGGATCAAATCATAGAGTGAAACTTGCTTCCAAGGGGAAAACTGAAAAGGATTAGGGTATAGCCAGGCAGACATGTTCTCTGGGAGCAACCGCTGGTGATTTTTACGTTTTTTCAAATGCGTATTTCGCAAAGAAAGCATAATAAGTAGAAAAATCGGTAATTATTGCGGCAACAATAAAGTAACTTTGGTGAAGGAAGTGAGCTCAATGCTTTTTGCGCGTGATGTAGGAATAGATTTGGGAACAGCTAATACGCTGGTACATTTAAAAGGAAAGGGAATAATTCTGCGGGAACCGTCAGTGGTGGCAATTCAGAAGGAAACCGGGCAGGTCCTGGCTGTAGGGAACGAAGCGAAAAGGATGATAGGCAGAACTCCGGGTAATATTACTGCGATTCGTCCGATGCGGGATGGGGTAATCGCAAATTTTGATGTTACTCAAAATATGTTAAGGTATTTTATTTTGAAAGGATTAAAAACAAAAAGCCCCTTGGTACGGCCTCGCGTAGTAATTAGTATTCCATCCGGAGTGACCGCGGTGGAAGAACGAGCGGTTCGGGAAGCAGCTTTGCAAGCGGGGGCGAAAGAAGCTTATCTAATTGAAGAACCAATGTCTGCAGCCATTGGGGCGGGACTGCCGGTTTCAGAGCCTACAGGAAATATGATTGTAGACATCGGTGGCGGAACAACAGAGGTAGCGATCATATCCCTCGGAGGTATTGTCGCAATTAAATCTATTAGGGTAGCTGGGGATGAAATGGACGAGGCGATCGTTAACCATATTAAACGTACCTATAGTTTAGCGGTGGGGGAACGAACCTCGGAAGAAATAAAAATTCAAATTGGAACCGCCTACTTGGAAGATGATGAGGCCCGTGGTAAAATAATTGAAGTACGGGGCAGAGATTTACTAACCGGCTTGCCAAAAACTGTATCGGTTACAGCAGTTGAAGTTAACCATGCTTTAGCCGAACCGGTAACATCGATTGTTGAGGCGATTAAGGTATGCCTGGAAAAGGCTCCACCGGAGCTGGCTGCCGATATTATGGACAGAGGGATTGTTATGGCTGGCGGTGGTTCGCTGTTGCATGGCCTAGATCGCTTAGTGTCCTTGGAAACAGGTATGCCGGTACATTTAGCAGAAGAACCTTTAGCAGCGGTAGCATTGGGAACCGGCAAAGTGTTGGAAAATATTAATGTTTTGCGCCGGGTGCTGATTTCACCAAAGAAACACCGTTAAACCAAGTTATCAGGTATAGTTTTGTGATAAGATTTAGAGTTACCAATCGAGTAGCTAAGTCAGTCAGGTAAAAGGACGTGGTTGTTTTGCCCAAGTTTTGGGGGAAGGGCAAATGGACTTTACTTTTGGCCGCAGTGATTTTAGTTTTGTTAATTGCGCGCGGTACGGGTATGGATAGATCTTCCTTAAGCCCGATAGAAATATGGTTTCGCAATCTGTTAGCCCCGCTGGAGAGCGGGGCTACGGCAGTTATGGGCAGGACCCGCGCCTTAGGGGACTACTTGCGAAGCTATCAAGATCTCGTACAGGAGAATAAAGAATTAAAAAAAGAAATTGCCCAGTTAAAAAATGAGGTTAATGCACTTACCGAAGCACAGTTGGAAAATGTCAGATTACGCCAGCTTTTAAAGATGCAGGAGAGTCTAAAACAGGGTTGGCAGAGTATTCCCGCTAAAGTAATTGCCCGGGATACAAGTAATTGGTACCATTCTGTCACCATTAACCGGGGTTTAGAGGACGGGTTGGAAAAAGACATGGCGGTAATTAATCAGGACGGATTGGTGGGCCGGGTGATTTCCGTATCCCGTAATTCGGCGGAAGTACTGTTGATCCTTGATAAGGATGGGGCTGTCGGCTGTATGGTGCAGCTTTCCCGTACGCCGGGAGTAGTGGAAGGTGTAGATCGACCGCGTGGTTTTTTACGGATGATTCATATTCCCCAGGATGCGGAACTTAAGGAAAACCAAATTGTGGTCACCTCAGGCTTAGGGGGAATCTTTCCTTCCGGCCTGCGTATTGGGTATGTGACCAGTATCACAGTGGAACCAAACGGACTGATGAAGCAGGCACTAGTCTCCCCATTTGTTGATTTTAACCGGCTGGAAGAAGTATTGGTTTTAAAACCTATGTGAGGTAACATCCCAGTGAAAATTTTTATGTTTTCTGCATTCGTTCTTTTTAATCTTATATTTCAGGCAACTATTCTCCCCGAATTTACTTTTAGGGGAGTGAAACCAGACTTATTGTTAATTATTGTAATTTTTGCCGCTCTCTTAAAAGGGACTGTTACGGGGGTTAAAGTTGGTTTTTTTATTGGCCTGGCCCAAGACCTTCTTTCCGGAAAATTTATTGGCCTTTTTATGTTGAGCAAAATGTTTACCGGTCTTTGTGTTGGACTGGTGGAGTCAAAAATATTTAAGGAAAACTATTTGGTGCCCATAGTGGTTTTATTTTTTGGTACCATCTTACATGAATTTTTATTTACCTTTTTCGGCGACCTGATCTGTCGGGTTGCTTACTGGGGACAGGGATGGAATTCTGTTGTCCTGCCTTTGGCAGTCTATCATGCTTGTATTGGGCCGTTTTTATATGTTCCTGCTTATAAGATTTATGTAAAATGGTGGCACAACAAAAGTTAATTTATCCGGAGGAACCTTGTTATATTATTTTATCCATGACATGCTTAATTAGCTCATCTTTTATATGGGAAAGAGGTGGTATCCGGTGGCAAATAAAAAGTTGATTAGTAAATTAAAAATATTTTCTTTAATCATAGCGCTGATTTTTGCAATGTTGGAAGGAAGACTATTTTATTTACAGATTGTTAAAGCGGATACCTATGAGACTTTGGCCGAAAAAAATAAGTTTCGAATTGTGTCTATTCCTGCGCGCCGAGGAAATATCTATGATCGGGATATGGATGTCCTTGCTACCAGTAAACCCGTCTTTACGGTAAGTATTGCCAGTCCAAACATTACTGATAAGGAAAAGGTTGCTCATAACCTGGCAGAAATTTTACGTGATCCGGAAATTACCCAGGAGTCGATTCTCCAATCCATTGAAGAACACTACCGTCGGTATGAGCCAATTGTTGTGAAGAGACTTCCCTATGAGGAGGGACTCCAAACAGTTTCTCGGATTGAAGAACATCGGGAAGAACTTCCGGGTGTAATGATTAGTGAGGAACCGATGAGGGAGTATCCATTTGGCCACCTGGCCGGACATATATTAGGCACAGTTGGCCTTATTAATAAAAATGAACTGGATATTTTAGAAGAATATAATTACCGCATGGATGATTGGATTGGGAAAACCGGGTTGGAAAAAACCTTTGAACGTTATGAAGACAAGAGCAAGGAAATCGGTTTGCGGGGCAAGGCTGGGGCGGACCAAGTTGAAGTCGACGCCAAACACCGACCAGTAAGTACCTGGTCTCATAAGGATCCGGTTCCAGGCAATTCGTTAGTGTTGACACTGGACCAGAACCTGCAAAAAGTAATGGAAGATACGATGGCGGAGACTATCGCCAAGATCCAAGAACAAAGGCCTAAAGCAAAAGCGGGGGCAGGTGTACTGATAGATGTAAGAACCGGAGCCATCCTTGCGATGGCTAGTTATCCATTTCTGAATCCTAATGATTTTGCCAACGGACTGGCTAAAGAAAAAACCTCTTACTATTGGGATGATAAGTTAAAGCCTACTTTTAACAGGGCTATTTCCGCTGCTTATCCGCCGGGATCTACATTTAAAATGGTTACGGGGATTGCTGCTTTGTCATTAGGAAATATTGACCCGAAAGCTACGGTTTACTGCTCGCCTTCAAATTGGACTGCTCCCCGGGCAAAGTGCCACAAAATACATGGTGCGGTAAACCTTTACAGCGCTTTAGGGGTATCCTGCAACACTTATTTTCAGGAGATGGGTTACCGGGTAGGTCCGGAGGCGCTTACCAAAACAGCCGGGGAACTGGGCTTTGGGCAGAAAACAGGAATTGAACTACCTGCTGAGGTTGAAGGAATATTACCAAGTCGGGCATGGAAAGAAGAGAATTTTACCGGTTGGGAACATACCTGGAGGTCTTACGATACCTTCTATATGTCCATGGGACAGGGATATAATCTCTATACTCCGTTGCAGTTGGCAAATTTTGTTGCTACTATAGCCAATGGGGGGAAGAGAATGAAACCTTACTTGGTGGATAAGATTGTTTCTCCTAATGGTGAGATTTTAAAAGAGTTTGCTCCCCAAGAACTGAATAAATTAAGTGCTTCCCCCGAAGTATTGGCTGAGGTCAGAAAAGGCATGAGGGCGGTGGCGGAACCGGGAGGTACTGCTTATTCTATCTTTAGAGAATTTCCTTCTTCAGTAAAAGTGGCCGCGAAAACGGGAACAGCCCAGACCGGTCTTCCGGGGGATGATAAGAACAAAGATTATCATGGTTTATTTGTAGCTTTTGCTCCTTATGAAAATCCACAGGTAGCTTTTGCCGGAATAGTGGAGTATGGTTATCATGGTGGTTCTTCTGCAGGTTTAGTTGCGAAAGCGGTATTTGAAGAGTATTTTGGCTTAAAGAAAGAGCCAATTCCCGACGAACTGCCTGATAGTATGGAGTAGGTCTTTTTTTCTCCGAGTGGAAGGATTTATATTTCAGTCTGTAGAAAATAGTAAAGGTTTTGCAGAGCCTTTTTCTTACTAGCAAGTGGGCGTTTGACTCCTGCCTTAGTGGTTCAAAAACTTAGTTAGTTAAGCCAAGAGTCTTGCATTTAATTATTGGTCTTGTTGATAAATAATATGTGTTATCTGGTTTAAGTCAGCAGGAGGAGATGGCATGAAAGAATTGCTTGATACCGCACTGAATAGCGAAAATACAATTCTTATCCAGAAAACTTTGAGGTCAGGCCAGAGCATTAAGCATTCAGGTAATGTGGTAATTTTAGGTGATGTTAATCCTGGAGCTGAAGTAGTTGCCGGAGGCCATGTAATTGTTATGGGAGCACTACGAGGGATGGTTCATGCCGGTGCTTTTGGGAATGAAAATGCAACAGTTACTGCTTTTTGTTTAAATCCTATTCAACTGCGGATCTGTAATTATATTACCCGGATACCTGATGGAAGCCATCCTGATCCAGGTGAACCGGAAACGGCAAGAATCAGCAACGAAACAGTTATTATTGAAAAATACCAGTCCTCAAGGTAAAGCTACCAAGGAGACATTTAAGACGGAGAGGAGCATGTAGATGGGAGAAGTATTGGTGATCACATCCGGTAAAGGTGGTGTGGGAAAAACAACTGCTACTGCCAATATCGGAACGGGTTTAGCCCTCATGGGTAAGAAAGTTGTCATGGTAGATACAGATATTGGGCTGAGGAATTTGGACGTAGTAATGGGCCTGGAAAACCGGATTGTTTATGATATTGTTGATGTTGTTCAGGGAAACTGCCGGTTGAAACAGGCTTTGATTAAAGACAAAAGATTTGACAACATGTATTTGCTACCGGCTGCTCAGACAAAAGATAAAACCGCTGTATCAGAAGAGCAGATGAAAAATTTATCCGATAGTTTGAAAGCTGATTTCGATTATATCATCGTAGACTGTCCTGCGGGGATTGAACAGGGGTTTAAAAATGCTATCGCCGGTGCGGAAAAGGCAATTGTGGTCACCACGCCCGAGGTATCGGCAGTACGGGATGCGGACCGGATTGTCGGCCTATTAGAAGCGTCCGGGTTAAGAGAACCGAAATTAATTATCAACCGCATCCGGCCTCAGATGGTAAAAAAAGGCGACATGATGAGCATAGAAGATATTATAGAGATTTTAGCCGTTGATCTTTTAGGGGTTGTCCCGGATGATGAGTCGATTGTTGTCTCCACTAACCGGGGGGAACCTGCTGTTATGGATAAGTCATCCCGAGCGGGACAGGCATTTCGCAATATTTCCCACAGAATTATCGGGGAAGAGATTCCACTAATGAATATGGAAGCAAATTCCGGTTGGTTAGAGAAAATAAAACGCTGGGTAACTAAATCTTAGGGGGGGCGCGAGATGAATTTCTTAGAATTTTTAAACCGGTTTTTTGGGAGAGATAATGGCGCTAGTAAAGATGTAGCTAAGGAGCGGTTGCGACTAGTGCTGGTCCATGACCGGGTTAATATTTCGCCCCAAATGGTAGAGGACTTAAAGGAAGATTTAATTGCTGTAATTAACAAATACATGGAGATTGATCAAGCCTCTTTAGAAGTTTCCCTTAATTCTTCAGACGGGACAATGGCTTTGGTAGCGAATATTCCTGTTTTGGGAATCAGGAGAGGTGCCTAAAGAAAAGTTGGCCAGATACGAAGAAAAGAACCCGGTTTTTCCGGGTTTTCTTATCTATCATAAAATTAAGTTTATGATAGGATAAATGCAACTATGGCTTCCGCCTGCGTCAAAGACTTGGGGCAAGCCAAATTTTTTTAAGCGTCAAATTATCCGGAAATTGCCGGTATATCTTTATCTTGTGACAAGTTTTCTTTTTCATTATAATAAACACAGTTGATATGGAATTTGGGGGAAGATAGATGCTGGAAAGAAAGCTTGTAAAAAATATGGATTGGACTTTTATCTGGTTGCTTGCTGTGGTATTATTTAGCAGCCTGTTGATACTGAAAAGTGCTTCTGCTAATGTGGTTGCGGGACAGCCCTATTATTTTGTAAAAAAACAGGTGCTATGGATTTTTATTGGGTTTTGTGCCATGGCTGTGACGGCATCGTTTAATTACCGCTATTTTTTAAAGCTGGGAAATTCAATATATTTTTTAAACTTAATTATTCTTGTGGCAGTGCTTCTTCTTGGCGAAGAATCTAAGGGCGCACAGCGATGGATTAGTCTAGGGCCCTTTGAATTTCAACCTTCCGAATTTGCAAAAATTGCGATTGTTATTTCTTTTGCCGCCTTTTTAAATCGGCGGCAGGGCAACCTCAATACATTAAGGGATTTGATTCCATGCTTTCTGTATATCGGGATTCCGATGCTATTAATTTTAAAACAGCCTGATTTAGGGACATCCCTTGTTTTTCTTGCCATAATGCTGGGTATGCTTTGGGCGGGAGGGGCTAATCCCAAAATAATGATTGCTCTGGTACTGGTAATTCTGTTTTTGGTAATCATTATTTTTGGAATTCTTTTCGTGGCAACTGACGGGTTTCAAAAACCGCCGGAGGAACTCCCGATTCCCCTTCCATTAAAGCCCTACCAATTAATGAGATTAATTATTTTTGTCAACCCTGATATGGATCCCTTGGGGTCCGGTTACCATATGATTCAGTCTCAGGTAGCCATTGGATCTGGCGGGTTTCTTGGTAAGGGGGTGGGAAACGGATCACAGGTACAGGGAAATTTTTTACCTGAGCATCATACGGATTTTATTTTTTCCGTGGTAGGTGAGGAACTGGGCTTTATTGGAGGTTCGTTGGTTTTATTAATGTTTTTTCTTTTGATTAATCGGATGATAAAAATTGCCATGGAGTCAAGAGATATTTTTGGGACATTGATTGTCATCGGTATTACCTCCATGCTTTGTTTCCATGTGATGGTTAATATCGGCATGACAATTGGTATTATGCCTGTGACAGGAGTACCACTTCCCTTTATGAGCTACGGAGGGAGTGGGTTGTTGACTAACATGGTATCTATGGGGTTGATTCTGGGAATTGCCCTGCGTAAGGAACAGTTAACATTTTAGAAAGGCCGCCTTCGGGCGGCCTCTTTATATAATTAGTAAGCAGGATTTATGAGTGGTTGGATAGGTTTTTTATAATTGGCCAAGACTAAATATTTTCATAAGAAGCGCAGTTTAGTAATAAACATAAATAGTAGGAAAGGCTTGGACCGAGGTGATAATCTTGCCTGGTAAAGGGTCTTTGAGATATTTTTTTAATAAAAAGTGGGTCCGGCAGACTATTATCTCTATTCTTTTAGCGGTTTTGGTTTGCAGTTTAACTCAGTCCGGGGACGGGTTAGGATACTGGGTGCGCCGGCAGGTGGTCTCTGCTTTGTCCGTGGAAAACGATTGGATGCCGGAAATTCAGGAAGTCATCGGCTGGGGTGCGAAAAAAGAATATTATCCTCTGGTACTTCCTGTTTCCGGGATCGTCGTCAAGAATTATGGATGGTGTTCGGGAGATAGAAAAGATGAAAAAATTTGGCATGAAGGAATTGATATTAAAACGGAAATTGGACAGCCGGTAAAGGCAGCAGCGGAGGGAATGGTGGAGAAGATTAATAATGACAAAGGCCAAGGAAATTTAATTATTATAAAACACCAAAGAAACCTTCGTACAATTTACCAAAATATAGAGGCTGTCAATCTTAAGCAAGGGCAAGAGGTAAAGCAAGGTGAAAGACTGGGTGTAACCGGGGTGCATCCGGTTCACTTTGAAATCCATGTACGCGGTTCAGCGGTTGATCCTTTGGAGTACCTGCGTGGCAATAGTAACAGTATCTGAAGAAATTCAGCTAATGGAAAAAATGAGTGTGATCAACGATGAAAATTGCCCGGGTTTGCGGGATTGAGATTTTGATAAAGAATTCGCTTCTTGTTCTTTTTATTATTTTTGGGGTTTTGGGAATTCTGCACTTTGCTGTATTGGTTTTTTTATCGGTTCTTCTTCATGAGGCAGGACATGTTGTTGTGGCTCGTTATTTTCAACTCCCGGTGGAAAGGATTGAACTTTTTCCTTTTGGGGGAGTTGCATATATCCAATCATACAAAAAGTATTCACTGATTAATGAGACTCTTGTTGCTTTGGCGGGACCTCTTACCAATCTTTTTGCAGCTGGGCTGATTTGGCTGGCTAATGCAACATTTACCATGCCTCTTCCATGGTTGGAATTTGGTTATCAGGTTACCCTGGTAATGGCTGCGTGCAACCTGATTCCGGTACTTCCCTTGGATGGGGGGAGGATTATGCGGGCTTATCTTGCCCAAAGATTTGGATTTCTTCCGGCAACGCGGCTAACTGCCGGAGCAGGACAGTTATTAGCGGGAGCTCTGTTTTTTTGGGGTTTATGGAAGCTATCCTGCCATTGGGTAAATTTTACTTGGATGTTATTGGCGGCTTATTTTTTTTTCGCCGCACGCCGGGAAAAGGACGCGGCTTTTCTTACCCTTATTAGTTATCTGACTGGAAAAGAACAGGAAATTAAAGAACAGGGAGTGCTGCCAGGGCGATGCTTGGCAATGCTTGGTTCAGTGCAGGTAAAACAGGTGCTGGAAACATTAGCCCCGCAAAAATATCATCTAATATATGTTGTTAGTGAAAGAGGAGAATTGCTGGGTATCCTGACAGAACGGGCGGTAATAAGTGCCGGATTGACCGGTGATATGGGAAAAACCATGGGGGATATTGTGAAGAAAGAAAATCCAACTTGCGGTTGAATCTTGTTGCGGGGGAGGAATTTGTTCCCGGAGTGTTGAAATTTTTAATGAAAATAGAAATTTTTTAGTTCGTATTGAAGTTTGTGCTTTGGGAAAATAAAATGTGTCATACTAATAATAGGATATTTTTTTGGAGGAAAATAATGCGTTCTTTTATCGAACAAAAATTACTGCCAAAGGTGGTCAAGCCTAGTCAATATATTGGGAACGAGTGGAATATGATCAAAAAAGATTGGGACAGGTGTTCCGTGAGGTCAGCTTTTTTGTTTCCTGACACATATGAAGTAGGCATGTCCCATTTAGGATTGCGCATCCTGTATCACATCGTGAATACAAGAGACGATTTTCTAATGGAAAGGTCCTTTGCCCCCATGACCGATATGGAAAAGCTGATGAGGGAAAATAAAGTACCTCTTTTTAGCCTAGAATCCTATCGACCTCTTAAACAATTCGACATATTAGGTTTTACCCTGCAGTATGAAATGAGTTATACTAATATTATCAATATGCTTGATCTTGGGGGGATACCGATTAAATCCCGGGAGCGGAAAGAGGGTTTCCCCCTTGTCATGGCCGGCGGCCCCTGTGCATTTAACCCGGAACCTTTAGCGGACTTTATTGATTTTTTTGTCCTGGGGGAAGGGGAGGAAGTAATTTTAGAAATACTTGATTTATTGAAAGCGGTGAAGGACAGAGACAGGGTTTTTGACAAAAGCAGGTTTTTACGGGAAGTTGCTCAGATAAAGGGTGTGTACGTGCCGGACTTTTATGAGGTTAAATACCATCAAGACGGAAAAATTAAGCAAATTGAACCGGTTTTAGAAGGTGTCCCTTCTGTGGTTTTAAAACGGGTGATAAAGGATTTTGATCATGCACCTTTTCCCAATCAGACATTGGTGCCCCATACTGAAACGATTCACGACCGGGTGATGCTGGAAGTATTACGAGGATGTTCCAGGGGTTGTCGGTTTTGCCAGGCGGGAGTGATCTATCGACCGGTGCGGGAACGAGATGTAGATAAGCTTCTTGCCCAAGCGGAAGAATTGGTTGGTGCCACAGGATATGAAGAGATAGCCTTAACATCTCTTAGTACGGCAGATTATACCTGTGTAGAATCTTTAATTAAGAGGCTGCTTGAACGGTATAAAGAAAAGGGAGTGGGTATTTCCTTGCCTTCCTTACGTGTCGATGCTTTTTCCGTTAATTTGGCTCATCAAGTCCAAAAGGTACGTAAAAGCGGTCTTACTTTTGCTCCCGAGGCAGGCACGCAACGCCTAAGAGACGTAATAAACAAGGGAGTAACTGAAGAGAATATCAAGGAAACGGCTTATGCCGCATTTTCCCAGGGGTGGACTTCTATTAAGCTTTATTTTATGATTGGATTGCCTACTGAGACTTATGAAGATTTGGATGGAATTGTGGACTTAGCCCAAAAAATTCTTTACGCAGGCAGACAGGCTAAACCGGATCATGTTAAAAAACCAATTAGAATTACGGTTAGTGCTTCTTCATTTGTGCCCAAAGCACATACGCCTTTTCAATGGGAGGGACAGGAGTCCAGGGAATCGTTGCAGGAAAAGCAACGCTATTTAAAGGAAAAATTTCGCAAAATGAAAAATGTTACTTTTCATTATCATGAAGTGGAAGTTAGTTTTCTGGAAGCAGCCTTTGCCCGAGGCAACCGACGTCTGGGAGCAGTGCTGGAAAAGGCTTGGCTGCTGGGATGCAAGTTTGATGGCTGGTCCGAGCATTTTAAATACCAACTATGGTTAGAAGCTTTTGCCACCTGTGGTTTGCAACCCGAGTTTTTTGCCAATAGGCGCTTTGAAGCAGATGAAACTTTGCCTTGGGATCACTTATCCTCCGGTGTTTCAAAAAAATGGCTGGAAAGGGAATACCAATTAGCTCGGGAAGGAACTCCAACAGAAGACTGCCGATCGGCTGCTTGTTATGGATGTGGGGTTTGCCCTCAGCTTGAAGTAAAGCCGCAAACTAAGAGGTGAATATTTTGATGATTTTACGTTCCTGCTTAGCAATCGAGGGGAGTCTAAGGTTTCTTTCCCATCTTGATACATTGAGAATTGTCGGGAAAGCGTTAAGACGGGCAGAGATTCCCGTGGCCTTTTCTCAGGGTTTTAACCCTCATCCCTTAATTGCTTTTGGTCCTCCTCGTCCGGTGGGAATGGTAAGCAGGTGTGAGTATTTTGATGTAGAGTTAAAAGAGTATGTTGTTCCTCGGGAGTTCCAAAAACGATTTCAAGAGCAGTGCCCTTTGGGGTTGTCAATTCAAAAGGTGGGAGAAATCCCCCGGGGTACCGGTGCCTTAAATGCCTTGATTAATTGTGCCACTTATCGGTTAACGACAGTATTCAGTCCGCCGTTAACTAAAGTAGAATTGAACAACCGGGTAAAGGACATTTTTGGGAAAAAAGAAATTATTGTGGTGCGTCAATCCCCAAAAGGAACTAAACAGTATGATATCAGACCCGGTATTTGGGCGCTTTCTGCCTGCCCTGTGGAAGATGGGGCTGTGGTGGAAATGGAGGTTATGACCGGAAGCGCGGGGAATGTAAAACCGGGTGAAGTAATTGACAGTTTAGGTATCAACGGCTGTGAGGTAACAGAAATAGTGCGAACAGGGCTTTTTAAGCGGCTGCCGGACGGCGTGAAATTATTACCCTTATAATTATTTCGATGATAGAAATTATGTTGGGAAAGCAAACAAAAGAATTTTCATTGGGATGTGTTTTCCGTGTATAAAGAAATACTGATTAAAGTGGAACCGGAAGAAACTGCTGTAGCTGTGGTAGAAGACCAGCAGCTTGTAGAAATTTACTTGGAAAGGGCAGGCAGTCAGCGACTTGCCGGCAATATATACAAAGGTTTGGTGGAAAATGTTCTGCCGGGGATGCAAGCAGCCTTTGTTGATATTGGCTTGGAGAAGAATAGTTTTCTCTATGTGGAGGAAGCGATCCCCCAACGCCTTTGGGAAGAGGATGAGGAGGAACATCACCCTTATTCTATTGGGGAAGTCCTCAAGCAAGGCCAGGAAGTACTGGTTCAGATTGCGAAAGAACCGGTGGGGACAAAGGGAGCCAGGGTAACTACACATCTCACGTTGCCCGGGCGTTATGTGGTGCTGATGCCGACAGTGGATTATATCGGTATTTCCCGGAGGATTGAAATAGAGTCGGAACGTAAGCGGCTCAAAAGCATTGCCGAGGAACTAAAACCACAAGGAATGGGTCTTATTGTCCGGACAGTTGCCGAAGGAATGTCTGCAGAGGAAATTGCCATTGACATAAAAATGCTTACCCGTTTGTGGAAAAAAATTCAAAATAGGGCGGCCCATGGATCAGCTCCTCAGCTGATTCATAAAGATTTAGAACTGGTCCAACGGGTAATCAGAGATATTTTTACCGAAAATGTGGATCGGGTATTGGTTAACTCTAAAGAGAATTACGAAAAGGTTGCCGATATTTTAGACCTGACTGCGCCTGGTTTAAAGAACCGGGTGGCAATTCGGGATGTTAAGGATATTTTCTTTATCTATGATATTCCGGGTCAAATGGAAAAGGCTTTAAAGCGCAAGGTTTGGTTGAAGTGTGGCGGTTATTTGATTTTAGATCAGATGGAAGCTCTCACCGCTATCGATGTTAATACCGGAAAGTATGTAGGAACTACAAATCTGGCAGATACTGTTTTGAAGACAAATCTGGAAGCTACGGTAGAGATTGCCCGTCAGCTTAGGGTCCGTAACATCGGCGGTATTATCATTATTGATTTTATCGATATGGATATTCCCCAGCACCGTGCTCTGGTACTGGATTCGTTAGAAAATGAATTAAAAAAGGACAAAACAAAAACTAATATTTTAGGATTTACCCAGCTGGGTCTCTTGGAGATGACCAGAAAGAAAGTAGGTCAAGGCTTGGCTCATGTGCTTCAAAAAGATTGTCCGTTCTGTGACGGCAAAGGAAAAGTGCTTTCTGAGGAAAGTGTCAGTCTCTGGGCTAAAAAAGAAATACTATCAATCAGTGAAACCTCAGGAGCTCCGGCTATTCTGGTTGAGGCTAATCCGGCAGTTGCGGCTTATCTGATTGGATCAGGCGGCCATAACCTGCGAGGCCTGGAGCAGAGGACCGGTAAACGGATCATTATTAAGGGGTCAGCCGGCTTGCGCATGGAGGAAACTATGGTTAGGCCTGCCTACGATCTGGAGACAACGGAAAAACAAGCGTTTCCTGTTAAAGTAGGAGACAGGATTAAAGTAAAAGTAGAGGAGCCCCATTCCGGACATAACTCTGACGGCATTGCCCGGGTGGATGGCTTTGTGATTGATGTAGATGGTGGGGGGGCGCTTTTAGGCCAAGAAATTTGGGTGGAAGTGACAAAGGTTTTTCGGACCTATGCCAAGGCCTGTGTGGTTGACGTTCCTTGACAAAATAATGGGATTTTGCTACAATCAGTTTGTTGTGTTTTAAAACCGCACCTGAAAGGTTGAAAGTGCTCTATGCCACCTGTTTAGGGCGAGTATTTGACGCGAGGAGGTGCAACATGTACGCCATTATTGAAACCGGAGGCAAGCAATATAAGGTTGCCGAAGGCGACGTATTACGGGTGGAAAAATTACCCGTTGAGCCTGAACAGACAGTAGAGATCGAAAAAGTTCTTGCCGTAAATAAAGATGGGGCTATGTCAGTCGGGTCACCTGTAGTTCCCGGAGCAAAGGTTGTGTTAAAGGTTCTTGAACATGGTAAAGGTAAGAAGATAATTGTGTTCAAGTATAAAGCAAAGAAAAATATCCGAAAAAAACAAGGGCATCGTCAGCCCTTTACAAAGGTACAAGTAGAAAAAATTGAAGCGTAATTACAAGGAGGTGGGATATTATGGCGCACAAAAAGGCCGGTGGTAGTTCAAGGAACGGTCGGGACAGTGAATCAAAACGGCTTGGATTAAAACGTCATGATGGTCAATACGTAACTGCAGGCAGTATCCTCGTTCGCCAGAGAGGTACCAAATTCCACCCTGGAATTAATGTTGGGTTGGGTAAGGATGATACCTTATTTGCCATGGTGAATGGATATGTAAAATTTGAACGCAAAAACCAAACGAAAAAACAGGTTAGCGTTTATTCCGAAGTAGCTGTTGGTTAAGAAATGAACCGGGGAGAGCCCCCGGTTTTTTATTTTATTTGTAATGTAAATTATTGGACTATGAGGGATTTAATTAAATTTTTGCAATCCTTTAGAGAAATAGTTTGCGGAAAAAGGATTATGACAGAATTTGCAGAATAATAACAACAAAGGGGGTGTGGAAATGGAACGGTACATATATGATGATATGGTCAAATTAATTAGAGACCAAAAACATGATTACCTGAACCATCTCCAAGTAATCATGGGGAATTTACAACTGGAAAAAAGGGATAAGGCTTTAAATTACTTAAGACAGGTAACATCTAATTTATTGGAAGTTGGCCCCATTACCAAGCTGGATAATTCTTACTTGTCCATTTTACTTCTCATAGCTTTACAAAAGAGTAGAAATCTTGGGGTGAATTTATGCTTTAATATAGAACCGCCGGCGCCCTCCTGTCGATATTATCGACAGGAAACGATAGACTTTTTTTATTTGATGTTAAATACAACCATTGATTATATTGCTAGGCTAAAACAAGAAGAAAACTGGCTTAAGGTGACATATAAAGAGGACTTTCAGGAGTCTCAATGGGAGTTGACAATGGCACCGATTCTTGCTTATGGCAGTCTTTACAGGTCTTTAAGAAAAAAACAGGAGCTGGCCGGGAACATATATGGCAGCCTCTCCATTAACCAACCGCCGGGTTTAACAGCGATCATTTTATCTATACCAAAGAATAATTGACAGAAAAATTATCGAGAATATAATAATATCAGAAGCTGTAAATAAGGAGTTCAAAATGTTTGTTGACCGGGCAAAGGTGTATGTTAAGGGCGGAGACGGCGGTAACGGGATCGTTGCTTTCAGAAGGGAAAAGTATGTTCCGGAAGGGGGGCCTGCCGGAGGGGACGGAGGAAATGGCGGCGATGTAGTTTTTATTGCGGATGAAGGATTGCGCACATTAATTGATTTTAAATATAGGCAGCATTACCGGGCGACAAGAGGGCAGCACGGTCAGGGGAAAGGCATGCACGGGAAAAGCGGGGATAACCTTGTTTTAAAGATTCCTGTGGGTACAATAATTAAAGATAGTGAAACCGACCAAGTACTGGCAGATCTGACCGAACACGGACAGCAGGCAATAGTTGCCAAAGGAGGGCGGGGAGGCAGGGGTAATACCCGTTTTGCTTCTGCGAAAAATCGAATACCAACCTTGGCGGAAAATGGTGAACCCGGGGAAGAGAGATGGATTCGCTTGGAACTAAAACTTCTCGCTGATGTTGGATTGCTGGGTTTCCCAAATGTGGGTAAATCCACGATTATTTCCAAAGTTTCCGCTGCCAAACCTAAGATTGCTGATTATCCATTTACTACATTAACGCCGAATCTAGGGGTAGTTAGGATTGATGAAGAAAGCAGTTTTGTTTTGGCTGATATTCCTGGTTTAATTGAAGGAGCCCATCAGGGAGCGGGATTAGGACACCATTTTTTACGTCATTTGGAGCGTACTAAGGTGTTGATTCACGTTTTGGATATGTCGGAACAAACAGGCAGAGACCCTTGGAATGATTTTATTACTATCAACCAAGAGCTGAAAAAATATCGTGAGGATCTGGCGGACCGCCCGCAAGTTGTGGCTGCTAATAAAATGGATATTCCCGGAACACAGAAGCAGTTAGAAGAACTAAGAGGACATATCGGGGATGAGTACGAAATTTATCCCATAAGTGCAGCTACCGGTCAAGGACTGGATAAATTAATTCAGCGGGTTTATCAGATGGTCTGCGCTTCCGAAAAAACTTTGCCAAAACCGCCAGAGCAGGAAATAAAGTATGTCCGGGTTGTCCCTAAAGAAAAATATCAGATAGTTGAAAAGGAAAAAGGATTATTTGTTGTGTCTGGCGAAGAAATAAAGCGCCTGGTTGCTATGACGGATTTCAATAATGAAGCAGCTGTGAGGCGTATGCAAAAAATTTTCAAAAATATCGGCTTGGATCAAGCGCTACGGGAGAAAGGAGCAAAGGCTGGTGACGTAATACAGATTGAAGGCATAGAATTCGATTATTCGGAATAATCATATAATTCTTTTGAACGGGGGTAAAATTTTACCATGAGTTGCTTCGATTGTGGAAATTGTAAACAAGGTGAAGCAATGTATTACTGCCCAGCCAAAAATGATTTTGTGTTTGGGGAGGGGACCGTAACTATAGAGAGGCAGAAGCCTTACCGGGGGTGGAAAAAAGGTTCTCCCGAATATGAAAAAAGGCGCCGGAAAATTCGGCAGAATGATATCGAGAAAATTGGTTAAAATGAGCAGGCCTGAAAGGGCCTGTTTTTTGATCTTAGTTTATCTTGTTTTCGGAAGATTAGGTGTATGGTATAATAACTTGAAACATGGAACGAAAGGTGAGGTGAAGATCGGCCTCAAAGCCGGATATACGATGCTGACGGG
This sequence comes from Bacillota bacterium, assembly GCA_050945755.1. GTDB lineage: Bacteria > Bacillota > Dehalobacteriia > Dehalobacteriales > Dehalobacteriaceae > JAQVXR01. Next base: position 1,084 of record JBMNTN010000001.1, on the reverse strand, counting down.
AAAGCAAAAAAGATTCTTAAGGGCGCTGGGAACACAGCTTGACCCTATTTTTCAAATTGGCAAAGGCGGCTTGAACGATAACCTGTTTAAGCAGTTGGATGATGCTTTGGAAGCCAGAGAATTGATTAAGGTTCGAGTTTTAAATAACAGTGAGGAGAATCCGCGAGAGGCGGCAATAGCTATTAGCCAAGTTGTCGGGTGTGAAGTTGTACAGACTGTGGGGAGAAATATCATTTTTTATAAGCGGTCTGAAAAGAAGCCGAAGTTGGAATTGCCCTAACCAAGGGCTTTTGAAGAATCAGATTATTTAAATTTTGGCAAACAGTGTTTTATCATATTGACAACAAAAGGAGAGTGCGGTTAAAGTAAAGACGAACGGAGTAGTTAATTACTTTAATTATGCGAGGAGAATAGGTTCATGTTAAAGCAGTTAAAACTGGCTGTTATGGGAGGAACGTTTGATCCAATTCATTACGGGCACTTGGTGACAGCGGAGGCGGCTAGATGTGGTTTTAACCTGGACAAAGTAGTGTTTGTTCCTTCAGGAAGACCACCCCATAAGAGGGAAAAAAACATTACTCCTTCTGAGGATAGGTTTGACATGACCAGCCTCGCTATAGCCAGCAACTCGTTCTTTGAGGTGTCCCGAGTAGAAATAGACAGGCCGGGTTTTTCCTATGCAATTGATACAGTTAATGCTTTTTATGACTATTATGGCAATGATATTGAACTATACTTTATTACTGGTGCAGACGCTATTCTGGAAATACTTACTTGGAAACATGTTGATCAGTTAATGGAAAAGTGTCAGTTTATTGCTGCGACAAGGCCGGGTTTTCATCTGCATGATATTAACAGTCTGCCGGAACACTTTGCAGCAAAGATTGTATTTATGGAAGTGCCGGCATTGGCCATATCCTCCACTGACATCAGGCGGAGAGTAGTCGAAAACCGACCAATAAAATATCTTTTGCCTGAGCCAGTCGAGGAGTATATTTACCGGTACCATTTGTATCGATAGAATAAACTAATTTGGTATATGATATGAAACCTTACTTTAATTTTCCATATTATTAGTGAGAAT